>DATBVX010000033.1:0-21259 GCA_036515135.1 Steroidobacteraceae bacterium
TTCCCATGAATACGACATTGGTGATGAGTCGCGACTCACCGGTGTATCCCAGCTCGCGGTTGGCGAGCCACACCTGCCCCACGATCTCCGCCGCCGTCAGGTTGCGGTTGAAGCCTTGCTGGGCGGTCGAGCAAAAAGTGCAATCGAGCGCGCAGCCCACCTGGCTGGATATGCACAGCGTTCCTCTCCCCGGCTCGGGGATGAACACCATCTCGATGGCCTGATCGACGGTGCCTGCCCCGGCACCGACGTTGAGCATCCATTTGCGGGTACCGTCTGCCGACACCTGTGTTGTGGCGATCTCGGGCGCACGAATCTCGGCACGCTCCGCGAGCGTGGCGCGAAATTCGCGCGCCAGGTCGGTCATCTGCCCAAAGTCGCCGACGCCTCGCTTGTAGATCCACTTCATGAGCTGGCGCGCGCGGAACGGCTTCGCGCCGACCTCGGTGACGAACTCCTCGAGCGCGGCACGGGTAAGACCGAGGAGATTGGTTCGAGCTGGGCGCATCTCAACGCACCCGCGGGAAGAGCTCGGGGTCGGAAAAGAAAAAGCGGATCTCGCGCGCCGCGGTGTCGGCCGCATCCGAACCGTGCACGACGTTCTGCTCGATGCTGGCCGCGAGATCGGCGCGGATTGTCCCGGGGGCAGCTTTCTTCGGATCGGTCGCGCCCATGATGTCACGGTTACGCGCAACGGCGTTCTCGCCTTCGAGCACCTGCACCATCACGGGACCCGAGGTCATGTACCGCACCAGGTCGCGGTAGAACGGGCGCTCGCGGTGGACGGCGTAGAAACCCTCAGCCTGCGCCTGGGTCAGATGCATCATGCGCGCTGCGATCACGCTTAAACCCGCCTGCTCGAATCGGCGATAGACCTCGCCGATGACGTTCTTCTGAACGCCATCCGGCTTGACGATCGACAGGGTGCGCTCCAGCGCCATTCTCGTTGGCCTCGCGGCTCGTTTGGGCGCGCAAGTGTACCCGCGAGACGTGCCCGCCGCAACGCGAGGGCGTGCGGAAGTCCGCGTCCCGCAAGGAGATTCTGGGGTTGAGAGGCAGTCAGACGGTGAAGCTTTCGCCGCAGCCGCATTCGCCCTTGATGTTGGGATTGAGGAACCGGAACGCCTCGTTCAGTCCCTGCTTGACGAAATCAACCACGGTGCCGTCGATGTACTTCAGGCTTTCGGGATCAACGACGACCTTTACGCCGCGGTCCTCGAAAACGACATCCGTGCTGCCGATGTTCTCGGCGTAGTTGACGACGTAGGCGAAACCCGAGCAGCCGGTCTTCTTGATGCCCAATCGCAGACCCACGCCGTGGCCCCGCGACCGGATAAAGCTGCGCACCCGACCCGCAGCGGCTTCAGTGAGTGAAATAGCCATGGTCCTTGGGGAACTCGCTTCGTTCGCTCAATACCAACCAAGCCCGATTTTACACCGTGCGCGACATCCGTCGCTGGCACTCCCGCAGAGCGTCCTCGATGATGAGGAGCCGTCCGAGTTTTTCAACCGGCACTTCGAGCTGTCGCGCGGCCTCCTGAACGCCGCCTGCGAGCACCTCCTCCAGACGCCTGCCGCGCAACTGCTCGGCAAACCATGCTGCGGCAGCGAGAGTATGCGGGCACCCGTAGACCTTGAAGCGTGCCTCCGTCACACGTCCACCCTCGAATCCGATTGCAAACCGCACCCAGCTGCCCGCCTCGACGCTGCCCGCCTCTCCGACTGCCCGCTCGGTAGTCGTTGCGCCGCTTTCCCATGCTTCGATCGTCGCCGGGCTGAGTTGGCGCAGCCGGGTCACTTCGCGCCTCACCGCTGCGACCGCAAGCTCGACCTCCGACTCCGTCGAGAAGCGACCGAGGCTGAAGCGCAATGAGGCTTGAGCCTCGGCATCGCTGCGACCGAGCGCGCGCAAGACATACGAGGGTTCCTGTGCCGCGCTGCTGCACGCCGAACCGCTCGATACGGCGAGGTCGTGTAACCCGTACAGCAGGCTCTCGCCTTCGACCCCATCGAAGGACGCGTTGAGGATGTGCGGAATGCGCGAGTGCGGATGACCGTTGTAGCGGACACCGCCGAGCGTGCTGAGTCCGTTCCACAGTCGTGCACGCAGCACCTCGACGCGCCGGGCGCTCGAATCGATCTCGCCAGCGGCGATCTCACAGGCGAGGCCGAAGCCCGCGATCTGGTGAGTCGCCAGCGTCCCGGAGCGCAGGCCGTGCTCGTGACCGCCACCGAACAGCAACGGGACCAGCCCGACGCGCGGTCGCCGCCGCACGTACAGGGCGCCTATCCCTTTCGGACCGTAGAGCTTGTGCGCGGTGAGCGACAATAGATCGATGCATTGCCCCTCGACGTCGATCGCAATCTTGCCGGCGCTCTGTGCGGCGTCGACATGGAACAGCACGCCCCGCTCGCGGCACAGTCGCCCCATGGCGCCAATGTTCTGTACGACGCCGATCTCGTTATTGACGTGCATGAACGAAACGAGTGTCGTCGCGGGTCTGAGAGCGGCCTCAAGCTCTGCGGCATGCACAACGCCGTCGTGGTCAGGCTTGAGATACGTCACCTCGAAGCCTTCCTTCTCGAGCTGCTTGCACGGATCGAGCACCGATTTGTGCTCGCTGCGAGCGGTGATGAGGTGCCGACCGGACGTGGAATGAAAACGTGCTGCACCCAGGAGTGCGAGGTTGTTGGATTCGGTGGCGCCCGAGGTCCACACCAGGGCGGCCGGGTCGGCGTGGATGAGCGCGGCCACTTGTGCGCGGGCCCGTTCGACGCGCGCACGAGCCGCCGCGCCGTACGCATGACTGCTCGCGGGATTGCCAAACACTCCATCCCGAGTCAGGCACTCGGCCATGGCCGCTGCCACGCGCGGGTCGACCGGCGTCGTCGCCGCATAGTCCAGGTAAGCGACGCTCACGATCCTCCCGCCCTGCGTCGCTTTCCCTGTACCGCTGTGAGGAGGCCGCGCAGGATGTTGACCTCGTTCTCATCCGGTTCGGCCCGATTGAACAGTCGCCGCAACCGATTCATCAGGTGCGCTCCAGACTCGGTGCGATCGGTGAAATCAACTTCCGTCATGACCCGCTCGAGATGTGCGTAGAACTGCTGCATCTCGGTCGCCGTGGCCAGCGGCACATCGCGTTCGGCAGCCGGCAACGTCCCGCCGCGCGCGATAAAGAGCTCGTAACCGATGATCTGCACGGCCATGGCGAGGTTGAGCGACTCGTATTCCGGGTTTGAGGGAATCCGGATGAGCCAGTGACACAGGCCGAGCTCTTCGTTGGTCAGACCGACGCGCTCGGAACCGAACAACACTGCCACCCGCCGACTGGAGCTTTCCCGGAGAATGCGTGGCGCCGCCGCGCGCGGTTCGAGGACGGTCCAGTGCTGCTGCCGCGGGCGTGCCGTCACGCCGACGATCAAACCGCAGTCAGCGATGGCTTCTCTCACCGTCTGCCAGACGCGCGCGCGCATCAGCAAATCATCCGCACTCGAGGCGCGCGCGCTGGCTTCCACGTGTGGAAAGCTCACGGGGCGCACCAGCGCAAGATCGTCCAACGCCATGTTCTTCATGGCACGCGCCACCGCCCCGATGTTGCCGGGATGGGTGGTATCGACGAGCACGATGCGGATGGTGGCAGACACGACGTCGGTTCGGCAGCTTGCGGCCTCGGGCCCCGGGGCCTTTTGCTATTCTACCGGTTAGTTCCCATGCAGCCCCTCCTCAACATTGCGATTCGCGCCGCGCGCCGCGCCGGTGATCTCATCGTCCGCAGCCTGCCGCGACTCGATTCGATCCACGTGGCGACCAAGGGCCGCAACGATTTCGTGAGCGAGATCGACAGGCTTGCCGAACAGGAGATCATCAACACGATCCGCCGCACGCATCCGGATCACGGCTTCCTCGGCGAGGAGAGCGGTCGCAGCGGCTCCGAGGAGAATTTCTGGATCATCGATCCGCTCGACGGCACTACCAATTTCCTGCACGGCTTTCCCACGTTCGCGGTGTCGATCGCCTTCCAGACGCGTGGCCGGCTCGATCAGGCGGTCGTCTACGACCCGATGCGCCAAGAGCTCTTCACGGCTTCGCGCGGCGACGGTGCGCAGCTGGAAGGCCGCAAGATCCGCGTGAGCAATCAGCGCGGTCTCGAGGGTGCGCTGATCGGAACCGGCTTCCCGTTCCGCAGCAACGTGCAATGGGCGGACGCGTATCTGGCGATGTTCAAGACCGTCATGGGGGCAACCGCCGGTATTCGCAGGCCCGGCGCGGCGGCACTCGATCTCGCTTATGTCGCAGCCGGACGACTCGATGGCTTCTGGGAGTTCGGTCTGCACCCTTGGGATACCGCCGCGGGCACGCTGCTGATCCAGGAAGCGGGCGGCCGGGTCGGCACGTTGCTGGGCGAGGACTACAAACAGGGCGGCAACATCCTCGCCGGCGCGCCGAAAGTCTTCGAAGCGCTGGTGGAAGCATTGCGCCCCGACGTTCCCGAAGGCCTGCGCGGCTGAGGCGCACTTCTATCAATCAATCAGAGCGTGGAGTACATTGCGCCGAATTTGTGCTGACCCTCCGGGAGCGACCACCGCATGAGTCTCTTCAGAACCAAGCCAATCGGTGACTGCAACGCGGACACGGGCCTCAAGCGCGCACTCGGGCCGTGGGATCTGACGTTTCTCGGCATCGGCGCGATCATCGGCGCGGGCATCTTCGTGTTGACCGGCGTCGCGGCCGCGACCCAGGCCGGCCCGGCAATCGTGCTCTCATACGTAGTCGCCGGCACGGTGTGCGCTCTCGCGGCATTGTCGTACGCGGAACTTGCCGCAGCAGTCGGAGGCTCAGGCAGCGCCTATGGCTATGCGTATGCCGGCCTCGGTGAGCTGGTCGCGTGGATCATCGGCTGGGCCCTGATGCTCGAATACGGCATCGCCGTATCGGCGGTGGCGATCGGGTGGTCGGGCTATTTCGCCAACGGCATGCAGGCGATCGGTCTGCCGTTGCCGACCGAGCTGATCACCGCCCCGCACGCCGGCGGCATCATCAACCTGCCCGCGATCGGCATCATCCTGGTACTGATGGGGCTCTTGTGCATCGGCGTAGCCGCGAGCAAGTGGGTCAACACGGTCGCGGTGCTCATCAAGCTCAGCGTCGTCGTGCTCTTCATCTTCGTCGCCGCCGGCAACGTCAAGAGCGAGAACTGGGCCGACTTCATGCCGTATGGCTTTAACGGTGTGATGGGTGGTGCGGCGTTGATCTTCTTCGCCTACATCGGTTTCGATGCCGTCTCGACCGCCGCGGAGGAAGCGCGCAACCCGCAACGCGACCTGCCGTTCGGGATCATCACCTCGCTCGTCGTCTGCACCATTCTCTACATCCTGGTCGCGGGCCTGCTGACCGGCATGGTTCACTATTCGACCCTCAACAATCCTTCACCCGTCGCGCAGGCGATGCTGAGCCTCGGCTACAACTGGTTCGCCGGCCTTATTGCTTTCGGCGCCATCTGCGGCCTCACCACCGTGATGCTAGTGGTGTATTACGGCCAGACGCGCATCCTGCTGGCGATGTCGCGTGATGGCCTGCTGCCGAAAGCCTTCTCGCACATCAACCCGCGCACCAAGACGCCGATCCCCGTGATCCTCGGTACCGGTTTGATTCTGGCGACGATCGCCGGTTTTGCGCCGATCGGCGCGGTGGCCGAGATGGCCAATATCGGTACGCTTGCAGCGTTCGTGGCCGTCTGTGTCGGCGTAATCGTGCTGCGCTACAAGCATCCGGATCTGCACCGTCCGTTCAAGACTCCGTTCATGCCTTACCTGCCGATCGCCGGTGTGGCGGGGTGCCTGTGGCTGATGAGCAATCTGAGCCCCAACACGTGGAGGTACTTCTTCAGCTGGATGACCGTGGGGCTCGCCGTGTATTTCCTCTACTCGATGCGCTCGAGCGTGCTGGCGAAACAGGCGGGGTGAGACGGTTGACGGTTGACGGTTGACGGTTGACGGGCAGGAAGTTCCTTGCCGCTCTCCCGCTGTCAACTGCCAACTCTCAACTGTCAACTTTCTTCCCCATCCCCATCGACGCCGCGATCCCCGCCAGCAGCATCGCGACGATGATCGCGAGCGACAGCAGGTTGGGGATGTGGTAGTGCAGCGTCAGCATCATCTTGATGCCGACGAACACCAGGATGAACACCAGCGAGTACTTGAGATAGCGGAACTGCTCCATCAGGCCCGCGATCGCGAAGTACAGCGCGCGCAGGCCCAGGATCGCGAACGCGTTCGAGGTGAACACCAGGAACGAATCCTGGGTCACCGCCAGGATCGCCGGGATCGAATCGACGGCGAATACCACGTCGGCAAAATCCACCAGCAGCAGCGCGATGAAGAGCGGCGTCGCTGTCACGCGCCCGTCCACGCGCGTGAAGAAATGCGCGCCGTCGAGATGATCGGCTACCGGAAACAGGCGCCGCGTGACTCGCACCAGCAGGCTCTTCGCGGGATCGTAGTGCTCGTCGCTCTTCAGCATGCGCACCGCCGAGGCCAGCAGGATTGCGCCGAAGACGTAAAACATCCAGTCGAACGCGTGGATGAGCGCGGTGCCGGTGGCGATCATCGCGCCGCGCAGCACGATGGCGCCGACGATGCCCCAGAAGAGCACGCGATACTGGTACTGCGGCGGCACTCGCAGGTACGCAAAGATCAGCGCGATGACGAAGATGTTGTCGACCGACAACGACCATTCGAGCAGATAGCCGGTGACAAACGCGATCAGCGCGTCGCGCCCGGTCGTTTCACCGGCGGTTCCGGGCCGCCAGTCGAACCAGTGAAACTCATACAGCCCGTAGATCGCCGCCGAGAATGTCAGGGCGACGGCCACCCACATCAGCGTGGCGGTGAGCGCCTGGCGCACGCTCAGCGACTGCACCTTGCGATGCAGAAAGCCGAGGTCGAGCCACAGCAGCGTCAGGAATAGGGCCAGGAACCCCAGCCAGACGACGGGGGTGCTGATCATGGTGCCTCAAGGAAGATCGTCGACCGGCCCCTTCTCGCGTCGCACCGACATGAGGTCCTCCGCGCTCAGCTTCAGATCGAGTGCGGACGCGCTCGCGATGTAAATCGACGAGTAGGTACCCACGACGATGCCGATGAGGATGGCCGCAGAAAAGCCCCGCATGGTCTCGCCACCGAGGAACAGTAACGCAGCGACCACGATCATGGTCGCGCCGCTCGTGATCACCGTGCGCGAGAGCGTCTGGTTGATGGCCGCATCGAGCACTTCAGCCGGCGACGCACCGCGCATCAACGGGAATCGCTCCCGCGCCCGATCGAACACGACGACCGTGTCGTTGATCTGGTAGCCCACGACCGCGAGGATGGCGGCGAGCACGGTGAGGTCGAACGTCATCTGCGTTGCCGCGAAGTAGCCGAGAATCACGATCGGCGTGTGCATCGCGGCCAGAATGGCGCCGACGCCGAGCTTGAACTCGAACCGGAACCAGATATAGGCCAGGATGAAGAGGAACGTGAAGAGCATGGCAAGAAAACCCTTCTCGCGCAGCTCACCGCCCACCTGCGGTCCAACGACGTCGATGCGTCGCAGCTCGACCTTCGGCTCCACGGTCTGGAGCACCTCGAGCACCTGGTTGCCGATCACGGTGCCGCTGACATCCGTGCGCGGCTCGAGCCGCACGATCACGTCGCGCGAGGTGCCAAAGTTCTGCACCTGCGCATCGGCGAAACCCGCCTGTGTCAGCGACGTACGTGCGCGATCGAGATCCGCAGCCGATGGATAGGCCACTTCCACCGCGATGCCGCCGGTGAAGTCGATGCCGTAGTTGAGGCCCGGACGCCACAGCGCCGCGAGTGACAGCGCAATCATCACAGCCGATAGCGTGTACCACCACTTGCGGGTGGCCATGAAGCGGATCTTGGTCGCTTGTTTGAAGAATTCCATGCAACGCTATCCTCAGATCGACAGCCGTTCGACTCGGCGGCGCCGGCCATAGACGAAGTGAATCAGTGCCCGGCTGCCGATGATCGCCGTAAACAGCGTCGTGATGATGCCCAGGCACAGCGTGACCGCGAATCCCTTGATCGGCCCGGTGCCGAACACGAACAGCACCACGCCGGCGATCAGAGCGGTGACGTTGGAGTCGGCGATCGCCGAGAACGCCTTGTCGAAACCGGCGCCGATCGAGTTCAGCGGCGAGTTGCCGATGCGCAATTCCTCGCGGATGCGTTCATAGATCAGGATGTTGGCGTCCACCGCCATCGCTACAGTCAGCACGATGCCCGCGATGCCCGGTAGCGTCAGCGAGGCCTGCAGCAAGGTGAGCAGCGCGGCCAGCAACACGACGTTGAATAGCAGGATCGCATCGGCAAGCAGACCCATTCCCTTGTAGTAAATCGCCATCGCCGCAAACAGCAGCAGGCTGCCGACGATGAGGGCGCCGATCCCCTTGTCGATGTTGTCCTGACCAAGGCTCGGGCCGATCGCGCGTTCCTCGATGGGGTAGATCGGTGCGGCGAGCGAGCCGGCGCGCAACAGCAGCGCGAGGGTCTTGGCTTCGTTGAGCTGCAATCCCGTGATCTGAAAACTGCTGCTGAACACCCCCTGGATCGTCGCCACGCTGATGACCTTTTCCTCCGTGACATCGACTTCCACTTTCTTGCCGTCGCGCTCCACTGTACGGCGCACCTTCTCGATAAATACCACGGCCATCGGCCGCCCGAGATTGGACTGCGTCGTCTTGAGCATCTCGGCGGCACCGCGCCCGTCGAGCTTCACGAACACCGCCGGTCCTTCCTGCTGGGTCACACCGGAAGTCGCATCCGTCAGCTGGTCTCCCGTCACGATCACGTCGCGCCTGAGCAGCACCGGGTTGGCATCGCGGTCACGATAGAGCTTCGTGCCCAGCGGTGCGCGGCCCAGCCGCAGCGCTTCCTGAGGATCGTTGGACGTGTCCACAAGACGGAACTCGAGGGTGGCCGTCTTGCCGAGAATGTCTTTCACCTCGGCAGAGTTCTGCACGCCCGGCAACTGGACATTGATGCGATCGAGACCCTGGCGCTGCACGATCGGCTCGGAGACGCCCAGCTCGTTGACACGATTGCGCAGCGTGGTGATGTTCTGCTGGATCGCGTAATCCTGGCGTTCCTTGATCTGCTCCGGCCTGAGCTCCATCACGAGCGTGACCTCATCCCCGCCCGGTGTGATGGTCAGGTCAGGATTGGCCTTGAGAAGGCTGTCACGCGCACGCGTCAGGTCGGTGGCATTGCGCAGCGCGACTCGCAGCTGCTGTCCGCTGCGCTCGACGCTGACGTATGGAATGCGCTCGTCCCGCAGCGACTTGCGAAACTCCTGCTCGAGGCGCTCAAGCAGTTGCGCCACCGCTCCTTCGACGTCCACCTGGTAGAGCAGATAGAGACCGCCGCGCAGATCGAGACCCAGGCTCATGGGCTTAAGACCCAGCTGGCGCATGAATTTCGGTATGCGCGTCGCGCGAGTCAGCGCCACGATGTACTGTTCCGCGGCCTCGGCGGCGAGCGCATCGCGCGCCTTGAGCTGATCCGGCACGTTGGCGAAGCGCAACATGAGCCGGCCTTCGCTGATGAAACTGTCCGCGTGCGCGACGCCGGCATCGCGCACGATGGCCTCAATCGCCTGCTGCTGAACCGTACTGATCGGCTCGTAACTGCGGCGCGCCACCTGGACGGCGGGATCCTCCGTGAACAGGTTCGGCACGGCGAAGATCACGCCGAAGATCAACGCCACCAGTACGGTAATCGATTTCCAGCGTGGGTACTCCGTCATCTCGGTGCTTCCGCCTCACGCCGCCTTGAGCGTGCCCTTGGGCACGAGCGAGGTCACCTGCGGCTTCTGCACCTTGAGCCTGACGCCCTCGGCCACCTCGATCGTGACGAAGTTTTCACCCACTTCGACGACGCGGCCGAGGATGCCGCCGCTCGTGACGACTTCATCGCCTGACGCCAGCGCCGCCAGCATGGTGCGATGCTCCTTGGCGCGCTTGCTCTGCGGGCGGATGAGCATGAAATAAAAGATTACGAAGAACAGGCCCATCATGATGATGAAGCCCATGCTGCCGCCCACGGGTGAGGGCGCTGCCTGGGCCCAGGCGTTGTCGATCAGGAAACTCATGGTTGTTCCTATGGTTGGCCGCCCGGAACCTGTGGTCCGGCGGCGAAAAAGAGCGCGGTATTATACAGAAGGCTCGTCGCCCTGCTGCTGCGAGGCTCGAAACCGCTGGCCGAAGCCCTCGAGATCACCGGCGGCGATCGCCCGGCGCAGGGCGGACATGAGCCGCAGATAGAAGTACAGGTTGTGCACCGTGTTCAGCCGTGAGGCGAGGATCTCGCCGGCCTGATCGAGATGCCGCAGATACGCGCGGCTGTAGTGGAGGCAGGTGTAGCACTCGCAGGCTTCATCGACCGGGCGCGTGTCCGCGCGATGGACGCTGTTGCGGATGTTTACGATACCGGTCGATGTGAATAGATGCCCGTTGCGAGCATGGCGCGTCGGCATCACGCAGTCGAACAGATCGATCCCGCGCCGGACAGCCGCGATGATGTCCACCGGCCGGCCGACTCCCATGAGGTAACGGGGTTGGGCAGCGGGGAGCAATGGCACCGTTTCCTCGAGCACTCGCAGTCGCTCCTCTTCGGGCTCGCCCACGGCCATTCCGCCGACGGCGTAGCCCTCGAATCCGAGTGTGACGAGGCCCTCCACTGACGCTCCGCGCAGCGGGGTGTGCACCCCGCCCTGCACGATGCCGAAAAGAGCCCCGGGCGGGGGGCTCGCAAAATATGCCGCGCGACTGCGCTGCGCCCAACGCAACGAGCGCTCCATCGACGTGCGTGCCTCCCGCTCCGTGGCGGGATACGCGGTGCAATCATCGAACACCATCGCGATGTCCGACCCGAGATCGCATTGCACCTCCATCGAGCGTTCCGGCGTGAGGAAGACTTCCGTCCCGTCGATCGGCGAACGGAAATGCACGCCTTCCTCCGTGATTCTCCGCTGACTCGCCAGGCTGAACACCTGGAACCCACCCGAGTCGGTGAGAATCGGTCCCGGCCAGTTCATGAATCCGTGCAGGCCTCCATGCGCGCGGATCACGTCGGCGCCCGGTCGAAGCATCAGGTGAAACGTATTGCCGAGAATGATCTGTGCGCCGAGATCGCGCAGCTCTTCGGGCGTCATGGCCTTTACGGTGCCATACGTGCCGACGGGCATGAACGCCGGGGTGTCAACCACGCCGCGCGCAAACATCAACCGTCCACTGCGCGCACTGGAGTCGGTCGCCGCGATTTCGAACTTCATGCCACGGCCTCACGGGCGGAAGGGTGCGGCGTGACCAACATCGCGTCGCCGTAGCTGAAGAATCGATAACGCTCGCGCACCGCGTGAGCATACGCGGTCATGACATGCGCGTATCCGCCGAAGGCGCAGACAAGCATCAGCAGCGTCGACTCCGGCAGGTGAAAGTTCGTGATCAGGAGATCGGCAATGCGGAATCGGTGACCCGGAAGGATGAAGAGCGTCGTCTCACCCTTGCATGGCCGCACCTGCCCGTGGCTCGCCGCGGTTTCGAGACTCCGCAGGACCGTCGTGCCGACCGCGATTACGCGGCCGTGTCTTGCGCGCGCCGCGGCGATCGCCTCGCACGCCGCGTCACCGATCTCCATGCGTTCGGAATGCATGCGATGCTCTGCCAGGTCATCAACCCGAACCGGTTGGAACGTGCCGGCGCCGACGTGCAGCGTGATGCACGCATGCCCGATGCCCGCAGCCGCAAGCTCACGCAATAGCCGCTCGTCGAAATGCAGGCCTGCGGTGGGGGCCGCCACTGCGCCGGCATTACGCGCGAACACGGTTTGATAGCGCTCGCGATCCGCTTCGTTCGCCGCGCGCGCGATGTACGGCGGCAATGGAACCTCACCGTATCTCTCCAGATACTCGAGGAGCGGCTCAGCAAACTTGATCTCCACGAGGTCATGGCGCGCCGCGATCACGTGCGCCCGGCCGCCGCCCGCCAGCGCCAGTTCCGCGCCCTCGCGCATCGGCTTGCTCGCGCGCGCCTGAAACAATCCGCGATGTGAATCCAGTGCGCGTTCGAGCAGCAGCTCGACCTTGCCGCCGCTCGCTTTCCGCGCGCTCAACCGCGCGCGGAGGACGCGTGTGTCGTTGAGAACGAGCAGATCGCCTGCGCGCAGCTGCTGCGGCAGATCCGCAAAGCGACGGTCATCGATGGTTCCATCCCGCCCATCGAGGACGAGCAGTCGACTGGCCGAGCGCTGCGGGAGCGGCTCCTGGGCGATCAGTTCGGGCGGGAGTTCGTAACGAAAATCACTGCGGCGCATTCGCCGCGAATGTTAGCGGGCATTTGGGCCGCCTGCCTGACTTACCCACACTTATCCGTCCTTCTCGATTACATCCGTTCTGCGATGCCGTATCCCGCGTACTGCAGCGCTGGATCCCACGATGCGAGTCGTTGGAGGCGCAGCCGCGCGCAGCGACCGCAAGCTAGGTTGCGTCCTCCTCCGTCGCCGGCACGACCTTGGTGAACGGCACGGGCTCGTCGAAAAAGAATGCCCCCTCGTCCGGTTCATTCGCAGCTCGGGCCGGCACCGCGACGGCGAGCTTCACCGGCTTGCGGTCGCGCAGGACGTTGAGGGTCACTTTCTCGCCCGGCTGGTAGGAACGCAGGATGCGCAGCGCGTGTCCGCCGTTCTCCGGCTTGCGCCCATCGATGTCGACGATCACGTCGCCGTCCTCGAGCTTGAGATCGCCGCTTCGAGGCGGGCGCACGACCAGCACACCCTTGTCGGTGCCAAAGTAGCGACCGAGCTTGGGCGTGAGCGTGACGAGCTCCATGTCGAGGAACTCCGCCCGACCGAAACCGTGGAAAGCCCTGGTGAACGGTACACCCCCGATGGGCGGAACTGGATGCGCGCCCAACAATGGCCGGATAGCCGGCATTGCCATCATGTGCCCGGGACCCAAAGCCTCGGTGGTGATCTCGGACGTCTGAGTCTTGCCATCGCGCTGATATTCCACCTTGACCTTGTCCCCCGGCTTGAGCGTGCGCATGTGCTGCACGAGCGCCGCACTCGGCCGCCTGTCGGTGCCGCGCAGATTCTTGCCATCGATGCCGACTATCACATCGCCTGCCTTGAGGCCCGCGTCACTGGCCGGTCCACCGGGAGTCACGCTCTGCACGTGCACACCATCCTTGGCGTCCTCGTCTCCGCCGCCAATGTTGATGCCGAGCATCGCGCGCCGGTCGTGGGCACCGTAGGCCATCACAAAGTCGTGCATGACAGGGCCCGTCAGCTCGCCGCTCAACTCCGCGACCTCGCGCGCTGCCGCCTCGAGTCTGGCGCGCGCGGCTTCCAGCTTGGCCTCGAGCTCGGCCTGGTCCTTCTCCTTTGCCACTGCCTGTGCGAATGCGGGCGCCGCGGCGAAACCCGCCAGCAGCACCGTGAACATGAGGCTCCTCAAGATTGCGTCACGTCTCATTGCGATCTCCGGTATTCATTCAGAAAGCCACGGTGCGCGTCTGCGCATAGCGCACTGCCACCAATGAATTCAACAAGTCCACCCGTTCGCGCCACAGCCGCTCGGCCTCGTCATTGCGGAGCCCGGCTTCGCTCGCCAGGTTGAGCCGAAAGTCGACCCACTGAATGCGGTCCTCGAGATCCGCCACCGTCAGGGCGGTGTGCGCGCGGGTGAGCCGCGGCTCGGCCGGCAACGAAGCGAGCAACGATTCCAGGCGCTGCGACTCGGCCAGCAGATATTGGCGAGAGCTTGCAGGCGTCACCACGGTCGCCGTTTGCTCATCCGCCGCTGGAGCAGGTGCTTCGGGGTCGACGAGCGTTAACAGCACGACAACCAGAACTAGAGCCGCACTCACGGCCGGCAACAACCATCCGGGCTTGCCGCGGGCTGCGGTCACTCCTGCCGTTGCGTTAGACAAGTTCGCGGCGATAGCGCTCCAGCGATCGGGCGCGTCGAAACGTGGTTGCAGCGTGCGCAGCGCCGCCGTCACCGTGTTGAGCCCGTCGAGGGTCGAATGACACTCGGGGCACGCGCGCACGTGCGAGGCCACACTGTCGCCGGCGTTGGCGCCGTCGCGCAGCTTCAGGAGTTGCTCGATACTGGCATGCATGCCGCGTTCTCCCGCTCAACCTGTAGCAGCTCGCGCAGGCGCAGATGCGCGCGCATCAGCTGCGACTTCGAAAAACTCACACTCTTGCCGTAGAGCGCCGCGATTTCCTCGTGCGTATAGCCTTCGACGTCGTACAGCCACACCACGGATCGGGACTGCCCGGGTAACTGCGCCAGCGCGGCTTCAAGGTCGATCTGCTGCGCGGCATCCACGTCGGTCCGATCAACCAGCGCCGTGCTTGGGTCGGTAAGCGCATCGTTGCCGGCGAACTGGTCGAGCCAGATCAGGCTTCGATGCCACGGCGAACGCAAGTGCATGAGGCACTTGCTCACCGCGACCCGGCGGATCCAGGCACCGAGCGGCGCTTCGCCACGGAACGCGCGCAGGCTCTTGAGCACCTCAACGAAGGTGTCCTGGAACAGGTCGTCGGCAATGGCCTGTCGCGCAACCAGGCGGCGGATCAGCGCGTACGTCGCGCTGGAGAACGCACGGTAGAGCTCAGCCTGTGCCCTGCGGTCGCCCGCCTGCGCCTCTCGCAGGATGCCGGGCTCGAGCTCGATCTCTGTGAGGCGCGTCATTGCCATCAAAGGATGCAGCAGCACCGCGAATGGTCGCACGCCTCCAAAATGAATCTCCTATACTTTCCACGGCGGCGCCGGGATGGCGGAACTGGTAGACGCAGTGGACTCAAAATCCACCGGGGGCGACCCCGTGCAGGTTCGATTCCTGTTCCCGGCACCATGCACGCGCCCAGCTGCCTGATCGCCTGCCAGAAGCAGCTCATCCAGCTGATCTGGTACGTGTCGCTGACAGAAGTTCTACCGATCACAGCATGAGCCCCAGTGCGCAATCGTGTCGGATCACCTTGCCCGCACCGAGTTCCACAAGTGGCGTCGGCAGGATCGCATGCCGCTGCGCGAAGACGAACTGGTGCGGTAATTCCGGGAAGGACTAAGTTGGGATCAAGGGTGGAATTGTGGCGATGCGCTCGACCCTCCAAGCGCAGTGCGTTGCAGGTCACCGAGGCGCAGCAGCTCGAACTGCTTCGCCCTGACGCGGATGAGATTGCGGCGCGCGAGCTCACTGAAACTGCGCGACACCGTTTCGAGCGTCAGGCCGAGATAGCTCGCGATATCCCGGCGGCGCAGGCCGAGCCGGAAGCGCTGCCCATGGAGCCCGCGTTCACGCCGGCGAGCGCCTACGGCCAGGAGAAATCCCGCGACACGGCTCAATGCGGACCGGCGCATGACGGACACGGCGATATCCTGCGCCGCGCTGGCTGCTCTTGCAGTCAGAGCGATCAGTTCGGTGGCGATCTCCGGGGACATCGCCATGCTCTGCGCCAGGGACCGCCACGGAATTTCGCAGCTGCGCGTCGGCTCGACGGCCACTGCGCTGCTGCGGAACCGCTTGTCGGGGAGCGCACTGAGCCCAAGCAGCTCACCGGGCAGGTAGAAGCCCGTGACCAGCTCGTCCCCTTCGGGTGAGAACACGACTTCCTTCACGCAGCCGCTGCGCAGCGCGTAGACAGCCGACAGCCGGTCACCCGCGTGAAAGAGAGCAGCGCCGCGTGCCAGCTGGCGGTGGCGAATTGGAAGGCGGTGTGGAGTTCCAGGGCCACGGCCTGGGACGCGCGGGGAAAAGCAGACACGTCGAAATCCGCAGCGCGCACACTGGACGCTCGCCGGTTCATCATTATTGATCCGTATCAACTTTCTTCCGCCTCTGGCGTCGCAGTCTTAGGTCTTTGACGAAGACATCGATGAGTACAGTGCGCGTGCCGATGCAAGAAGTGAGCTCGCTGCAAAGCGGCATCGGCGCAGAGCTGCGCGCGCGACTTGGGCATGTCGTTCCGGAAGCGGAAATCGTCCTCGGATTGCCGCTGATCGAGGAAATTCTCGACCTCAAGGCTCGGCACGGGGCCCTGGTCGTCGCCCATAACTATCAGGTACCGCTCATCACCGCAGCGATTGCGGACTTTACCGGTGACTCGCTCGCCATGGCGCGGTACGCGGCGCGCTCGAACGCTCGCACTGTTGTCGTGTGCGGTGTCGAATTCATGGCCGAAACCGCCAAGCTTCTCTGCCCGCATCAGCTCGTTCTGCTGCCATCCCGAACCGCGGGCTGCTCTCTGGCCGAATCGATCACGGCCGCCGACGTGGTCGAGCTGCGCCGCCAGTATCCGGGTGTTCCGGTGGTCGCGTATGTCAACACCTCGGCCGCCGTAAAGGCCGAGGCGGACATCTGCTGCACTTCGGCCAATGCCGTGCACGTAGCGCTCTCGCTCTCCAGTCCCCGGGTCATCCTGCTACCCGACCGCCACCTCGCCGCTTACGTGGCACAACGCTGTCCTCTCGAGGTCATTTCCTGGCCTGGAACCTGCGAAGTACACGTGCGATTTTCGGTCGACGATATACGTGATTACCGCAGGGCGATGAACGCTGTGGTGCTGGCCCACCCGGAATGCCCCGCGGAGGTTCAGGCGCAAGCAAGCTTCGTCGGCTCGACGTCCGCGATGGTCGATTTCCTGAAGTCCGTTCGGCCGCGGCGCGCGATGCTGCTCACCGAGTGCTCGATGGCCGACAACGTGTCGGTAGCCTGCCCGGAGATCACGTTTCTGCGACCCTGCAATCTCTGCCGGCACATGAAGTCGATTACGCTCGAATCGGTGGCAGCGACCCTGCGCTGCCTCGAGCCCGCGATCGAAATCAACCCGGAGATCGCTGAGCGCGCGCGCCGGCCGATCGAGCGAATGCTCGCGCTTTGAAGGACGCTCGTGGCGCCGCGAGGTCTGCAAGTCCTGGAGACCGATGTGCTGGTGGTTGGGGCCGGCGCCGCCGGATTGTGCACCGCGATGGCGGTCGCGCCGCGGCGCGCGCTGGTATTGTCAGCCGGCAAACCTGAGACCTCGACCTGCACCGCGCTCGCGCAAGGGGGAATCGCCGCACCGATAGGGCCCGGAGACTCGGTCGCCGCACACGTCGCCGACACGCTGCTCGCGGCCTGTCACTCGAGTGTCGATCATGTGGCGGCGAATGTCATTGCGCGCGCGGTGGACGCAGTCGAGTTCCTTGAGACCGCCGGCGTTGTTTTCGATCACCGGGGATCACGCCCTGCTCTGCATCTTGAGGCAGGGCACAGCCGGCCGCGCGTTCTGCACGCCGAGGGCGACCGGACCGGCCGGGCCATTCTGAACGCGCTCGTGGCGCGCGCGAGAGAGTGCGAGCACATTGCGTTTCAGACCGGTCAAGCCGCCTCGCTCCTCGAAGCGAGCGACGGCAGCATCGCCGGTGCATTCGCGCTCGACGCCGAAGCTCGGCCACTCGCGATCACCGCGCGCGAGACTGTGCTCGCGACCGGCGGCCTCGGGCGCCTGTTCGAGTACACCACCAATGAGACGTACGCGGCGGGCGACGGACTCGCAATGGCGCTGGCGCGCGGGGCGCTAGCTGCGGGACTCGAGTTCGTCCAGTTTCATCCGACTGCCTTGCTTTCCGAACAGGATCCGCTGCCTCTTCTGACCGAAGCGCTGCGCGGGGCCGGCGCAACTCTGTTCACGGGTAGCGGCCGACGACTGATGCTCGACCGTCATCCACGCGGCGATCTGGCACCGCGCGATGTGATTGCCCGCGCGGTCTGGGAGTGCCGCGAAAGCGGTGATGAGGTCTTCCTCGATGGGCGCGCGGTGTTCTGTTCCGCGCGCGGCAGCGAGTTTCCCGCCGCCCTTGCCACGTGCCGCGCGCACGGCGTCGATCCACACGAGCAACTGATCCCGGTGACGGCCGCCGCGCACTATCACATGGGCGGCCTCGTAGTCGATGAATACGGACGCACCAACCTTGAGGGACTGTGGGCTTGTGGCGAGGTGGCCTATACGGGGCTCCATGGCGCCAACCGTCTCGCAAGTAATTCCTTGCTGGAAGCGATCGTCTGCGGTCGGAGCGTCGGTGCGCAGATTCGCCGCTCTGAATCCGTGCGCAGGCCATGGATTTCCGCGAGCGTCCCCCAGTGTGCGCCGTTCGATGAGGGCTGTGAGGCGTGGACGCGACTGCGCCGTCTCATGTGGAAGCACATGGGTCCGGTCCGGGATGGACCCGATCTGGTCAGCGCGATTCGCGCCATCCGTGCCATCCGGCGGTCGCTGGCGGCCGACTCATTGATCCTGCGCCAGCGCTTCAATCTTGCGGCCGCGATGCTGAACGCCGCGGCAGCTCGCGAGGAGAGCCGCGGTGCCCACTGGCGCAGAGACTTTCCCCAGCGCGACCCGACACGCGACGGAATCGGGGCGCTGCGCTCGATTCGGCAGCGGTCCCGCGGATCCCGCCGACGCCGTGCCAATCTGAACGGCTGGCTTTCGATCCTTCCACCCTCCTGAGGATGTTGTGATAAGGAATCTTCCAGCAATCATCCAGGGCGGAATGGGAGTCGCCGTGTCGTCCTGGCGCCTGGCGCGTGCGGTTTCGTTGCGAGGCCAGCTGGGTGTCGTCTCCGGCACCGGCATCGACACGGTTGTCGCGCGGCGGTTGCAGCTGGGCGACCCCGGCGGATATCTGCGCGCAGCTTTCGACGCCTTCCCGGTTCGCGAAATCGCGGATCAGGTCTGGAAGCGGTATTTCATTGCTGGCGGCAAGCCGGAGGCGAGACCGTTCAGATCCCGGCCGTTCCCTGCCCTCCGGATGCCGGCCGACCTCCTCGATCTGCTCGTCGTCGCCAATTTTTCCGAAGTCCATCTGGCCAAAGACGGGCACGACGGGCTGGTGGGGATCAACCTGCTGGAGAAAGTCCAGTTGCCGAATCTGGCATCGCTGTTCGGTGCGATGCTCGCCGGCGTCAGCGTCGTGCTGATGGGAGCCGGAATTCCCCGGGCCATTCCGGCCATTCTCGATCGATTCGCCGCCGGGCAGCCCGCCGAGCTCAGACTCGACGTTGCCGGAGCGTTGCCAGGCGAGTCATTCGTCACGCGCTTCGATCCCCGCAGGTACATGCCCGCAGGTGTCGCGGAGCTCAGGCGGCCGCTGTTTCTGCCGATCGTTTCGTCCTCGACGCTCGCCTTGACCCTGGCGCGCAAGAGCTCGGGGAGTGTCGACGGGTTTGTGGTCGAGGGACCGACGGCTGGCGGTCACAACGCGCCACCACGCGGTGCGCTCACGCTCGATGTGAATGGCGAGCCGATCTATGGACCGCGCGACGAACCTGACTTCGCGCAGCTGCGCGAGATCGGATTGCCGTTCTGGCTGGCGGGATCATTCGGCGATCAGGCCATGCTCGAGAAGGCGCTCGCGCTCGGGGCCCACGGGATTCAAGTGGGAACAGCCTTCGCGTTTTGCGAGGAATCAGGGATTTCGGCCGAATTGAAGGCGTCGGTGCTGTGCGCGAGCCGGGAAGGCCGCGCCAGGGTCTTCACGGATACATTGGCTTCGCCCACCGGATTCCCATTCAAGGTGCTGCAGCTCGAAGGCACGCTGGCAGAGGCGAAGAGCTTCGAGGCACGGGAACGAGTCTGCGACCTCGGCTATCTGCGGACGTGCTATCGCCGGCCGGATGGAAACATCGGTTATCGTTGCCCGGCGGAGCGGCTCGAGACCTACTTGAACAAGGGCGGTAACGAAGCACAGACGATCGGGCGCAAGTGCGTGTGCAATGGACTGATGTCGACGGTGGGATTCGCTCAGGTGCGCGGTGGCGGACGATCTGAGCCAGCGCTCATCACCGCCGGCGACGACGTTGCTCACATTGCGAGATTCCTGAAGCCGGGTCGTGACAGTTACTCGGTCGACGACGTGATCGACCAATTGCTCACCGCGAGAGATTCATGATGGCGTCCTTCGACATGAGCTTGGTTCAACGTGGCGCACGCCTGCGTCGCTCGCCGTGCTTCGTGGCCGAGCAGCGCCACGGACCGAGGGGATACACCGTGACCCGGAGAAACGGATACCGCTCTCACAGCGCGGCGTGAAGGAATAAGGCGCACTGGAAGCGAGCGTTCAATCTCGGTCGCGCCGAGCATTGCCACGACCAAGGAAGGAACAGCGACTTGCGCGCACCATGTCTGCTGACGACCCTTGCAGCGGCGAAGGGTGGTCTGGATGTCCTGTTTCCGGCACCATGTTCAAGCGACTCCCTCGACACTCAATCGCTCTCACATGAATTTCTGCAGCCACTGCGGACAACCCGTCAGCCGGCGGGTTCCGCCCGGCGACCACGTGCCGCGCTTCGTCTGCGACGCCTGCGGCACCATCCATTACGAGAATCCCAAGCTGGTCGCCGGCTGCGTCCCCGAATGGGAGGGGAAGATCCTGCTCTGCCGGCGCGCCATCGAGCCCAGGAGCGGTTACTGGACGGTTCCCGCGGGGTTCATGGAGAACGGCGAGACGCTGATGGCTGCGGCGGCGCGCGAAGCCGTCGAGGAAGCGATGGCGGAGGTCGAGATCGGATCGATCCTCGCCATCGTTCACAACCTGCATGCCAACCAGGTGCACGTCATGTTTCGTGCACGCCTCATCGACGGCCGCTTCGGCGTCGGGCCCGAGAGCGTCGAGGTGAAGCTGGTCGAGGAGCGAGATGTGCCTTGGGAAGAAATCGCGTTTCCAAGCGGCGTGTTTGCCCTGCGTCGCTATTTCGAGGATCGCGCCGCCGGCCGCGAAGAACTGCACTTCGCGGAATTCGACCTCGTCAGGCGTTAGTGGGAACGGGGCGCGTGTGGCAGAATAACTGGGCCATTTTCTCGCTTCCGGATCGAGTTCCAATGACATTCGTCGTCACGGAAAACTGCATCAAGTGCAAGTACATGGATTGCGTCGAGGTCTGCCCGGTCGACTGTTTCCACGCGGGCCCGAATTTCCTCGTAATCGATCCGGATGAGTGCATCGACTGCACGCTCTGCGAGCCCGAATGCCCGGTGGAGGCGATCTTCTCCGAAGAGGAGATTCCGGATGGTCAGGAGCAGTTCAAGGAATTGAACAAGGAGCTGTCGCGCCAGTGGCCGGTCATCACCGAGAAGGGACAAGCCCCGGCCGACGCCAAGGAATGGGAAGGCAAACCCGACAAGCTCAAGCTGCTGGAGCGCTAGCGGG
>DATBVX010000034.1:0-4306 GCA_036515135.1 Steroidobacteraceae bacterium
GCAGGCGGGCGCCGAGCCACGCAAAGCGTTGGTCTTGCGCTCCCCGGTCACGGGTGTCGTGCTCGAGAAACCAGCGGTGGAAGGTATGCGATTCATGCCGGGGGAGATGCTCTACAAGATCGCGGACCTTTCGACCGTGTGGCTGCTCGTCGATGTATTCGAGCAGGATCTGGCGCTGGTGCATCGAGATCAGACAGCGCGAATTCTGGTCGATGCGTACCCCGGCGAAACGTTCCAAGGCCGGGTCGTGTTTCTCTACCCGACGGTGACACCGGAGACGCGCACCGCCCGGGCGCGTATCGAGCTTCCCAATCGCCAGGGGCGCCTCAAGCCCGCGATGTACGCGCGAGTAGAACTCGACGCCTCGCACGGCCCAGAACCGAAGCTTGCCATTCCGGACTCGGCGGTGCTCGACAGCGGCAAGCGCCAAGTCGTGCTCATCGAGCGCGGCGAGGGGATCTTCGAGCCGCGCGAGGTGACGCTGGGATTTCGCGCTGATGGCTACGTCGAAGTGTTGCGCGGTGTACAGCCGGGCGAGAAGCTCGTGGTGAGCGCCAACTTCCTTATCGATGCCGAGAGCAACCTCAAGGCCGCCCTCGGTAGCTTCGGCCACGGCCACGGGAGCGGCGCGGGCGAGGCGGCGAGCAGCGAGGCGAACGCTCCGGGGGGTGAGTCGCCCGTGCCGGGCACGAACATGCCCAAGAGTACCGATCCGGCTGCTGAGCACTCGGGACACTGACCATGCTTACACGGGTGATCGATTGGTCGCTGCGGCATGTGTTTCTCGTGCTGCTCGCCACCGGCCTCATCGTGGCGGCCGGCGTCTACACGCTTCTGCGCACGCCGCTCGACGCGCTCCCGGATCTCTCCGACGTGCAGGTCATCGTCTATACCGAGTACCCGGGTCAGGCCCCGCAAGTCGTCGAAGACCAGGTGACCTATCCGCTCGCGACCGCGCTGCTGAGTGTGCCCCGCTCGAGGGTCGTGCGCGGTTTCTCCAACTTCGGCGTGTCGTTCGTCTACGTGATCTTCGACGACGGCACGGATATCTACTGGGCCCGATCGCGCGTTCTGGAGTACTTGAACTTCGCGGCAAGCCGCCTGCCGCGCGGCATCACGCCCTCGCTCGGTCCGGATGCCACCGGTGTCGGCTGGGTCTATCAGTACGCACTCCTCGCCAAGGATCAGTCTCTGGCGGACCTGCGCGCCCTGCAGGACTGGTTCGTGCGCTATCAGCTCACCAAGGCGCAGGGGGTGGCCGAGGTCGCAAGCGTTGGTGGCTTCGTGAAGACCTATCAGGTGACGGTGGATCCGCGGAAGCTCCAGGCCTACGGCATCGGGCTGCAGCAGATCACGAATCTCGTGCGCATGAGCAACCGCGACGTGGGCGGACGCGTGATCGAGATGGCCGAGACTGAGTACGTCGTGCGCGGTCGCGGGTATCTGCGCGGCATCGCCGATCTTGAAACGCTGGTGGTGAAGGCCGCGCGCGGAACCCCGGTGCTGCTCCGCGATGTGGCGCGCGTCGAGCTCGTCCCGGACGAACGCCGAGGCATTGCAGAGCTGAACGGGGAAGGGGAAGTCGTCGCGGGTATCGCCGTCGCGCGCTACGGCCAGAACGCCCTGGATGTCATTCACAACCTCAAGACGAAGATCGCCGAGATCGCATCCGGACTCCCGGAGGGCGTATCGATCGAGACCGTCTACGACCGCTCCGAGCTCATCCATCGTGCGATCCGCAATCTGCGCGGCACGCTGATTGAGGAGAGCCTCATCGTCGCGCTCGTTTGCATCGTGTTCCTGTTGCATGCGCGCAGCGCCCTCGTCGCCATCATCATGCTGCCCATCGGTGTGCTGATCGCCTTCATCTGCATGCGCGCGCTCGGCCTCAACTCGAACATCATGAGTCTCGGTGGGATCGCCATTGCCATCGGAGCGATGGTCGACGCCGCCATCGTGATGATCGAGAACGCGCACAAGCATCTCGAGCACCGCGGGGCGGAGGAGTCGCGCCTCGAGGCGATCAGCACTGCATGCCGCGAGGTCGGGCCCGCGCTCTTTTTCAGTCTGCTCATCATCACCGTCTCCTTCCTGCCGGTCTTTTCGCTCGAGGCGCAGGAGGGGCGGCTCTTCAAGCCGCTCGCCTACACCAAGACCTTCGCCATGGCCGGCGCAGCATTGCTCTCGATCACGCTCGTGCCGGTTCTGATGCTGCTCTTCATT
Source organism: Steroidobacteraceae bacterium (assembly GCA_036515135.1). Classification (GTDB taxonomy): domain Bacteria; phylum Pseudomonadota; class Gammaproteobacteria; order Steroidobacterales; family Steroidobacteraceae; genus DATBVX01. The sequence goes on from DATBVX010000034.1 coordinate 2,224, forward strand.
CGTGGGCGCATCCCGCCGGAGAGCCGAAACCCGATCGTGCGCGCTCTCATCTGGGGCTATCGCCCCGTGATCGGCTGGGTGCTGCGCTGGAAGAAGGTTACCCTGCTTGCGGCTCTGGCGGTGCTCGCTCTCACGGTCTACCCCGCCCTGAAGCTCGGAACGGAGTTCATGCCGGTCCTCAACGAAGGCACGTTGCTGTACATGCCGGCGACGCTCCCGAGCCTCTCGGCCAACAAGGCTGCCGAGATCTTGCAGACGCAGGACAAGCTTCTGAAGCGCTTCCCGGAGGTGGCTTCAGTATTCGGCAAGGCCGGGCGCGCGAACAGTGCCACCGATCCAGCGCCGCTCGAGATGGCCGAGACAGTGGTCAACCTCAAGCCCGAGAGCGAGTGGCGCGCCGGCATTACGCTCGAGAAGCTCATCAGCGAGATGGACCGCGCCGTGCAGATCCCGGGAATCAGCAACGCCTGGACGATGCCCATCAAGGCACGCATCGACATGCTCTCCACCGGCATACGTACGCCGATCGGGATCAAGGTATTTGGCAACGACCTCACCGAGATCGAGCGTATCGCGAAGGAGATCGAGACCGTCGTGAAGACAGTGCCGGGCACCACGAGCGCCTACGCCGAGCGGATCACTGGTGGCTATTACCTCGACATCGAACCGGATCGCATGCGTCTCGCGCGCTTCGGGCTCGCCATCGATGATGTGCAGGAGGTGATCATGACGGCGCTCGGCGGGGAGATGATTACGACCTCGGTCGAGGGGCGTGAACGCTTCGGAGTGGCAGTGCGCTATCCGCGCGAGCTGCGCGGTGACCCGCAGAGCATCGCCACCCAGGTGCTGGTCGCCACCATGGAAGGCACGATGATTCCGCTTGGACAGCTCGCACGCATCCAGATTACCAAGGGGCCGCCCGGCATCCGCACCGAGAATGGGCTGCTCACGACCTATATCTATGTCGATATCCGCGATCGCGATATCGGGAGCTACGTCGCCGATGCGCAGCGCGCGGTGCGCGAGCGGGTGAAATTTCCGCCCGGCTACTTCGTCACCTGGAGCGGGCAGTTTGAGTACATGCAGCGTGCGATCGCGAAGCTCAAGGTGGTCGTACCGGTGACGATCCTCATCGTCTTTCTGTTGCTGTATTTCAACTTTAACCGGCTGGAGGAGACTCTGATTGTCATGCTGTCGGTGCCGTTCGCCCTCGTCGGCGGCGTGTGGCTCATGTACCTGCTCGACTACAACCTGAGCGTGGCCGTAGCAGTCGGATTTATCGCACTGGTTGGCGTCGCCGCCGAGACCGGCGTTGTGATGTTGATTTACCTCGATCGGGCGCTGACGAAGATTCGCGAGCAGCGCCAGGCGAGCGGCGCGGCCATCACGGTGGCCGACATCGATGAAGCCGTTGTGCAGGGTGCGGTGTATCGGGTGCGCCCGCTCATGATGACCGTGGTCGCCATCATCGCAGCACTCCTGCCCATCATGTGGGGCAGCGGCACGGGCTCCGAGGTCATGCGGCGCATTGCCACACCGATGGTGGGCGGCATGGTGTCGGCGACCATTCTGACCTTGATCGTGATTCCGGCTATCTATGCGCTGGTGAAGGAAGCGAATGTTCGACGCGCACTCCGACGGGGCAGCGCGGCGGCTGCGCCCGGCCCTACACACCACACCCAGCCAGGTGCCGTCCCTGCAAGAGAGGTTGAGCCATGAGACGCAAACAATCGGTATGGCCTTGGAGTCTCGCCATCGTGGTGGCCATCGCTGGCGCGGCGACGTTGATCTGGGCGATGCAGCCGAGTGCTGCCGCAGAGCTCGTCGTCTACAAGATGCCGACCTGCGGCTGCTGTCGGCTGTGGGTGAACCATGCGCGCGCCAGCGGCTTCACAATCCGCGCCGTTGATGTGACGGACCTCAGCGAGATCAAGAAGCAGCACAACATCCCGCTGCACCTCAGTGCATGTCACACTGCCGTGGGCTCCGGCTATGTATTCGAGGGCCATATTCCCGCCGACACCATCCGGCGCTTTCTCAAGGAGCGCCCGGCTGCGGCGGGACTTATCGTGGCCGGTATGCC
>DATBVX010000035.1:0-2303 GCA_036515135.1 Steroidobacteraceae bacterium
CGAAGTCGAGCTCAAGGATGGCACCGTATTGAGCGCGTGGGGACGTGCGCGTGGCGCCAAGGACCGGCCGATTCCGCGCGAAGACGTGCTGGAGAAATTCCGCAAGGTGACCGCAAAGCGGCTCACCCGAGCTGCCCAGGACGAGATCATCTCCTGCTGCGATCGTCTCGAAACACTCGCCGACGCCACTTCGCTGGTCGATCTGCTGAAGACCCGTTAGATCGTAGGTTGGGGTGAACGACGAGAACCCCAACAATCGACGTTCGTACCATGTTGGGCATCACCGCGTTCAGCCCAACCTACCCCTATCACGAACTGACGACCCCTCGCACTAAATACCGCCGGGCTCGTCTGCCGGATAGCGGAGTTTGCGCGGCGGATAGAGCTTGCCGGGAAACTTCTTGAGCGCCTCCTCGTCCACGTCCACGCCCAGTCCCGGCGCGGTGGGCAGCTCGATAAAGCCGTTCTTCGGTTTCAACTGATTCGGCGAAATCCGGTCGCAGAACTCGACAAAGGGCAGGAAGTACTCGGTAATGATGAAGTTGGGCATCACCGCGGACGCCTGCACCGTCGCTGCAAGCCCCACCAGCGTCGAATTGTAGTTGTGGGGCGAGACGGCAACGAGGAATGACTCCGCCATCGCCGCGATCTCCTTCAATTCCAGTATCCCGCCGCAGCAGGCGACATCGGGATTGAGAATGTCCGCGCTGCGCTTCTCCAGCAGCGGGCGGAACCCTGACTTGAGGTAGGTCGCCTCGCCGATCACCACCGGGATGCCGATCTCGCGCCGGATCTGCGCGAGCTCATCGGGATATTCGGCGGCGCACGACTCTTCCATCCAGTACATGCCGAACTCCGCGAGGCGCTGGTCGAGCCGGATCGCGTGCATCGGTGCGAGGCGCCGGTGCTGGTCAATGAGGATGTCGACGTCCGGGCCGACTGCATCGCGCACCGCCTTGATGACGCGCACGGCGCGCTCCTCGTGCTCCTTCGGAATCCAGGTGCGCCACGGCGCGGGCAGCGGATCGAGTTTGAGTGCGGTGAAGCCCTGCGCAATCACCTTTTCCGCCGCGCGCGCGTAATCGACGGGCTCCTTCAGGCCGTAGCCCCAGCCGTTGGCGTAGATTCGAATCCTGTCGCGGCAGCGCCCGCCCAAAAGGTTGTAGACCGGCTGCTTGCAGGCCTTGCCGGCGATGTCCCACAGCGCGTGCTCGATGCCGCTGATGGCGCAGAAGAGTTCCAGCGAACCGCGTCGAGCGGCGTAATCGTCGAATGCAAACTGCGTGAAATGCTTGATGTCGAATGGACTGCGGCCAACCATGTACGGGCCCAGCGCCTCGAGCTGCGCCACTACCGCCGTGTCGCGGTCGTATTGCGAGTACGCCTCGCCCCAGCCGTGGATGCCCTCGTCGGTCTCGACCTTGACGTAGATCAGGTTCTTGCGCCAGCCGGGATGGACGGTATAGCTCTTGACCGCGGTGATTTTCATCGGTGTCCGCTTGAGTGTGTTGATCCTCGAATCTATGTCGCCCGTCGTTGGCGTGTCAAGCTCCCAACGATCCACGAGTTCCATGGTTTCGTAGCCCGGGTTCGTTACGTAGCCTGGGTTAGCCGCGCAGCGGTGTAACCCGGGGACATTGGATTGACACGCCTATCCCGGTTCGTATCTTCGTTATCCTGCAATATCCCGTACCCCCCCAACGCTTGAGCATGTCGGCCATACGCTCGGTCTGTCCGCCCGGCGTGACGTGAGCGATGAAAACCTCGTCCGCCAGTGCCGCGACGACCTCATTGCGACGCAGCGCAGATTCTGTGGTGACGCGCTTGGGCTGCTTAATAAAGGGTGATACGAAGAGCAACCGCCCCGCAGCGAAAGCGGCGCGGCATTCGGTCGGCATCCGCATCGGCTCAATCGCGCGGGCCGGGCAGATGATGATCGGTTGCTTGCCGCGCAGGAGGCCGTCACCGCCCACCCATTTCTCGACGTACGTGTCGAGCTGCTTCCAACCTCGGAGATTGAAATAACCAACACAGAAATCCGCGCGATCTGAACGGTCGAGAGTTTCCTGCAGCGCAGGCAGGAGCGCCTGTTCGATATTATCGAAGATGCGGGGCGTCAAGCTCCTCTCATGCTGCCGCGCTCACGGAATTAGAGCGAGGGGCCGAAATACCCCCTCCTTGTGCTACGCCGCGGTCCTCGGTGGAATGATCGGCAGCAGCAAATACGACTCACGCCCGCCTCCCGCGTGCAGCGTGACGCGTCCGCCGAAGACGTCGGCCGGCCGGTCGTCGGGATCGTTGTG
>DATBVX010000036.1:0-2313 GCA_036515135.1 Steroidobacteraceae bacterium
CGGCGCCACGATCGCCGAATGTCGGCGCTACGCCGGTTCCAATCGATGTCGGACCACTGCAAGCCGGCGATCTCAGCCTTGCGTGCGCCTGTGACCGCCGCGAACATGATCGGCAGGCGCCACGGATCGGCTGCCACATCGATCGTCAAGCGAATCTCGGCGGGCGTCAGGACGTTTTCCTCGATCACACGGGACTCGCCTTCGGGCTCCTTTAACTTGTCAATCCCCTCGGCAGCGTTGCCGGTCGCGAACCCGTGTCGAGCCGCGTAGCCCATGATGCCCACCATGAGGATCAGGCATTTGTTAATCGTGCGAGCGCCTGGCTTGAGCCGCCACAACCGTGCCCCGGGATTCGCTGTCTGCAACTCCTTCTCGCGCTGCTTGCGGGCGTGGAGAATCGGATGTGGGACGTGATCAGCCAGCTCATCGCGAAACTGCTCGATGTCGAAACTCGTGATCTCATCCGCCCGTCGTGGGGCGAAATACGGGCGCAGATAGCAGTCGATCAGCTCGCGATACCCCTCAAGCGTTGTCTTTCAAGCGCGCACCTTGCTTGCGAGAAACAGATCCGCGAGTCGCGAGAAACTGGGCTTCTCGCTCACGCGACGGTACTGCTTACTGGCGACTTCTCGGAGCCGTTCGGAGAGGAGATCCTGGGCGGCGCGCTTCTCGAGCGCCTTGGTATCAAACGGTCCCTTTGGCCGCTCAATTCGCCTTCGGCCATGCTGATCGCGAAAGTCCGCAACGTAGCGGCCGCGGTACCGTCTGACTGTTGCCATCGAAAGCCTCCTTTGTTTGGAGATCACACTTCGCGGCGCCGAAACGCCTCAGAGGCGATGACCTCATGGCTGCAATGCCTTGGGCCGGTGGGAGCTTCCCAAGAGCCTTCATCACGAATGCTGAGAAGGCAAAGAAGACACCTGCGACCAGCCGGCAACCGAGTGCAGACAGGAGCGTCACGACGTCGAGGATGCTAGCGGCTTTCATGTTCACCTCTCATCCATTCCTCTCAACCCGTCTCACTTGCGGTCTACGTGACCCGATCGGAGCGAATCCGCGCTGCGACGATCACGTCCGGTTCCTGCCAAGCTCGCACCAGGGCGCCGGCGGCCCGACGAATATCGTCGTGTGTCGTTGATCGGCCGAGCGACAAGCGGACCGAGCCGAGAGCTTCCTCGAGCGGCACACCCATGGCGAGAATGACGGACGACGCCACCTCGCAAGCGTGGTGGCAGGCAGAGCCTGTCGATGCGGCAACTTCGGGCAGCAGGGGCGTGGTGGCGCTGTAATCCAGGTAGACGGGACTCTTGTTGTCAGTCATCGCCGTGCCTTGCAACCACTTCCACGCGAGGTTCACCGCCGATCATCGCGCCGATGGTCGCCGCCCACGAGCAACCGTGGCGCTCCAGGATTGCCATGACGTTCGCGACCGTATCCTGCGCGCAAGCGATCAGCAGACCGCCCGACGTCTGCGGATCGCACAGCAGCGCCCGGGGCGCACCCTCGACCTGCGGAGCGAGATGCACGTCCGCACCGTAGGACGCCCAATTACGCGCCGAGGCGCCTGTCACGAGTCCGTCCTGAGCCATCGCGAGCACGTTCTCCATCAGCGGCACGTCCGCCGTCGTCACGCGCGCGCCTAATCCGGAGCCGCGGCACATTTCGAGCAAATGCCCCAGGAGACCGAAGCCAGTGACGTCGGTCATCGCGTGGACGCCGGGTATCTTCGCGAGCTCGGGACCTGCTCGGTTGAGGCTGGTGGTGGTGTCGATCAGCGCGCGATAGTCGGTCTCCCGCAGCTGGTTTTTCTTGAGCGCCGCCGACAGGATGCCGACGCCGAGCGGTTTGCTGAGGATAAGCGCGTCTCCTGCGCGGGCGCCCGAGTTGCGCTTGACGTGCTGGGGATGAACGAGACCAATCGCGGCCAGCCCGTAGATGGGCTCCACGGAATCGATACTGTGACCGCCGGCGATGGGAATGCCGGCCTGGGCGCAGATCGCCTCGCCGCCGCGCAAGATCTCGCGGATGACGTCGTGCGGCAGCACGTTGATGGGCATGCCGAGGATGGCGAGCGCCAGGATCGGCGTGCCGCCCATGGCGTAGACATCCGACAGCGCATTAGCCGCAGCGATGCGCCCGAAGTCGAACGGGTCGTCGACGATCGGCATGAAGAAGTCGGTGGTCGCGATCACCGCCTGCTCGTCGTTGAGCTGATAAACCGCCGCGTCGTCTGCTGTTTCCGCACCGACCAGCAATTGCGCGAAGGGACCGGCGGGTGTCGATCGTTTGAGCAGTTCGGCGAGCACGTCCGGG
>DATBVX010000037.1:0-6543 GCA_036515135.1 Steroidobacteraceae bacterium
GCGCGTATGAGGATGCGGATTATAGCGGGAATAGCGGAACTGCCAAATAACCAGCCTGGGAATGGTGGCGGAGAGAGAGGGATTCGAACCCTCGATACGCTTTTGGCGTATACGCCCTTAGCAGGGGCGCGCCTTCGACCACTCGGCCATCTCTCCGATTGCTTCGTTCATGGCCGAGATCAGGCACGCCCGACGCGGCGCGCTTCGGTCCGGCCAAATCGCCAGCGCTTTGGCGCTCGCTCGGGCGATGACACGTTAATTGACGTCGCTAAAGGCTCCGAGCTCGTCCACTCGGCCATCTCTCCGTGCAATCGCCGGGTCTACTGCGTGTGGTAGAAGACCCTCACCCTGGCCCTCTCCCGCAAGCGGGAGAGGGGAATGATCCTGTCGCGCGCAAGTGAGCGGCGACCCCCTGCCAAAACAGGGCGCGAATCATACTGGGACCGCTGGGATGAGGTAAAGGCCGGTCGCCCGGCTCAAGTGCTCAGGGCTTGTTGTCAGTGCCGAACTGCCCGCGAACGACCTGGCCACCACTACTCTGGGCCTCGCGCTTGATGCGCTCGTAGATCTCCTCGCGATGCACCGCGATTTCCTTCGGTGCGTTCACGCCGACCCGGACCTGGTTCCCCTTGACGCCCAATACGGTGACGGTGACGTTCTCGCCGATCATCACGGTTTCACCGACGCGCCTCGTCAGAATCAACATGTGCCTAATCCTCCAGACGGCATCGGGTTTACTGCTCCCCAACCCGCAGCTTTCCGTTGCGCCGTCGCCAGCCTCTACTTGGCCGATCTGTTCTAAGTGCGGCAGATTCTAGCCCCAAGTGCTCACTTTGACACCCCTACTCCAACGCAATATTTCGCGTGCGGGACGTCACAAAAAGGTGAATGCACCGCGGGCGATGCGACAAAGAATCAGTCAAGCCGCTTTATGTGCAGTCGTGCGAGTCGTTGCAAGTGCAGGGATTCGTTGGCCGGACCGCGGGCGTTCGCTGCACGACGATCAGCGATCGAGACCGAATGCCGCGTGCAGAGAACGCACACCGCGCTCCAGCGCCGGCTCATCGACCAGCACGGAGATCTTGATCTCGGACGTCGAAACCATACGCACGTTGATCGATTCGCGCCCCAGAACTTCGAAGAGCCGCGTCGCTACGCCCGCATGCGAGCGCATGCCGACGCCGACCACTGCGAGCTTCGCCACGCGATCGTTGCCGGTGACAGTTGCGCCCGCGAACTGTTCGACCGCCTTTGACGCCAGCTTGAGCGCCGCGCCGAAATCGTTGCGATGCACGGTGAACGTCAGATCCACCTTGCCTTCGCGCGGTGCGTTGAGAACGATCATGTCGACTTCGATGTTGGCATCGGAGACCGGCTTGAGCAGCCGATGCGCGGTGCCGGGAACATCGGGCACGCCCGCGATGGTGATTTCCGCTTCATCACGGTTGAAGGCGATGCCCGAGACGACAGGAGCTTCCACGCGCGGGTCCTCGCGGCCAATCAGGGTTCCGGGTCCGGGCGCGAAGCTCGAGGCGACGCGCAGCGGCATATTGTACTTGCTCGCGTATTCGACCGAGCGCAGGTGCAGGACCCGCGAGCCCTGGCCGGCGAGCTCGAGCATTTCATCGAACGTGACGCGATCGAGGCGACGCGCCTGCGGCACCATGCGCGGGTCGGTCGTGTACACGCCGTCGACGTCGGTGAGGATCTGGCATTCATCGGCCCTGAGCGCGACCGCCAGCGCAACCGCCGTGGTGTCGGAACCTCCACGTCCAATCGTGGTGATGTCTCCCGCCGCGTCGACACCCTGAAAACCCGCAACCACCGGCACCACTCCGCGATCGAGATCCGCCCGCAGGTGTTGCGTCTCGACATCGAGAATGCGAGCACGCGTGTGAGCGTCGCTGGTCACGACGCGAACCTGTGCGCCGGTGTACGACCGCGCGGGACACCCGAGCGAGCGCAGCGCGATGCACAGGAGTGCGATCGACACCTGCTCGCCGGTGGCGAGCAACACGTCCATCTCGCGCGCATCGGGTTCGGGGCAGATACCGCGCGCGAGATCGACCAGCCGATCCGTACTGTCACCCATCGCTGACAACACGACGACGATCTGCGTGCCGTCGTGCCGGGCCGATTTGACGCGTTCGGCGACGCGGTGGATGAGATCGAGCGAGCCGACGGAAGTGCCGCCGAATTTCTGAACGAGGAGGGACATGGAGGAGTTGCCAGTTGGCAGTTGACGGTTGGCAGCAAGAGGAGAGTACGCCAGGCACCGGCCCAGGAATCGAGACGCCGGGGTCAGACGCCCAGTCGCGCTCGCACCCACGATTCGACGCTGGCGAGCGCCGCATCGAGTGCTTGCGGGTTCGTGCCACCGGCTTGCGCCATATCGGGACGACCGCCACCGCGACCACCGACCTGTTGCGCGACCGAGCCGATCAGATCGCCCGCTTTGATTTTCGCCGTTTGATCGGCCGTGACGCCGGCGACGAGCAGCACCTTGTCGGCGCCCTCGACCGCGCCCAGCACGATGACGGCGGATTTGAGCTTGCTCTTGAGCTGATCCACCGCATCGCGCAGCGCGCGGGCATCGGCGCCGTCCACGCGCGTCGCGACCACTTTGACGCCGTTGATCTCGCGGGCAGTGCTCGCCAGGTCGCCGCCCTGCCCGCTCGCCAGCCGGCCCTTGAGCTGCTGGATCTCCTTTTCAAGCTTCTTCGAGCGGTCGAGCAGCTGTTCGACCTTTTCTTTCAGCTCGTCGCGGCCGCCGCGAACGAGCGCGCTGACATCGCGCAATAATTCATCGGTCGATTCAGCCCATTGCACCGCGCCTTCACCGGTAAGTGCTTCGATGCGGCGGATGCCGGCGGCGACGCCCGATTCGCTCACGATCTTGAAGAAGCCGATGTCGCCGGCGCGCTTCACGTGCGTGCCACCGCAGAGCTCCATCGAGAAATCGCCGACCTTGAGGACGCGCACGTCGGTGGCGTATTTCTCGCCAAATAGCGCCATGGCGCCCGCCTCGACCGCCTCGTCGAAAGCCATGACGCTGGTTTCCGCCGGAGCATTGGCGCGAATCTGCGCGTTGACGAGTCGCTCGATCTCCTTGAGCTCCGCCGGGGTCACCGCCTGGTGGTGCGAGAAATCGAACCGCAGCCGATCCGGCGCCACCAGCGAGCCCTTCTGCGTCACGTGAGTGCCGAGCACCTTGCGCAACGCCGCGTGCACGAGATGCGTGGCGGTGTGATTGAGCATCGTCGCCCGGCGCAGCTCCGCATTCACCTGCGCGGTCACGGTGTCACCGACCTTGAGCTCACCCTGAACGAGCTTGCCGATGTGGGCATGTGCATTGCCGACCTTCTGCGTGTCGCGCACCTCGAAACGGACGCCAGGCGCGGTGAGCACACCCTGATCGCCGACCTGGCCGCCCGCCTCGGCATAGAACGGTGTCCGATCGAGAACGACCTGTCCTTCTTCTCCCGCGCGCAGTCGCTCGACCTTCGCGCCAGCCTTGATCATTTCGACGACGCGCCCCTGATCGGTCACTCCGTCGTAGCCGGAAAATTCCGTGCGCCCTTCGACGCTCACGCCTTCGCGCAGATCCACGCCGAACTTGCTCGCCGCCCGGGCGCGCTCGCGCTGCACCTCCATTTCGCGCTCATAGCGATCCATATCGACAAGAAATCCACGTTCGCGCGCCACGTCTGCCGTCAAATCAGGTGGGAATCCGTAGGTATCGTGCAACTTGAAAACGACATCGCCGGGCAGGGTCGGTTTCATGGACGAAGCGGCCCTGAGCGGCAACGGGACGCTGGAGAGCACTGCCCACTCTTTCTTGAAGGCCTCGTCAAGCAGCGCCATGCCCGTAGAGAGCGTACGCGCGAACTGTTCGCCTTCCTTGAGAAGCACGCCCTGCACATACTGGCTGCGCCTGCGCAACTCCGGGTAGGCATCACCCATGACTTCCACCAGCGTTGGCACGAGCTTGTGAAAGAAGTCCGGCGAGACTCCGAACTTCTGGCCATGACGCATCGCGCGCCGCATGATCCGGCGCAGCACGTAACCACGCCCTTCGTTCGAGGGCACGACACCGTCGATGACCAGGAAGGTGCACGCACGGATATGATCCGCGATCACGCGTAGCGAGCTGGAGGTTAGATCGTTCGTGCCGACAACCTTCGCTGCGGCGGCGATGAGGTTGCGAAACAGGTCGATCTCGTAGTTCGAATGCACGCCCTGCATGATGGCCGCGACGCGCTCGAGACCCATGCCGGTATCGACCGAGGGTTTCGGCAATGGCGTGAGGGTGCCGTCGGCGGCGCGATCGAACTGCATGAAGACGAGATTCCAGATCTCGACCCAGCGGTCGCTGTCCGCGTCGGGCGATCCGGGCGGCCCACCGGGTATTCCGGGACCGTGGTCGTAGAAGATCTCGCTACACGGTCCGCACGGGCCCGTCTCGCCCATTTGCCAGAAGTTGTCGGAACCCCCGCCCGGTCTGTCGCCGATCCGCACAATGCGGTCCTTCGGCACTTTCACGTCCTTGTGCCACGCATCGAACGCTTCGTCATCGGACTGATAGACCGTGACCATGAGGCGCTTCGGATCGATGCCGAGCCATTCCTGGCTCGTCACGAACTCCCAGCTGAAACGGATTGCGCCGCGCTTGAAGTAGTCGCCGAAGCTGAAGTTGCCGAGCATCTCGAAAAACGTGTGATGACGCGCCGTGTAGCCCACGTTCTCGAGGTCGTTGTGCTTGCCGCCCGCGCGTACGCAACGCTGGCTACTGGCCGCGCGGACGTAGCCGCGCTTTTCCTTGCCGAGAAAGACGTCTTTGAACTGCACCATGCCGGCATTGGTGAAGAGCAACGTCGGGTCGTTCGCCGGCACGAGCGGGCTCGACGGCACGATCGTGTGACCGTGCTGGCGGAAATATTCGAGGAAGAGGCTTCTGAGCTCGTTGCTCGAGAGCGTCCGCGCCGCCGAGGCTTTGGGGGTCGCTTTCCTGATCGGCCGGGTCTTCGCCCTTGCACCAGGCCGCTTGTGCGTCTTTGTCTTTCGGGTCGTCGTCATGCGTCGTCGTCGAGGTCGATGTCGGTGCCCAGCGCCTGGCGGATCTGCGCGCCTGTAAAGCCGCGATATTGCAGGAATCGCGCCTGTTTTGCCTTCTCTGCGTACGCTTGCGGCAGCGGGCGGCCGAACTTCTTCTGCCGGACCTCGCGGGCGCGTGCGACCCAGTCCGGACCTGCATCGATCCAGCGCTCGATGAGCTCACCGGGGAGACCCAGACCCTTCAGGTCGCGGCTGATGCGCGCCGGGCCCTGTCCGCGGCCCGAATGATAGGCAACGAAATGCTCGACAAACCGTTGGTCGTCGAGAACCTTCTCGCGCTGAAGTGCCCCGATCAGGGCCTCGATGATTTCGCTATCGAAGCCCCTGCCCTTGAGTTTCGATCGCAGCTCGCCACTGCAATAGTCGCGACGCGCAATGAGAGAGACCGCGAACTGCCGGGCGGCTTGCGGATCGGTTGGATCTACGGCAGAGGGCATAGACCCTCACCCCCACCCTTGGCCGTGTCTTCGCGGCAAAGGGTCTGAGAGCAACACTCTCCCGCAAGCGGGAGCGGGGATTCCCGACCCCCTCTCCCCGTCCTCGGGGAGAGGGCCGGGGTGAGGGGATTCTTCGAACCGTTCAGCCCGCCGCCTCGCCCCGACTCAGTTCGCCGCCGCGCTTGCTTGGGAGGAGCTTTTCACGCAGCTGCAGTTCGATGTCGCGGGCGATTTCGGGGTGCTGCTGGAGGAAGTTGCGCGTGTTGTCCTTGCCCTGGCCGATGCGTTCGCCCTTGTAGCTGTACCACGAGCCCGATTTCTCGATCAGGCCGTTGAGCGCCCCGAGCTCGATGATCTCGCCCTCGCGTGAGATCCCCTGGCCGTACATGATCTCGAACTCAGCCTCGCGAAACGGGGGCGCGATCTTGTTCTTGACCACCTTCACCCGCGTCATGTTGCCGATGACTTCCTCGCCGTTCTTGAGCGCGCCGATGCGGCGGATGTCGAGCCGCACGGAAGCGTAGAACTTGAGCGCGTTGCCGCCAGTCGTGGTCTCGGGGTTGCCGAACATCACCCCGATCTTCATGCGGATCTGATTGATGAAGATGACCATGGTGTTGGAGCGCTTGATGTTGCCGGTGAGCTTGCGCAGTGCCTGCGACATCAGCCGCGCATGGAGACCCACCTGCATCTCGCCCATCTCGCCTTCGATCTCGGCCTTGGGCGTCAGCGCCGCCACCGAATCGATCACCACGATGTCGACCGCGCCCGAGCGCACCAGCATGTCGGTGATTTCCAGCGCCTGTTCGCCGGTGTCGGGCTGCGAGACCAGCAGGTCGTTGACGTTGACACCGAGCTTGGCGGCATATGACGGATCAAGGGCATGCTCGGCATCCACGAACGCCGCCGTGCCGCCCAGCTTCTGAATCTCCGCGATGACCTGTAGCGTCAGCGTCGTCTTGCCAGACGATTCCGGACCGTAGATCTCGAC
>DATBVX010000038.1:0-14973 GCA_036515135.1 Steroidobacteraceae bacterium
AAACGCAATTCCTGGTCGCCGGTGTCCTCGGTCCACATGCCAACGCCCATGGACCGAACGAGTTCCTGCATCTCGACACCGCGCGAAAGCTCACCATCTGCGTCGCGCAAGTGCTGGCCGACCATGCCAGCCATGGCTAGCGGCGCGCCATGTCGCTCGGTCGCGCGCTGGCCTTGAGCCGCTCCCATGCCGGCTTGAACTTCGACACCAGATCCTGCATCGATGCCTTGTCCATCGGCGCATATTCGGCACGGATGGAATCGAGCATGAGTACCGATTTTGGCCGGCCCTTGGGGAAACGTGAGCGAGTCGTGAACAGCACTCGCCCCTCCACCGGAACGTCATCGGCGATCTGCTTTACGGCGGCGATCCGATCGAGCAGCGGACCCTGGGGATTCTCGAAAGTGTAGCGCCGGTTGCGGGTCATCACCGTCCACTGATCCATCTGGTCGCCACCGAAGATCAGGCCCGGGATCTCGCGCAGATCGAGCACCAGAATTCCGCGCTGGGTGAGCAGCAGGAAGTCCACATGGACCTGCCCATCCATGCCATCCGGCAGGAGAACGTCGCGTACAACGTCGTAGGCAACGCGCCGCAGCGCATTCAGAAGCGAGCGCCGCCACGCGAAGCGACGGAAACGGAGATAGGCCCACACGAGCAGCGCGAGTAACGCGAGGATGCCCGCGCTCCAACCGAGGACCTGCGGATCGATGCGCTCAAGACTCGATTCCATCACGATTCCAGGTAGCGCTGCAGTGATGATGAATCCGCCGCGAGCTCGGTGGAATGACGCGGCAACGCCAACAGCGCGGCGAGGCTCGCTGGAATCGCGACCTCCTGGCCGATCAGCGGCTCGACGATCTCGCTGAACTTCGCCGGATGAGCCGTGGCCACGATCACCCAGTGTCGCGCGCGCCTCAGCTCCTGCGGCAACTCCGCGTACGCTTCGGCTGCCACCGCCGTGTGCGGGCACCAGACACGCCCATAGGTGGAGAAGTCCGCGCGGATTCGCGCACGGATCTGTTCGTCAGTGATCGACACGGCCGCGAGCTTTTCGCGCATCAACTCGATATCCGGGTAGAAAGCGCGCAGCCGCTCCATGTTGCTCGGACTGCCGACATCCATCGCAGAAGCCAATGTCGCAACGCTTGGCCGCGGCTGCCACGTTCCCGTCTCAAACAGATCCGGCACGGCACGATTGGCATTGTGTGCCAGCACGATTTCGGCAATCGGCAGCCCCATTCCGCGGGCCCAGACGCAGGCCATGGCGTTGCCCAGATTGCCACTGGGCACGATGTAGGAAGCGGGTCCGTGGGTGCGCCGCCAGATATCCATGCTCGATGCGACGTAATATGCGATCTGTGGCAGCAGGCGGCCGATGTTGATGCTGTTCGCCGATGAAAAGCGGTGCGTGCGCTTGAGCTTCTCGTCCTGTAACGCCTGCTTGACCAGCTGTTGACAGTCGTCGAACGTGCCGCGGATCGCAAGCGTATGGACGTTGTCGCTCCAGCACTCGAGTTGCTGTTGCTGTCGCGGCGAAACCAGACCCTTCGGGTAAAGGACGACCACGTTGCATCCCGGACGGCGATGAAAGGCAGCGGCGACCGCCGCGCCGGTATCGCCGGAAGTCGCCGTCAGGATGGTCAATGGCCCTGCACCCGGTTGCAGTCGCCCGAGAGACCCCGCCAGGAAGCGCGCGCCGAAATCCTTGAAGGCAAGCGTCGGTCCATGAAAAAGCTCGAGAACCTCGACCGTTTCGGCACCGCCTTTGAGTGGCGTGAGCGGTGCGCGAAAGTCAAAAGCCTCGGCGGCGAGCGACGCCAGATCGGACTGCAGCCGGTCGCCGGCAAAGAACGGCGCCAACGTCAGCTCGGCGAGCTGCGCCAGCGTCGCGTGCGGGGCCAGCTCAATCTGGTCGAGCTGCGGCAGCGAGACCGGATTGAACAACCCGCCGTCGCCAGCCAGGCCGCGCTCAATGGCCTCGGCGAGCGGCACGGTGTGATCGGGATGTCGGGTGCTGGCGAACAACATCAGCGGCTGACGATTCGCGCGCCGGGGGGTTCGATACGGGTGATCCAGTGATCGCTTGCGAGCTGGTGCTCGGCGAACGAGCTCACCATCGCAGCGCGGATGGCCTCCGCGCGTGGCGCCTCGCACCAGGCAAAGACGCTCGGGCCCGCGCCCGAGATCGAGCAGCCGAGCGCGCCCTGCGCCATCGCCGCCGCTCGCACCGACCTGAAGCCCGGGATGAGCGCCTGCCGTTGCGGCTCGATCACGACGTCCTCGAACGAATCGCGAATCATGTCGAGATCGTTCGAATAGCAACCCGAGATGAACCCGGCCAGATTCGCCGTCTGCCAGACGAAGTCCGACAGAGTGACGTTCTGCCGCAGGATCCCGCGCGCTTCACGCGTGGACAAGCGCATGTGCGGATGAACCAGCACGCAGCGTATCGCCGGCGGCACGGGAATCCGCTTGATGCGCGGATTGTCGACGCCCACGGTGAGTACCAGGCCGCCGAACAGCGACGGCGCGATGTTGTCGACGTGAATCGAGCCGCTCGCGAGCTGTTCTCCCTGCATCGCGAACTTGAGCAGCTCGAGTTCCGTCGCCGGTTCATCGAGAAGTGTGTTGGCGGCCACGACGGCAGCCACGGCAGAGGCTGCCGACCCACCCAGCCCTGACGCCAGGGGAATGCCTTTGGCGATGTCGAGCTCCACCCCGCCGCGCGCCCGTTTGGCCTGCCAGAGGCTCAGCACGGCCTTCCCGGCAGTGTTGCGCTCGACCTCTCGCGGCAGATCGGGCACCACGCCGGTAATCGACCCGATCCGGACACCGGCAGCCTCGATCCGCCGCGCCGTCACCCGGTCACCGACCGCTTCGACCGTATGTCCGAGAATGTCGAACCCGATGCCGACGTTGCCGACGGTGGCCGGCGCGAATGCCGTTGCCGCGGGCCGTGCCATGCTAGAGCTTGGCACCAAGGTAAGCGCACAAGCGCAGCAGATCGCCAAACACACCGCCGGCAGTCACTTCCGGGCCCGCACCCGGACCCTGCACGATGAGCGGGTTGTCGCGATAGCGGCGGGTCAAGAACCGCACCACGTTGTCGGTGCGCGAGGTGTTGGCGAAGGCATGATTCGCCGGCAACCGGACGAGGCCAACCGTGGCAACACCCTTCGCATCGAGGCGCGCCACGTAGCGCAACACCTGCCCCTCAGCGCGCGCCTTCTGGTAGCGGGTGTACATCGCCGTATCGAATTCCGGCAGCCGATCCAGATACTCCTCGATCGAGCATTGCGCGAGACTCGGCGGCACCAGGCTCTCGACCTGCACGTCGGCGAGTTCCAGCTCGAGTCCCATCTCGCGCCCGAGGATGATGAGCTTGCGTGCTACGTCCATCCCCGACAGGTCATCTCTTGGATCCGGCTCCGTGAAGCCCTTGGCCTTCGCGTCGCGCACGATGCTCGAAAATGGCATGGTGCCGTCGTACACGTTGAAGAGATAGGCGAAAGTCCCGGAGAGAATTCCTTCGATGCTCAGGATGTCGTCGCCCGTTTCGCGCAAATCTCGCACCGTCGTGATCACCGGCAGGCCCGCGCCGACCGTGGCCTCGTAGAGGTAGTGCGTGCCAGCCGCACGGCGCGCTTCGCGCAGGGCGCGGTAATAGGCCAGGTCACCGCTGTTGGCCTTCTTGTTGGGCGTGACAACATGCATGCCCGCGCTCAGCCAGTCGCGATAGCGCGCAGCAACCTCGTTGCTCGCCGTGCAATCGATCATGACCGCGTGCGGCAGGAACTCGGCGTGCACGAACTGTGCGAAGGTGTCCGCATCCGCCGCGACACCCGCGTGCTTGAGCCGCTCGCGCCAGCCCCCCAGATCGATTCCGCCGTCGGCCAGCAGCATGCGGCTCGACGTCAGGATGCCGCGGACCCTGAGATCCAGGTTGAAATCACGCTTGAGACGCTCGACCTGGCTCCCCAGCTGATCGAGCAATACCTGGCCGACAGTGCCCGGGCCAATGACGCCGATGGAAACCGTGTGCGGCGAGAGATAGAACCCCGCGTGTACCGCACGCAACGCCTTCGGGGCGGCGCGCCCATCGATCACGACCGAGATATTGCGTTCGGATGCGCCCTGCGCGATCGCGCGCACGTTTACGGCGGCGTCTCCCAGGGCGCCGAACACCTTGGCGGCGACTCCGTGTGCGCCGGCCATGCCGTCGCCGACCACTGCCAGAATGCTCAACCCGCGGTCGACCTCCACACTCTGGATCTGTCCCTGCCTCAGCTCACTGTCGAAGGCGCGCCGGATCACCTGCTCGGCGCGCGTGGCCTGGGCCTCGGGAATCGCAAAGCAGATCGAGTGCTCGGAGCTGCCCTGCGAGATCAGGATCACCGAGATGTTCTCTTCGCGCAGCGCGCCGAAAAGCCGATGAGCCGTACCTGGAACGCCGATCATTCCCGTGCCTTCGAGGTTGATGAGCGCGATCGCATCGATGCTGGTGATGCCCTTCACCTGCAGTCCTGATTCCGGATGCGCCGAGATCAGCGTGCCCGGTTTCGCAGGCGCGAAGGTGTTGCGAATCCAGATCGGGATGTCCCTTTCCACCGCCGGTGCCATGGTCTGGGGGTGAAGCACCTTGGCGCCGAAATACGCCAGCTCCATCGCCTCGTTGTAGGAAAGCGAGTCGATGACCTTGGCGTCGGGGACGAGGCGGGGATCGGCGCTCAATACCCCATCCACGTCGGTCCAGATGTGTATCTCGCGCGCCTCGAGTAACGCGCCGAAGATCGACGCGGAGAAGTCACTGCCGTTGCGGCCCAGCGTGGTCTGGATTCCACGAGCATCGCTGGCGATGTAACCGGTGATGACGAGCGTTCCGGAGAAACCCTCCCGGAGCTCGGCATGCAGGCGCTGCAGGGACTCTTGCCACAACACCATGGGGCCGAGCGGGCCCCATTCCACCACCAGCACCCGGCGGGCATCGAACCATTCAACACCGCCGGAAATGGCACCGCTGTCGCGCAGGAGCACGCTGAACAGGCGCGTCGACCAGATCTCGCCGTAACCTGCGATCAGATCGCGCACATTCTGGGCCGCCGAGCGAACCTGCTTCACCGTCTGCAGGATGCCGAGGATGTCCCGGCAGTCGGATTTCACGTCGGCGATATACGCCGCGGCACCGCCGGGTTTGAGCACGCCTTCGGCGATCTGGATGTGGCGCTCGCGGATGTCGTGCAGCCGTGCGTCAAATGCAGAGTCCTGCCGCTCCGCCAGCGACACGAGCTCCAGCAAGCCATCGGTCACGCCCTTGCAGGCCGAGAGGACCACCGCCTGGTTGGGGCCTGCGCGCACCACGATATCCGCCACGCGACGAAAACAATCCGCGTCGGCAAGACTCGATCCGCCGAATTTGTGTACGGTCCAGCAGGACTTCGCCATCACCGAGGGCTCTCCGATTCGCGCGCAGTCTGTTCCGGCCGGTGCCCGTCAGGCGCCGGCAGATGCGGATGATACAGGCGCAGGGTGCGCTTACAGACGCGCGTGGGGCCGGTGGCGACTCAAGGCCGGCCGCGCGGCGGACCGCGGTCCGGCCGTTCGCGCGCCTCGTTGATTCGAAGGCTCCGTCCGCCGAACTGCTGGCCATTCAGCCCGGAGATCGCTGCGTCGGCTTCCCCGTCATCCATCTCCACGAATCCGAAGCCACGCGGCCTTCCCGTCTCGCGGTCGGTGATCAGCTTCACCGATTGCACTTTGCCGTACTGCTCGAACAGTTGCCGCACCTGATCTTCGGAAGCAGTGAACGGCAGGTTCCCCACGTAGATTGTTTTCATTGCCTCACCTGGTCGGGTTTGCCGGAAAAACCGGCAAAATCCGCCGCGACTCTAATCTGTCGCACTGCATCATGGCAAGATGAAAGTGACCCGCCCGTCTCAGCGAATCCACTGGCTCCGGTCCAGGGTGACGGGACGTTCCTGTGCCAGGATTCGCGCCAGCGCCTCGAGGAGTCGCGTCTCGTCGAGTACGACATCATCCGGCAGGCTCGCGTCCGGAACGCTCGCCGGAACTTCGCGTACCGGGGTCGTGAGACTGTCGCCGTCGTACTCGATCCGGATGCCACGCCCGGACAGTGCCTCACGACGATGGAAAGCGGGCATCGGCCAGTCCTTGCGCCGCCAGCGATCGCGCCGCCCGAGTACGTGCCAGACACCCCGATGCAATGCCGTGTCCTTCACGCGGCAGACCAACTGGGCATCTCCCGCGTGAATCCCCGTCAACTCCTGCATCGCCGGCACCGCTTTCCGCTCAGGACCGAAGAAGTAGCCGAGGATCACGGTACCCCGCTGCGGGCGGCGGGCCACAAGGCCAACGACATAGCCGCCGCGACGCAACGGCACAGCGAACCAATCGCCTTCGCGATACTCCTGGCCCATGAGTCTAATCAGAGTACGTGGCGCCCCGGCAGACGACCTCGCCGTGACTGGTCGCGCGGAATGCTAACAGGATGCCGCCAGTCCCGAATGGAGTCAGTCCAAGCGCTTGCGGAAGCGCATCGCGGCGAGGGCCAGCGCAACGGCGAAGAAAATCCCCAGCTTCGCCAGGGGTACCGGCATGCTGGCGAGCGGGGCGCCGCGCAGCACGATGCCACGCAACAATTCGACGAAATGCGTCAGCGGGATGACTTGCGCGATGAGCTGCGCCGCCCGCGGCATGCCATCGAAAGGAAACATGAAGCCGGACAGCAGGATCGACGGCAGCAACGTGAACAGGCTGAGTTGAATGGCCTGGAACTGGGTCTGCACCAGTGTCGAGATCAGCAACCCCAGCATCAGACTCGCGGCGATGAATACGCCGGACGCGAGATACAGATCGAGCAGGCTGCCGACGATCGGCACATCGAACAGCCATTTGCCGACCAGCAGGATCAGGGTCGTCTGGATGAGCCCCACGACCACATAAGGCGCGAGCTTGCCGATCATGAGCTCGGCTGAGCGTACCGGGGTGGTGATCAGGAGCTCGAGGTTGCCTCGCTCCCGCTCGCGAACGATTGCGACGGCGGTGAAAACGACCATGGTCATCGTCAGGATCACGCCGATGAGCGCCGGCACGATCTGCACGGCGGTGCGCTTCTCGGGGTTGTAGAGCGTGCGCACTTCGATGAAGCTCGGCAGCGGTGCACCGAGTCCGACGCGCAGCGTGCTTCTCATGCTGTTAAGTCCGCGCACCACGCCCTCGATCGTCGGCTCGCTGCCATCAACGAGCACCTGCACGGCACTGCGCGCGGGATCCAGTCGCCGGCGCTCGAAGTCCGGCGGGATATAGATCCCCGCACTCAGGGCGCCGCTGTCGATTCGCTCCTCGAGCTCGGTGGGAGACCCAAGGTATTCCGTGACCCGGATCACCTGCGTGGCCTGCAGGTCCGCAACGAATGCGCGCGATGCCGACGTATTGGCATGGTCGACGACACCCGCCGAGATGTCGCGTACGTCGAAATTGATGCTGTAACCGAAAATCAGGATCTGCAGCAGCGGGATGCCGACCACCATCCCGAAGGTCAGCCGGTCGCGCGTGAGCTGTCTGAATTCCTTCGTCGCAACTGCGTGCAGCCGGTGGATTGACCGCAACAGAGCTGGACTGCTCACGCGCGGCTCCGCGATCGCGCGTCGACGCGTCGCTCATCGAGACCCCCGCCGGTCGCGGCCACGAACACGTCCTCGAGGCTCGCGGTCGTATGCTCCACCGCTGCAGTCACATGCGCTCTCGCGAGCGCATCCCGCACCGTGAGCGCCGGATCGGCGACCGAGCGCGCCAGCAACGCGTGCAGGCGCGTGCCGAGTTGCGCGATGCTGACGATCTCGGCAACCTGAGCCAGCGCGGCGCGCGCCGCCTCGGTGGCAATTGTGTCGATTTCCACTACCGCCGCATCGATGTCCGCCATCAACGTCTTCGGCGGGCCCTCGGCGACGATGCGTCCTTCGTCGAGAATCGCGAGCCGGTGACAACGCTCCGCTTCGTCCATGTAATGCGTGGAGACCAGAATCGTCGTGCCCTGATTCACCAGGTGGAACAGGCTTTCCCAGAAGTCGCGCCGGCTCTGCGGATCGACCCCGCTGGTCGGCTCGTCGAGGAGCAGCAGCTCAGGCTCATGCAGGCTCGCAGCGGCCAATGCAAGGCGCTGCTTCTGACCGCCGCTCAAGGTGCCGGCGCGCAGCGCAGTGCGATCTAGCAGGCGAAACTCGGTGAGCTTGGCGCGAATGCGTTGCGTCCGACTGCTGCGTACGAGCCCGTAGATGTCGGCGATGAACTGCAGGTTCTCCAGTACCGTGAGGTCTTCCCACAGCGAGAACCGCTGGGTCATGTAGCCGAGTTTCTCGCGCAATCTTTCCGCCTCGTGCGCCACGTCAAAGCCGAGTACCACAGCTGATCCAGCGGTCGGTCGCAGCAATCCGCACAGCATGCGAATAGTCGTGGACTTGCCGGATCCGTTGGGCCCGAGGAAACCATAGATCTGGGCTCGCGGAATCGTCAGATCGATGCGGTCAACGGCCGTCAGACGACCAAACTGTCGCGTGAGGCCCCGTGCGGTGATCGCAGGTTCGCCATTCATCGTAGGGCCGACGACAGGGCCGGGAAGCCGACTTCGACCGTGATACCCGTGGGAAGTGCGGCGGCGCGCGGCTCGGTGAGCACGACTTCCGTCAGATAGCTGAGGCGACTCCGATCCTTCTGGGTGAGCGCGTAGTACGGTGTAAACGCAGCGTCAGCCGAGATGAAGCGAACTTCGCCGGAAAATGGCTCAGCGAAACCATCCACGTGCACCTGCGCGGCCATTCCCGCTTTGATCTGTGAACGCACGGGCTGCGGAACGTAAACGCGTGCGTAGGGAGCGCCCTCGGCCAGCATTACGACCACGGCCGCACCGGCAGGCGGTCTCTCACCGAGCTTGAACGGCAACGCCTCGATCACGCCCGCACGCGGCGCGCGCACCGTCAGACGTTCCATGCTGATCTCATACTGCCTGAGCTCTGCCTCGGCCTGATCGAGAGCCGCGCGCGCCTGGTCGAGCTCTTCGACGCGCGTACCCTTGAGCAGCAGGGTCAGCTCGGCAAGTGCTTCCTTGCGGGCGGATTCTGCGCGATCGCGCAACGCGCGCTGCCGATCGACTGCGGATGGGCTGGTGAGATTCTTTGCCAGCAACTCCTGCTGACGCGTGTATTCGCTCGCCTCCGTCAGCAACTCACTCTCCGCCCCCGCCAACCGCGCACGCGCCTCGAGGACTTCCTCGGCACGCGGCCCGTGCACGAGTTCCGTGAGCCGATGTCGCGCGATGCCCGCTTGTGCCTGCAAGCTGGCACGCTGCGCGGCCGCTTTGGCCGGATCGAGCCGGAGCAGAACCTGGCCGGTGGCGACCGCCGCGCCCTCGCGAACCGACAGGTCGATGATCGGCTCACTTGCCTCGGCCGGAAGCTCCAGTCGATCGCGCTCGAGGGTTCCAAGTGCCACGCCAGAATCGGCTGGGCCGCCGCAACCGGCCAGCAGCATCAGCAGGAACAACGCCAGAGGCCCGCTGTCACGCATGACTATTTCCTTTGGCGCCGACCCCCTGCTGGAACACTCCCAGCGTGTGCGCAATCAGTTTCTCGATGCCCGCTTCGCCTGCGTCGATGCCCAGCACGCGCGTAGTGATCGGCAGACTGATGAACGGAAACACCACCAGGCTCATGAGTGAAACCACGGTCAGCGACGGATCGAGATCAGCGCGCATCCTGGCTTGCGCAATTTCGCGGCCTACGATGGTTCGCAGCATCGGCGCGAAGCGACCGGCGAAATCGCGCAGGAAGGTCTGGCGGAAGCTGCCATCCGGCGTAAACACCTCCCGCACCAGGAGTCCGGGAATCCAGGGATTGGCGGCCAGCACCTGCATGTAAGTGCGCGCCAGGCTCTCGAGATCGGTACTCTGCGGATCGCCGAGCATCGCCTCGAGACGTGTGACCACCGGCGCAATGGCGGCCTCGAGCATCGCCCGGTACAGCCCTTCCTTGCCCTCGAAGTAGTAGTGGATCATCGCCGGGTTGACACCTGCGGCCGCTGCGACTTGCCGACTGGAGACAGCCCTGAATCCATAGCGGAGGAAGAGGCTGCGCGCCGCGGCGAGCAAGGCGTCGCGCACCTGCGTGTCAGCAGAAATCGGTGGCCGGCCCGCGCGGCGTGCGGCTGCGGTGCGGATCGCGCGGCTCATGAGGATTCTCTCCCGGTTAAACGGTTGATTAATTTAAAGCGCGACGCGGCGCCGGGCAATGATGGCAATCCAATGAGCGTTTAATTACGTTCGGGCTGGCATAATCGGGCCTACATGGACTCGAGTCTTACCGCACTGCTCGCCTTCTTCGATGCGCGGCGCACCGCAGCGCGGCCTGTGGTGCTCGCGACCGTGGTCGCGACCGAGGGCTCGACCTATCGCAAGCCTGGTGCGCGTATGTTGATCGACGACGCGGGTGATGCCTGCGGGCTGCTCTCTGGCGGCTGCCTTGAAAGCGATCTGGCCGCACATGCGCGACAAGTATTGAGCCATGAGAACGCATGCCTCGTTGAATATGACCTGCGAAGCTCGGATGACCTGATCTGGGGTCTGGGCTTGGGATGCGAGGGGGCCATGCGCATCCTCCTGCAGCGCCTCTCCCCGGCCGATGCGTACGTGCCTTTGGCGCAGATCGCCGCGGCGTACGCCAGCAGGCAGGCGCTCACATTTGCGACGGTGATTCGATCGAACGCTGCGGGCTGGCCTGCGGGGCGCGTGGCCTTTGCTGACGCGAACCCTGGCGAGCCGCTCGCTGCTGCGCTGGTTCAATGTTGTCGCGACGTTGTGGAACGAAAGGCATTGCCGGGGCTGGTGGAGGTGCGTGCTGGCGGGTCCACCGTCAATGCTTTCGTCGACTCGATCGAACTGCCCCCGCGCATCCTCATTCTCGGCGCCGGACCGGATGCCGCCCCGGTGGTTAGCGCGGCCAGCGTGCTCGGCTGGCCGGTCACGGTTTTCGACCATCGCCCCGCCTATGCCGTCGCAGCTCATTTTCCTGAGGCGCAATGCGTCGTGACGGCTCCCGCGGATGAGCTGGCGGCCACTATCGATCTCGGCCAGTTCGATGCGGCAGTCGTGATGAGCCATCACCTGCCGTCCGATCTCGCCTATTTGCGGCAGCTGGCTGCTTCTCGCCTGTCATACATCGGCCTGCTTGGCCCTGCGCCGCGCCGCCAGCGGCTCCTCGCGGACGCCGGGGTGCATTCCGAAACCTTGTCGTCCCGCTTGTTCGGGCCCGTCGGACTCGATATCGGCGCACGCACTCCGGAATCGATCGCGCTTGCCATCGTGGCGGAGATTCATGCGGTGTTGGCCGGGCGCAGCGGCCGGTCGTTCTCACGACCCAAATGAAACGGGCCGCGAGCATGAGCTCACGGCCCGTTCGCAGGGAATCACGGAGCTATGACTGCGCGGCGTGCAGATCGTAGAGCTCAGCCACGCGCGCGAGCTTGGAATCGTCCGGGACCGCTTTGAACGCGCGGCGCGCCGCATCCTTCTGTTTGAGCTTGAGATACGCGCGGCCCAGCATGATCTGCGCCTCGGCGGTGCGCTTGTTGGCGCCCTTCTGCAAACCTCGCTGGAGCGCCTCGACTGCCTTGTCGTACTGGCCAAAGCTCATGTAGGCCATGCCGATGCCGACGTCGGCCTCACCCGTCTTGGCGGCACGTGCCTCCTTCTCCAGATTGGGCAGCGCGTTCTTGTTGGTCTGCGCCTGGCCCTTGGCATTGTTGAGCAGGCGCGCGTGGCGCTCCTTCTCCTCGTTATCGAGGATCCTATTCGCGAATCCCTTCTCCATCACGATGACGGCTTCACCGGGGACGCCGGTCATGATCGCCATTTCCGAAAAGTCAACGTAGTCCTTGGGCTTCTTGAGCAAGTCGAGGTCGAACATCAAGCGGTAGTAGCCGAGCGTCGTCGCGTCCTCATTCTCCCGGCGGTTATAGACGGTCGCCAGCAGCCTTTCCCAGTTGTCGCGCGACGGAAAGCTGCGCACCAGTTGCTCGCGCGTGTCGCTGATTCCATCCTCGTCCTTGAGTTCCGTCTGGCAATAAAGCTTCATCGTCAGCCAGCTTTCCTTTACCGGCTTCCCGGAACGGCGTGCGGCTTCGATGCCGTTCTGCATCACGCGCACCGTGTTCTTGCAGTCTTTCTGCTGGTAGTGCGACTGGGCCACCAGGTAATAGGCGTCGGTATCGTTCGGGCTCGCCTTGATCCAGCGGTTGCCGTACTCGATCGCCTTGGGGACGTTCTTCGCCGTCGAGTTGAGCTGCGCGAGCGTCTTTACCCGCGCCGGCACCTCATTCGCCGGCGCCGCGCCGAGATTCTGCTCGTAAGCGCGTGCGGCGCCCGCCGTATCGCCGCTCTGCCACAAGGTGTAGCCCAACAGCTCATTGATGGTGTATTCCTCGAAGGCAGTCTTGGTGGGGACGGCCTGCGCCTTCCTGATCTCGGCAAGCGCGTCGGCCCATTTCTTCTTCTTGATCGCGTCCTGGGCGGCCTGCAGCGGCTTGCCCACTTCTGCACTGAATTTCTCGGCGTGGGCCGGTGCCGATGCCAGCACGCCGACCACCGCAAACGCGCTTACGCTGCACACCAAAGCTAACAACGTGACGATCTTCCGCATCAGCAGAGTCCCCTCACCATTCGAGACGTCGGCATATGACAACCGGTACCCCTGTCACCGCGGTATCGGCCGCGGCCCCGCCGCATAGATTTCCCACAGGTTGGCGACGCGCGCAAATTTGGAAGCATCGGGAATCGCCGCAAACGCCTTCAATGCCTCTTCCGGCTGGTTGACCTTGAGCAGGGCCCGCCCCAGGGTGATCTGTGCCTCGTCCGGTCGTTTCACGCCGCCCTTGGCAATGCCCCGACGCAACGCCTCCGCCGCCTTGTCGTACTGGTCGTAGCTCAGGTAGGCGCTGCCCAAAGCGACATCGGCCTGGCCCGTCTTGGCGGATTTTGCCTCCGTTTCGAGGCCGGCGAGTGACTTCTGGTCGTTCTGCGCCGATGCGCGGGATTCGTCGAGGAGCGCCTTGCGCCGCGGCACATCCTCCGTCTCCAGCAGCTTGTTCTGGAATCCCAGCTCGAGGACCTTGACTGCCTCGCCGGGCACACCTGCCTGGATGGCGAGCTGCGCCATCTCGACATAGTCGTCGTCGCGCTTGAGCGCACCCAGCTCGAACATCAGCTCGTAAAGACTCAGGGTTACGCGATCGTCCTGTTCGAGGACCCTTTGATTCACGCCGAGCAGCTGTTCCCAGTATTTCTGGGTGGGAAACTCGCGTACCAGGTCCTCGAGCGCGGCGGTTATGCCCACCGTGTCATCATTGTTGTTGTAGCAGGCGAGGACGATCTGCAGCCACGCCTCCTTCAAGGGCTCCCCGTTCCGCCTTGCGGTCCCGATCGCGTTCTTGGCGTGCGTGAGCGCGTTGGCATAGTCGTCTTCGATGAAATAGGCCTGCGCAACCAACGAATGCGCTTCGGAATCCGCTCCACCGCTGGTTTCGATCCAGCGCTTCCCGAACTCGATCGCCTTGGGATAGTCCTTGATCTGGAAATTGAGCTGCGTGGCGACCTTCACGCGGTCGGGCACTTCCTCCGGCGGCATGTACTCGGACTTGAGCATCTCCTCGTACGCCACCGCAGCGTGGGTGTAGTCGGTCTTCTTGAGGTAGATGAATGAGAGAAACTCGTCGATCTGGTAGTCCTCGAACGCTGTCTTGTCGGGAATGGCGTCCGCCTCCATCGTCTTTGCCAGCGCCGTATCCCAGTCCTGATTTTTCATCGCCTCCTGGGCGGCCTTGAGAGGCTTGGCCACTTTGGCACCCACTCGCGGCGTCGCCTTCTTCTGCGCTTCCTGCGCGTGCGCCGGGCCTGGCACGATGCTCAATACCGACGCAAGCGCCGCGGCGCCGAGTGCCATCGACAGGACCACAACAAGACGATTCAGCATGATTTCACTCGCAACCCTTCGGTCATACGAATCCCTCAAACAAAAGCGCCGGGACTATGGTCATCCCGGCGATACAACTCTGGGGGCGGCCATCTGAACCGGGGCTGAACGCCCCGGCAACGGCCATCCCGCCTATTCCATGAACTGTTCGTTTCCGGCGAAACCGATCTTGCGGATGCCCAGTCGCTGTGAGGCGGCGAGCACCTTCGCTACGTAGTCGTACTTGACGCGCTTGTGCGGGCGCAGATGGATTTCCGGTTGCGGATCCTGTTTGGCCGCATTGGCAAGATAGCTGAGCAGCGTGGACTCGTCGGGGACCGGTGTCCCGTCCCAGAGTATCGTGCCGTCGAAATCAACTACCAGATTGATGACGACCGGCGGCACGAGCGGCGGCAGCGACTTGGCTTGCGGCATATCGAGCTTGACCGCGTGCGTCATCACCGGGATCGTGATGATGAACATGATCAAAAGCACCAACATCACGTCGATCAACGGCGTGGTGTTGATGTCCATCATGCTCGAGTCTTCGGCTCCGCCAACCTGCATGGACATAGGCGTCTTCTCTCTCGTCAGCGCGCCCGCATCCCGCGGATACCACGGTCGGGCTCGGTGATCAAACCGACCTTCACAATGCCGCTGCGCTGCGCCAGCACGATGGTGCGCCCGACATATTCGTAGCGGACGTTCCTGTCAGCGCGGATATGGACCTCGGGCTGCGGCTTGAACACGGCGGCAGTCTTCAGCCGGTTCAGGAGTGCCTCGTCATCCGGCATCGCCAGGTCGTTCCAGTACACCCGACCGTTGGCGTCGATGGCGAGCGTGATGTTCTCCGGCTTGGTCTCGGTGGCTTCGTGGGTTGCCTTGGGCAAGTCGAGCTTGATCGTCTTGGTGATGACCGGCACGGTGATGAGGAAGATGATGAGGAGCACCAGCATCA
>DATBVX010000039.1:0-4695 GCA_036515135.1 Steroidobacteraceae bacterium
CACCGTGAGCTGTGGCGTGACGTGAGCGACGAATACGTCGCTTCGAGCGAAGATGCCCAATCAGCTCTTTCTTCAGTGCACCGCGGGCCTGCACGAACAGGCTTCGATAGATCGTCTCGTGTGACACCCACAACTCCGGGTTCTCGGGGTGTTGAGTCTTCAGCCAGCCTGCGATCTGCTGCGGAGCCCAATCCTCCTTCAGCTTACTCGCAACGATCCGCTGCAACGGTAGGTTTCTGGAGAGCAGGCAAGGCTTTGGTCGACGCGCTGAATCCCAAGCGGCCACGTCGGCTTCGGCGGCTCGATAGTGCCTTCGCCCTCCATGCCGGGAGACCTCCTGACTTATCGTGGAGGGTGCCCGGTTCAGCACTCTCGCGATAGCGCGGATCGTGCAGCCCGCGGCGATGCCACGGGAAATCTCTTCCCGCTCAACAAGGCTGAGTACCCTCGAAGATCGGCGCCTGATGGCAGGGACGATACCTCCGGTGGCCTGCAGCACGCGGTGAACGGCCGTACTGCCACGCACTAACGCTCGCCCTATACCAAGGACCGACTCTCCGGCTTTGTACATGCGCCAAAGCTCGGCACACTCGGCGTCCGTAAACATCCGACGGCGTCCTCGTCTCATGCGGCCACCTCTTGTTGGTTCAGACTACAACTGAGGTGTTTCGTTGATCGCTTGAGACCGCCTTACCTATGTCTCCGGTATAAACCGTTACCTATGTGACCGGAATGGACCAGAAATTGTTGGCGCGCCCGGAGAGATTCGAACTCCCGACCCCCTGGTTCGTAGGAGCCGAGTCCGAAGGCCACCAACAATATCATCAACCACTTACGTCGGGCGCCCGTTGCTCAATCGCACGACGATGCAGGACTCCGCAGCGTAAAGTCCGGCAATTCTCCGACATCCATTGATCTGCCCACAGCTAGTCGTGACCGCGATCTCGGAGCATTCGCCGCTGCGCCACCGCACCTGAAGCCACCAAATCCGGTTACCCGACGGCGGTTTACGCGTGGATTGACTTTGTAATGTTACGCATTACACTGTCATGCGTGACATGACAGACTACCGTGATCCGCACATTCCGACACCGAGGGCTGGAGCGGTTTTTTGCCACAGGCGATCACCGCAAGATACCTGCCGATCGGGCCGCGCGCATCGAGCGCATGTTGGACCGTCTCGATGCCTCGGGCCACCCGCAGGATATGAACCTGCCGGGGTATCGGTGGCACCCACTGAGAGGGAAGCGCAAGGGCAGCTATGCGGTCGATGTCTCGGGCAACTTGCGCATCACATTCCGATTCGATGGCGAAGACGCCATTGATGTTGATTTGGAGGATTATCACTGATGAATACGAAGCGAACCCCGAATCGGCGCCCGACGCATCCGGGCGCGATTCTGCGCGAGGATGTACTGCCCGCGCTCGATATGTCGCAGACCGAGTTTGCCAACGTGCTCGGCGTGAGTCGGCTCAGCGTTTCTGAGCTGCTGCACGAGAAGCGGTCGCTTAGCGCCGAGATGGCAGTGCGAATTGCGACCGTGTTGAATACCAGCCCGGAGAGTTGGCTGCGGATGCAGGAAGCGGTGGACTTGTGGGAGATCCGTCAGCAGCCGGCACGGCTCGCGGGCGTAAAGCCGCTACCGCAGAGACGGCTCGCCGAGACGACGAAAGTCGCGTAGCGGGCATTGCGGAGGACTTGCATGTGGAACAAGAACCAAAGAGGACGCACAGCACATGGTGGGCGGTGATTGGCGGGATTGGCGCGTAGTTGCTGGTCGCGCTGGCTGATGGACGAACCGACCGTGGTCGATCAATCAGCCAACGCGACGCGAATCGATTCCACGATTGATCCGGCCGGCCTGCTAACCGAGGCTGACCATGAATTGTGCGCCGATGTAGGGC
This sequence comes from Steroidobacteraceae bacterium, assembly GCA_036515135.1. GTDB lineage: Bacteria > Pseudomonadota > Gammaproteobacteria > Steroidobacterales > Steroidobacteraceae > DATBVX01. The sequence continues at coordinate 1,906 of DATBVX010000039.1, forward strand.
GCCGGCTCGAACTAATCAAAACTGATCAGTACATGCCGCCGCTCGAGGCGGCCGATCTGTGGGTGAGCATGACGCGCTGGTACTACGCGAGTTGTCCTGAAGCCAAGCGAATTCCTGCTCCGGCTCCAACTCCGGCACCAGGCCCAACGGACGGAATGATTCCAGTGCCGATTCCATCCGCCGATGTGCGCGCGCGTATCGATGCCGAACTCAAGCTGATGGGGAAATCGCCAACGAGCTTATGCGCGGAGTTTCCGCGGCGTCGTGAAAAGGTCGTGCTCGGTCATGATTCAGCGCAAGACATAGCATCGCTCAATCTTGCTGGCTGGTATCAGGCCAGATGCCCGAAGATGCCAGATCGAGCCGCCTCGACGGCGGAACTAACGCCTGCCGAACGCCGTGCGCGCTAGGAGCCGAGTCCGAACGGCACCAACAATATCATCAACCACTTACGTCGGGCGCCCATTGCTCAATCACACGACGATGCAGGACCCTGGATAGAGAAGTCCGACAAATCTCCGGCAGATCGTGAACTGGTGACCCGGCGCGGCCGGAGATCTCGTGCGCTGGGCGAGCAGAGCCCCCCGAGCGGCAGGTCGCCGTGAGCCGGGCACAACGCTTGAAGCGGGTGCTTCGCATCGACATCGAATCCTGTGAGCACTGCGGTGGGGCAGTGAGAATGCTGCGGTGATCAAGGCGAAGCTGCGGGAGATCCGCGACGACGTGGCCGCGGGAGCACAAAAGCAATAGCGGAGTCGGGCCTATTAGTCCGGCGCGACAAAAGTATCCGCCGGCGACGGAAGAGGCCGGCGCGTGTGGGCGCTGCCGCCGCTCACCACAGCGGCTTGCTCAGATTCTCCGTGAACGAAGAAAACATGACGTTGAAGCTGATGCTGATTCTCTCTTCTTCGCTCGCGCTCGCGTCGACGGAATGCTGCAGGTAGGCCGGAAATATCAGCATCGTTCCGTCCTTCACTTTCACGACGACCTGGTCGGTATTCTCGGCCGTGAGCTCGACGACCGGTGGCCGGATGATCCCGGTCTGATTGCGCGGGTCATGGAAGTTGATCGTGTCCGCACCCGGATGGGTCCGGAGGTAGTACACGCCGCTCAGGAAGTTGTTGGGGTGCTGGTGCATCTTGTGCGCCGCGCCTCTCGGCAGGACTGTCGCCCAGCAGGCGGTGATTTGGTACGCGTCGTAGCCGATCCTGAGGAATCGCAGAATTCCCGGCACGACGCGGTGCACGCAGGCAACGAGATCCAGGAAGTCATCGAGCTCGTGGAGCGACTGGACCGACTGCCACGCCTGGCCGGGTGCGAGCGGCTGCAGGTCCCGCCTCATGCGCGCGAGCGCTGCGAGCGCCTGAGCGCCGATGGCTTCGCGCAACTGCGCCTCGAGCTCGATCTTCCACACGAGCGTGGCGAACATCGGAATCACATCCGATGCCCCGCTCCACCGGGCGTTCTGATTGCCCATTTGCGGCTCGCGCTACGGCGTCGGCTGATTGTTGTACGCTCTTTGCACAATGCCGGCCAATCTCTCACCGGAGTACAAGAAGGCCGAGCAGGCCTTTCGCACGGCCCGCGAGCCGCGCGAGCGCCTCGATTGCCTGAAGGACATGCTGCGCACGATCCCCAAGCACAAGGGGACCGAGCGCATCCAGGCCGACATCAAGTCGCGGATCAAACAGCTCAGCGACGAGTTGGTCGAGCCCCGCAAGGGGCCGGCGCGGGGCGGCTCGGCGCATTCAGTCCATCGCGAGGGCGCCGCGCAGGTCGGCCTCATCGGCCCGCCGAACTCGGGAAAATCGAGCCTGCACGCGATCCTGACCGGTTCGAAAGCCGAGATCGGGCCGTTTCCGTACACGACGCGCGCGCCGCTCCCGGGCATGCTGCCGTTCGAGGACATCACGTTCCAGCTCGTCGATCTGCCGCCGATTTCATCCGAACGCACGGAACCGTGGATGGCGGGACTGCTGCAGACGGTCGATGCGGCATGGCTCGTGGTCGATCTCGCCGATCCCGCATGCGCCGAGCACTTGCTCGTCATTCGCACGGAGCTGGCGCAGCGCAAGATCACGCTGAGCGATCGCTGGCCCGGCCTCAGCGCCGACCCCGACTCAGCGCCTGCGTCGCAAGCAGAATCAGGCGAAGCGCGCGGCGCCGAGGAGGTGCCGGACCCGTTCCAGGTCCAGCTCCCCGCCCTCCTCGTCGCGAACAAGTTCGATCTCGATCCCGACCCCGACGAGGTGCGGGTGCTCGAAGAACTGACGGACGTTCGCTATCCCGCCATCGCCACCTCGACACTGACTGGTCACGGCCTCGACCAGCTCGCGCCGTTCGTCTTCCAGGCGCTGGGCATCGTACGGGTGTACACGAAGCTGCCCGGCCGGCCCGCCGAGAGAGTGCGGCCTTTCACGGTGCGTCGCGGCGACACAGTGCTCGATGTCGCGCGGCTCGTACATCAGGACGTTGCCCGCACCCTCAAGTTTGCGCGCCTGTGGGGCAGTGGCGCCTTCGACGGCCAGCAGGTGGGGCCGGAGCACCGCGTCGCCGATGGCGACATCGTGGAGCTGCACGCGAGATAGCGCTATAACAGCCGCCCGTGCCGATCAAGGAGCCACAATGCCAACCACGATTCGCAAAGTGAACTACGCGTACGTCACAGGGGCGAGCAAGCCCGGAGAGGCCGCTCGCATCCTCGAGGCACTGCGTGACGCAAACGTCAATCTGCTCGCGTTCTCCGGGTTTCCGCAGGGGCGCAATAGAGCGCAGATCGACGTCGTGACC
>DATBVX010000040.1:0-3985 GCA_036515135.1 Steroidobacteraceae bacterium
ACCAGCCGTTCGCCCTCTGAGATCGCGGTCGTTTTCGCCTGATCGATGAGCTCATTGGCGCGATGCTGAGCCTGGTCCACGATCTGCACCGCCTTGACGCGCGCTTCGCGGATGATGTCATCGGAGCGCGACTTCGCCTGCGCCAGGTCCTTCTGACCCTTGTCGGCGGCGGCGAGACCATCGGCGATGCGCTTGGCACGCTCGTCCATGGGGCCCAGGATTAGCGGCCAGACAACTTTCATCGTGAACCAGATGAGCAGAGCGAACACGAACATCTGGACGATGAGGGTGAGGTTGATGTTCACGGCTCATTCCCTCCGACGGTAGTCTTGCTTGCTGGGTGACGCTCAGCCGCCGCCGGCCGCCGCCCTTACCGCCGCGAGAAACGGATTCGCGAAGGTGAAGAACAGCGCGAAGCCGATGCCGATCATCGCCACGGCGTCGAGCAGGCCGGCGACGATGAACATCTTGACCTGCAGCATCGGCACCATCTCTGGCTGCCGCGCGGCACCCTCGAGAAACTTCCCGCCGAGAAGGCCGAAACCGATGGCGGTTCCGAGCGCGCCCATGCCGAACACGATGCCGACGGCGAGCGCCGTCATCCCCTGGACGTTAGCGATCAGATTGGCAATTTCCATGACTTCTCCTCCGCAAAACCGTTAGCGTAAATTCTCAGTGTTCTTCGTGCGCCATGCTCAGATACACGATCGTGAGCATCATGAAGATGAATGCCTGCAGCGTGATGATGAGAACGTGGAACGCCGCCCACACAAACCCGAGCGCGCTCTGCAGGACGAAGCCCCCGATTCCGCCGAGCGTCAACAGGCCTTCCACTCCCTTGCCGATGGTGAACAGTGCGATCAGCAGAAAGATCATCTCGCCCGCGTACATATTGCCGAACAGTCGCAGCGCCAGCGATACGGGGCGCGCGACGTGTTCGATCAGGTTGAGCAGCAGGTTGGCCGGCATGCCCCACACACCGAAAGGCTGCAGCAGCAGCTCCTTGGCGAAGCCGCCGGCCCCCTTGATCTTGATGCTGTAGAACATCACCAGCAGGAAAACCGTGATCGACATGCCGAAGGTTATGTTGAGATCGGTGCTCGGCACGACCTTGAGGTTGTGCACGCCTGCCTTTCCTGCGAGCCAGGGCAGCAGGTCAACTGGCAGGAGGTCCATGGAGTTGAACAGCAACACCCAGCAAAAGATCGTCAGCGCGAGTGGGGCAATCAGGCGGCTGGTGCCGTGAAAAGTGTCTTTGACCTGGGTGTCAACCGTCTCCACAAGTAGTTCGACGAAGTTCTGGAACTTGCCCGGCACACCCGCGGTCGCGGTGCGCGCCGCAAACCAGAAGCTGCCGCCGAACACCACGGCAAGGAGTACCGCAAAGAAGATGCTGTCGACGTGAAGTGCGTAGAACCCGCCTTCGCCCGTCTTGTGAGTCAGGTTCGTCAGGTGATGGACGATGTACTCGTTGACGGTTGCGGGTTGTTCGGCAGCCATGATGTGCGTGATTTCAGACAGTCGGCGACTTCACTAACGCGATCCAGTACACGAGGAACGTCGCGGAGTAAGCCACGAAGAAAGGCAACACCGCGAGCTCCACAAACTTCAACGCGGCGACGATGAGCAGCACGGTCAGCGCCAGCTTCACCACCTCGCCCCGATACGCGCTGCGCAGGATCCGTTTCGGATCCGCGCCGCTGGCGCTGCGAAACATGATCATCGCCATCGCGAGGCTCGCCGCCACGCCGATGCCGCCACCGATCAGGGCCGACGCGCACGCCTGTGCGCTCGACCCGATCAAGAACGACACCGCGATGATCAATGTGGCGGCGAACTGCGCGAGCACAAGATTCATTGCGGCACGGCGGGCGCCTCTTACGTCCTCAGTGCTCACAGCGCTCCCGCCGCGAAAAAGGCCGCGCATTATAGGGCCTCTGGTGCAGTGCTTCAACCAAAAAACGGCGCGAATTGCGCCGTAAATCAAGGGCTAAGGCTTTAGCGAATGCGCTCGAGAATTCCGTCGAGCTCATCCAGGCTGTGATAGCTGACGATGAGCTTGCCGCTGCCGCGGGCGTTGTGTTGTAGGGTGACCTTCGCGCCCAACCGATCGGTAAGATCGTCCTGGAGCTTGCGGATATTGGGATCGACGACGCCGCGCCCGCCATCGCCGGTTGTCGATTCGGAGCGGGCGGTCAGGCGTCGCACCAGCGCCTCGGTCTCGCGGACCGAAAGTCCCTTCTTCGCGACCAGCCGCGCCACCTCGGTCTGTTGTTTGCGCGCCTGCAGGGCAAGCAGCGCGCGCGCGTGCCCCATCTCGAGCTCGCGCTTCTCAACCAGCTCCTTCACTTCATCGCCCAGCTCGAGGAGCCTGAGCAGGTTGCTGACAGCGACCCGCGAGCGGCCCACCGCCTCGGCCGCGGCCTGGTGAGTCATCTTGAACTCGCCCACCAGCTGCTCGAGCGCGCGTGCCTCCTCCAATGGATTCAGGTTCTCGCGCTGGATGTTCTCGATGAGGGACATTGCCACCGCGGATTCATCGGGGACGCGACGAATGACGGCGGGGATCCGATCGAGGCCCGCCATCTGCGCAGCTCGCCAGCGGCGTTCTCCCGCAATGATCTCGTAACGCTGCGCACCGGCTGGACCGGCAGGCTCAAGGGGCCGCACCACGATCGGCTGCACGACCCCTTGCGCCTTGATCGAATCGGCGAGCTCCTGCAGCGTCTCCGGCCGCATGTCGATGCGTGGCTGGTAGCGTCCTTTCTGCAGCAGATCGAGCGGGATCCGGGCCAGCTCCTCGCTCGCGGCCGGCGCGCGTGCGGGCGCCTGGCCCAACAGGGCCTCGAGCCCGCGACCGAGTCCCGTCTTCTTAGCCGCCATGGCTCGTGAGTTTATCGTCATCTTCCTTGCGCAGCATCTCGCCGGCGAGCGCGAGATAGGCGAGCGCGCCGCGTGAATCCTTGTCGTGAAACAGCGCCGGTTTGCCGAAGCTCGGCGCCTCGGCGAGCCGCACATTGCGCGGGATGACGGTGCGAAACACCTTGTCGCCGAAATGCTGGATGAGCTGTGCGGCGACCTCGTTGGAGAGGTTATTACGTGGGTCGAACATGGTGCGCAGGATTCCCTCGATCTCGAGGTCCGGATTGATGCTTTCGCGGATCTGCTCGATCGTGCTCACGAGGGCCGACAAACCTTCGAGTGCGTAATACTCGCACTGCATCGGTACCAGCACGCTGTCCGCGGCGACGAGCGCATTGACAGTGAGCATGTTGAGCGCCGGTGGACAGTCGATGAGGATGACGTCGAACAGGCCCTTGATCGGGCGCAAGGCATTGCGCAGGCGCATTTCACGGCCGGCAAGCACGGTCAGGAGGCGCACTTCGGCCGCGGTGAGCTCGTCGTTGCCGGGCATCAGCGTGAAGCCACCCGGATCGACGCGTATCAGCGTCGCGGCGGCTTCGTATTCCCCCAGCAGCACGCCCGCAGAGGTCTTGGTCACGGTGCGCTTGTCCACTCCCGCGCCCATGGTGGCGTTGCCCTGCGGGTCGACGTCGACGAGCAGGACGTCACGCTTGGTCGCCGCGAGGGACGCAGCGAGATTGACGGCGGTGGTGGTCTTGCCGACGCCGCCCTTCTGGTTGGCGATTGCGATGACGCGCTTCATGGAAGAACCGAGCCTACCGGCTGGCGCCGGTGATTGCTATTCGTCCCATCGTGGCCCTTGGTCAGCGACGCGACGCTGACCGTTCGAGCTCGACTAAGTGCCGCTCGGCGTCGAGACCTGGGACGCGTAGCCGATGCAACGCGACCAGTTGCCAGCCCTGTGGCAGGTCGTCGATTTCCGCCCTTGGGGACTTCCCTTTCATTGCCAGCAACCTTCCTCGCGGCGCACACAGATGTCCAGCGACGCGTACGAACTCCGACAGGTTTCCGAGCGCTCGCGCAATTACGCAGTCGAAGCGTGTTGTTGGCCGATAGCGTT
>DATBVX010000041.1:0-3545 GCA_036515135.1 Steroidobacteraceae bacterium
CGGCAACATGCCGGGTCCAGGATTATGCCGGGTCCAGCGTGGGAGGTGCCCTTTCGGGCCTGTCACGGTCAATTTGGCGCTTGCCAAGTCGGCATAATCCGGCTGTCTTCTCCTCTGCGGCTCTTGAGCCGGGAATGGAGGAGACATGCTGGATCAGTTCATCGAAAGTCGCGACACCGTTCGGCGCCTACGATCGGGAGTTCTTGGCGCGCATCTTGACTCGTTCGCAGCGCATCTCGCCAGGTGCGGGTACGCCGCAGCGACGGCGCGCTCGCAGCTGACGCTTCTCGGACACGTCGATCAGTGGATGGCTCGGCGCCGGCGCGGGATCGCCGAGTTGAACGACAAGCTTGTGGGTACGTTCGTCCATGACCGCACACGCCTCGGGAAGTTGCAGCGGGGCGAGTCCGTCGCGGTCCGGCAGTTTGTCACCCATCTCCGCACGCTCGGCGTCATCCCCTCGCCGGCACCAGTGATCGACGAGACTCCACTCGGCAGGCTGCAGCGCCAGTACGAGCAGTACCTGGTGGTCGAACGCGGGCTGGCTCCCGCCACGGTGACGAATTACTGCGGATACTTGCGGCGATTTCTCACCGAGCGGTTCGGCCAGGGGCCGATGGATCTTCGCGCACTGGATGTCTCGACGGTGACGAGGTTTGTCGTTCACCATGCGCCTACGATGAGCCCCGGCCGAGCAAAGCTGATGGGGACCGCGTTGCGCTCGATCTTTCAGTTCCTCTTGCAACGCGGCGCCATTGGACGCGACCTGGCGGCGTGCGTGCCGCGCATGGCGGACTGGCGATTAGCGACCCTTCCGAAGTATCTCAGCCCCGACGAGGTCGAGCGTCTGCTCCAGGCGTGCGATTGCCAGACATCCGTGGGCCGGCGCGATCAGGCCATTCTGCTGCTGCTCGCCCGTCTCGGGCTTCGCGCCGGAGAAATTGTCGCGTTAGAGCTCGACGATATCCATTGGCGCGCGGGAGAGATGACCGTTCGGAGCAGCAAACGGCTTCCCCAGGATCGTCTGCCGTTGCCGAGCGAGGTCGGTGAGGCTCTCGCGACGTACATCCGGCGAGATCGCCCGACCCACCCGACGCGGCGGGTCTTCCTGTGCACGAAGGCGCCACGACGAGGTTTCACCGGTCCGAGTACCGTAAGCACGATTGTGTGCCGGGCCCTGGCCCGGGCCGGATTGTGTCCCGCGCTCAAAGGCGCACATCTGCTGCGTCACAGTCTCGCAACGCGGATGCTCCGTCACGGAGCCTCTCTGCCAGAGATCGGACAGGTGCTCCGGCATCGTAGCGTCAACACGACCGAGATTTATGCCAAGGTGGACATCGCCAGCCTGCGCGCGCTCGCCCAACCCTGGCCACTTGGGGGAGGTGCGCAATGAGCGATCTGTCCGAGGCGCTCACCGAGTACACCGCCATGCGTCAGAACTTGGGGTTTGTGTTCCGGCTGCCGGCGAGCCTTCTGCGCACCTTCGTCGCGTTCGTGGATCAGGCGGGCAGTCCGTTCATCACCACCGAGCTGGCGCGCCAATGGGCCCTGCAACCGACCGAGGCCCAGCCCAGCACATGGGCGTGGCGACTGAGTATCGCGCGGCGATTTGCCGTGTGGCGCCGCGCGTCCGATCCCCGCACCGAGGTGCCGCCCGCGGACTTGGTCGGCCAGCGGTACCGCCGGAAACCGCCGCGGCTCTATACCGATCAGGACGTGGTCCGCTTGATCCAGAGTGCCGCTACGCTCCCATCCGCCAAGAAACTTCGGGGGCGCACCTATGCCACGCTGTTGGGACTCTTGGCGGTGACCGGTCTGCGGATCAATGAAGCGCTCCATCTCGATCGATCGGATGTCGACCTGCAGGAAGGCGTGCTCACCATTCGACGCACAAAATTCGGGAAGTCTCGACTGGTCCCGATCCACCCCACGACGCAGGAGGCGCTGCGGGCGTATGGCGAGGCGAGAGATCAGCTGGTGCCACGGCCGGTGACGCCGGCCTTCTTCGTGTCGGAACGACGCACCCGTATCACGGAATGGATCACGCGGTACACCTTCGCGGTCGTCTCCCGCTCGGTCGGGTTGCGGCCACCGACCAGCGGGGGCCGCCACGGGCGCGGGCCACGCATTCAGGACCTACGGCATCGATTCGCGGCTCAGACCTTGATCGCGTGGTACCGGGCCGGCGTCGATGTGGAGCGCGAGCTCCCAAAACTGTCGACGTATCTTGGGCACGTGCACACCGCCGACACGTACTGGTATCTCGAAGCGATTCCCGAGCTGCTGCAGCTCGCGGCGGAGCGCCTCACGCAGACCCAACCGGAGGTCACGCCATGATCGCCGCGAGTTTCCAATCGCTCTTGCAGGGCTTCTTCACCGACCGTTTACTCCGACAGCGGCAAGCGAGCCCGCATACGATCGCCAGCTATCGCGATACCTTTCGGTTGCTCCTGCGCTTCGCCGCCGCCCAGCTGGGCAAGGCTCCCTCCATGGTGAAGACGGAGGATTTCGCGCCCGCGTTCGTCGGGAGGTTTCTCGAGCATCTGGAGCAGCGGCGCGGCAACACCAGTCGGACCCGCAATGCGCGTCTGGCCGCGATTCACTCGTTCTTTCGGTATGTCGCGCTCGCCGAACCGGCGCACTCGTTGCTGTGCCAACAGGTCCTCGCGATGCCCAGCAAACGCCACCAGCGCAAGCCCATCGCGTTTCTCGACCGCGCGGAGATCACCGCCGTCCTCGCCGCGCCCGATCTGTCGACATGGATCGGCCGTCGCGACCGGACTCTCCTGGCCGTCGCGATTCAGACGGGTCTGCGCGTCTCGGAACTGATTGGGCTCCGGCGCGAGGATATCGTCTTGGGTAGTGGCGCACACATCCGATGCGAAGGGAAGGGACGGAAACAACGCTGCACCCCGCTCGGCCGCGACACGGCCGCCGTTCTGCAGCCATGGCTGCGAAAGGATCTACCGGCGCCGAGTGAGCGGGTGTTTCCGAGCATTCGCGGTCGGCCGCTCAGTCGCGATGCGGTCGAAGAACTCGTCGCCCGTCACGCACAGCGCGCCCAACACGCCTGTCCGTCCTTGAAACAGAAGACGGTCAGTCCTCATGTGCTTCGACATTCGTCCGCGATGAGGCTGCGTGCCCATGGCGTCGACCAATCCGTGATCGCGCTCTGGCTGGGCCATGAGTCCGTCGAAACGACCCAGATGTATTTGCACGCGGACCTGCGCTTGAAGGAGCAGGCGCTGTCACGCGTGGAGCCGCTCGGCGTTAGACCCTCTCGCTATCGGCCCGAGGACCAGCTGCTGCGCTTCTTGGAGAGCCTGTGATTATGCCGGGTCGACAGCCATCGCATTCGCGGGATCCACCAGGGTTTTCCTCCAGGCAACGTGGCAACCCGGCATAATCCGGGACCCGGCATGCTGCCGCTTATGCCGGATCCGGCATAAGCGGCACACGGTCATCACTGAGCTTGCCGAGATGGGCGTGGCCGATCACGTGCTCGAATCGATCAGCGGCCACCTGTCGCGCCGGATGCTGGAGCA
>DATBVX010000042.1:0-14537 GCA_036515135.1 Steroidobacteraceae bacterium
CCCGCCGCTCGCGTCTGCCCCGGCTGATTCGCGGCGTCGCGCGAATTCCGCCACGGCGCGAACGATGCGCCGGTCGTCACGATCCGGCAGCGCCGCCTGGGCGCGCAGGCCGAGGAGGTCGGCCTGCAATTGGGCCAGCGGCGTCGAACCCTGAGTCGACTTGGCCAGCTCAAGGGCCTCCCAGTACTTCTTCTGCGCCAGCAGCGCATCGCCGAGATCCTCGAGCAATTGCTCGGAAGGGACACCGCGGGCGAGGAGCTGGCGGAGCGACGCCTCGCCGGCGGCGGCGTCTCCATTGCGCAGATGCAGGCGTGCTTCCAGCCGACGCAGTTCGATGTTGTCCGGCGCGGTGGCTAACGCGTCTTGAAGCGTACGGATCGCTCCACCCAGATCACCCTGGGCGGCAAGCGCGTTGGCGGTCTCGAGGATCTGCGCGGGCGATTGCGTCTCGGAACGCGCGCAACCCGCCGACAGCAGCAATACCGCTGTCGCAGCCAGCGCCGATGACCACTGATCTCGTTTCAGGACCGATCCTGCACGTGCGCTTCGAGGAACCAGAGGTACTTGTCGACGTCGCGCGAAATTTCGGTGAATAGATCCGAGGTTCCCGCGTCCTTCAGTTTGGCCGCGTCGTCGATCGCGCGGCGCACCTTGCGCCCGAAATCGGCGAGCGCAGCGGCGAGCGCCGCCACGTGGGCCAGGCCATCGACCGCTTCCGCGGGATACGGATCGAGTGACGTGCGCTTGGCGACCGTTGCCAGCGCGCCTTCGGCGGTGCCGCCGAAGGCGGTGATGCGCTCCGCCAGCGTATCGACGTGCCCTTCGATGTTTTCAGCGACGTCGTCGAACAGCTCATGCAGCGCGATGAAGTTGGCGCCCTTGACGTTCCAGTGCGCCTGCTTGGCCTGAGTCTGCAGATCGATGGCGTCTGCGAGCCGTGCATTCAACAGGTCTGCCATCCTGCGGCGCGTCTTTTCCGGCAAATCATTTCTCGTCTGGTGCATGGCGACTCCTCGAATCCCACCGATCTGGTCGATCGCTTGACCGTCGTATTGTCCACACCGGGCACCAAATGCCCAACTGTTTGTCTCGATGGGGCCGATCGATAGCAGCTATTGTCCCGGCACAACCCGCAGCTGGCTGCCGCCGAGCTGTATCCCGAAGTGGAGTGCGATGTCCGGCGAGGCGCCCACGCGCAGGTCCTCGGTGATTGCGAACTGCAGGCGCCAGCCGCCCGCCTGGCGATATTCGGCACCCAGGGTCAGTTGCAGGGCGGGGCTCAGGAGCCGCAGTTCTGTGTCTTCGACAAAGCTGTCGTGGGCGTCGAGTTGCAACCGCAGATCGAGCGCGGGTAGCGCGCCCCACGTCGCCCCCAGGCTGCCAAAAGCAACCCAGCTCGCGGACTCGAGCGGCAACGGCGCGGCCGAACCTGGATGGATTGCGCCGATGCGTCCATCCAGTCGCAAGCGTTGTGACGGCGAACCGGCGCCTTCGATCCACGCGGCAAGGTCCCACGCCTCGTTGCCGGCGAGGCGCGATCGGTCACCTGTCGGCATCTCCACGCCGAGCCAGGCACCCAGTGTCGCAGCAGTCGTCTGCTTGAGCACGTAGCCGGCCTCAACCGCGGTGTCGCCCAAGGCCGTTCCAGAATCCGACTCCTGCACCGTGCCGACCGCGGACGAGTACCGATATTCGAACTCGCCTCGCGGCACAATTGGCCGCGAGCCCTCCGCGAAGTCAAAGGCGTCGTGCCATTCGTCGATTGCGCCGTCGATCACGCCGCCGCTGTAGTGCACCAGGGGAACCGTGAAGCGGACCTGCAGCCGTTCCGCGGGTTGCCAGGCCGCGAGCCAGCGCAGCTCGGTCGCCTCGCCATCCACCCGCAATGATTCGCCGCCGCGCGTCTCGACATTAGCCGTGTTGCTGAGTGTCAGCTGCAACTGATGCACGAGACGGCCGTCCGCGGGCGCGCGGGTGACCGCATGAGGCAGGTATTGACCGCGCAGCAACGGATTCTGGTCGCGAATGGCGAAGGATTGCGGCCATGCCGCTTGCGCCAGGATTGCCGACAGAAGCGTGCCGAGAATGGCGAACGCCTGCCGCGCGCTACGGGTCACACGGGTCCCGCAGGGAACTCCGCCAGCATCTGCGTCACGGCGCCGCGCAGCGTTTCGACGTTGTCGCGGCGCGAGACGGCGGCACCGACCACCGCGCCCTGCCACAGCAGATTGCGCGTGGTCGGATCAACCACGAACACCACCAGGGTTCCCTGGCGAACCATTCGCGGATTGAGGGTCGTGCCATCGCACACTTCGATCTCGTCGAGCGCCGGCGTGGAGACCGAATACTGGAAGATGATGTGGCGGCGGGAGCAGAGTTCGGGCTCGGTCATCACGGTGGTGACGACCAGGTGAAAGCTCACCAGGAAATCGGGCTCGGCATTCTGGGCCTCGTGGAAGCCTTTGAGTGCCAGCTGTTCGACGACGGTGTCGCGGATCGCACGCTTGACTGCCTCAACATCCGGCTCGGGGGGCTGGGGATCGTAGGACGCCTGGGATTCCTGCCACGCGAACGTGTGACGAGTAGTGAAATCCGCCGCCGGCGCCACTTCCGTATCGACGCGCCGCGGCGCCGAACAGGCCGCGAGCGTGGCCGTCGCACCGATCGCGGCGACGAAGGCGACGAGCTGGCGGCGAGCGGGCTGGTATCGGGTCGGCATTGCGGTTTCTCCCCGACGGCAGTGTACTTTCGTACACAAAAAACAGCCAAGCGATTGCTTGGCTGTCAGGTTGGCAGGCCCCAGGGGTGGGTTAGCCTGCATGAGCCGGTATGCGCTAGGTGTCGGTGCGGTGCCGTCGCGCCACGATCGCCGCCCAGACGAAGAGCCCTGCCACCACGATGCCGATCCACAGACCCGGGCTCGCGAGGAACCCGGTGGGGTCGACAATGGACTCGATGCGCGCCGACCAGGGAGTCGTTTCACCGTCGATGATGATCAGGCGCTCTCCGGATGGATCACTCCTGAGCGCAGCGTCGATCCAGCCGACGAACCGGCCGCGCAACACGCCCGCGAAGTAGGAGGTGTCGAACAATACTTTTTCGAGGAACATGGCCATCAGCGGCGGCAGCACCGCCCACAGGATCACCGCGCGCCGGGCCCACGCCGAGACCAGCAACAGCCAGGCGACGAGCGGCAAGTACCAAAGCATCGCGGCTACGATGCCGTACAGGATCAGCGCGTGCGCGCCGAACCACGCGTACGGCTCCCAGACCAGCGCCCAGATGTCGTGACCCCCGATGCTCGAACGGATCGACTCGATCAGCGCGAAGACAAAGTTGCTCAGGACGATCGCGCCGAAAGTGAGCAGCGGCAGCACGACAGCCGCAGTGACCAGCTTGGCCAGCACGGTGGAGCGGTCCGACACCGGCAGTGACTTCCAGAACAGCACGCTCCGGTCCTTGCGATCCGCGTACAGGCAGTCAAGCAGATAGAACACAATCACGCAGCCGATCACGATCACGTACGGCAGGGCGAGCGCGGTCAGGATGCCGCCGATGATCGCCACGTGCTTCTCCATGAGCTCGGGTTGCTCCGTGAACTTCACCGACGCGCCGCCAAAATCCATATGGCCGAACATTGCGCCGAGCAGCAGGATGGCGGCGACGACGGCCGGGGCGATTACGAACGCCCGGTGCTCCCAGAATTCGCGACGCACGAGCAATGGCAGGTGATTCATGCGATGGCTCCCTTGATCTTGGCCACGAACAGGTCGGCGACGCTCGGCGTGTGCGCCTCTCCCAGCCGGCGGAGCGCATCGGCAGTGGCATTCTGGAAGAACATGACCGTACGGCCGAATACTTCGCGCTCGTAGAACGGCTTGAGCTCGCGCGCGGCGGCGACATGGTCCGGGTTCACGGTGAGCTGCACGAAGTTCGCGGCAACGTCCTCCATGCTGCTATCGAGCACGATGCGACCGCGATCGATGAAGAGCAGATCGGTCAGGATGTTCTCGACCTCCTCCACCTGGTGCGTCGTGAGCAGGATGGTCCGCTCGTGATCGAAATAGTCCGACAGCAGCGTTTCGTAAAACTGCTTGCGGTAGATAATGTCGAGTCCCAGCGTGGGCTCATCGAGCACCAGCAAGCGCGCGTCGATTGCCATCACGAGCGCCAGGTGCAGCTGCGTGATCATGCCTTTCGACAGCTCGCGCACGCGGCTCGAGCGCTTGATCGCGGTGCGGCTTAGGAATTCTTCGGCGCGGTCGGGGCGAAATCGCGGGTGTACGCCGGCGACGAACCGCACGGCCTGGTGCACGCGCAGCCAACCGGGGAGGACCGCGACATCGGCGATGAAACACACGTCCTGCATCAGGCGATCGCGTTCCCTATAGGGATCGAGCCCCAGGACCTTGAGTTCTCCCTCGTAATTGGTGAGCCCGAGAATCGCACGCAGTGCCGTGGTCTTGCCGGCGCCGTTGGGGCCGATCAGGCCCATGATTCGGCCCGGCTGCGCGGTGAAGCTCACGTTGTCGAGCGCCTTCGTCTGCTTGAAGGACTTGCTGACGCCGCGCATTTCAATCATTGCGGTCATCGTCGCTCTCCTTCGACTTGGGCGCAGGGGCAGCGGCCGGCTTCGAGTCGGCGCGCGCGAGCAGGTCGGCGGCGCTCAGACCCAGTCGCGAGATCGTTGCCACGACGTTCGGCCATTCATCCTCCAGGAATTTCTGGCGTTCGTCTTTCATCAGGGCTCGGGTGGCGCCTTCGCTGACGTACATGCCGCGACCGCGCTTCTTCTCCACCAGCTGCTCATCGACCAGCTGCTGGTAGCCTTTGAGAACAGTCAGCGGATTGAGTTGGTACTCGGCGGCGACGCTACGCACGGAGGGCAACGCGTCGCCGTCCTTCAGCACGCCTTCGAGAATCATCGCGACGACACGATCCCGAAGCTGCCGGTAGATGGGCTGACTGTCGTTCCAGTTCGGATCCATGCTGTGTGCCTGGTCAACCGCTGTGCGGGACGACTAGCGAACTACTGTACCAGAACGGCGCGCGGCGACCGGGTGCGCACCGCGGGCTCGCCGGCACCCGCCGGCTGCTTGCTCTGCTCAGCGAGAGTCGGCAGCCGCGTCGCCGTCACGGTCATGCGACCAATGACCGGGAGCGACTCGAGCTTCTGCACGATCTGGCCGAGGCTGTCCGCCGCGAGATGCACGGGGCGCGCGGTCACTTCGATGTGGCCCATCATTGCGGGCGCGCGTTCGGACTGTGCGTTGGCCTTGTTGGCCCAGGTTGTCATGGCCACCAGCGACAAGAGGCCGATGGCGGCAATCCGCTCTGTGCGCACAACCGGCTTGCGAATCTGCGTGGTCATTTGCTCATCCTCCAGCTCCTCAAGCCCTTTAGCTTTGGAGCGACTGTGAATTCGGGTCTCTTTCCTCTCTCGGCCCTGGCTCATCTGCCGATCAGCTAGCGCCTTGGTGTTATAGTTGACTACAACACTAACCACATTGCAAGCCCTTTTTGATCGCCCGTTCGACCCGACCGCTTAGTCTTTTGCAATCAATAAGTTAC
This sequence comes from Steroidobacteraceae bacterium, assembly GCA_036515135.1. Taxonomy (GTDB): domain Bacteria; phylum Pseudomonadota; class Gammaproteobacteria; order Steroidobacterales; family Steroidobacteraceae; genus DATBVX01. Next base: position 5,572 of record DATBVX010000042.1, read on the forward strand.
TGGATAGTGTGACCCGGAAAAGCCCAGTCTGCGTTCAATCTCGAGGCTGAGATTGCGCGAGCAGCAGCCGAGTTGAGACCCAGATAAGGAGTGTCAGTGACCGCCGGTGCGCTCACACAGCCGTTTGCGATACCTATCCGCCCCAGTATCGTCACGCGCATGCCGGCGCAGGACGACGATGGCACGCTGATGTTGCGTTACGCCCAGGGCGATCTACACGCGTTCACGCGGCTGTACGAACGCCACAAGGGCGCGCTGTTTCGATATCTGTTGCGCCAAACGCGCGACCACGCCGCGACCGAGGATCTGTTCCAGGAAGTGTGGAGTCGGGTGATCGTCAGCCGCGAGCGTTACCAGTCGCTCGCGAAGTTCTCGACGTTTCTGTTCTCCATCGCGCACAACTGCTTCATCGATCATTGCCGGCGTGCGGGGACAGCGCCGACTGCGCGCGCTGAATCGCTCGATGATGCCAGTGATGCGCTCGCGGATTCGGAGCACCGTGGCCCGGAGCGGCAAGCGGATAGCGCGCAAGTTGCATCCCGGTTGCGTGGGGCGTTGGAGCGCCTGCCGATCGAGCAGCGCGAGGTATTCGTTCTCTATGAAGAAACGGGCTTGAGCCTCGAGGAGATCGGCGAGCTCACCGGCGTCGGCATGGAAACCGCGAAGAGCCGGCTGCGTTACGCGCTCGCCAAGCTCAGGCAAAGTCTGAGCGATACGCGCGGCGACACGACGGTGACCGCTCTGCGCCGCGAGAGTCGCGGTGACACGAGGTCGGTGAAATGAGCGCGACGGACGATCGCGAGCTCGAGCGCTACCTGCAACGCAAGGACGCGCTGTCGCGCGCCTACGGGGAGCTCAAGTCCGAGCGGCCAACACCCGCGCTCGATCAGGCCGTGCTCAAACAGGCACGAGACGCTCTGCAGGCTCAGCCGCGTAAACATCGCACCCACTTTCGCGCCTCGCCCGCGCTGGCCGCGATCGCGGCCACCGTGGTGCTGTCATTCGCGCTCGTGATGCGCGTGGTGCTCGAGCCGGAGATGCCGCGCGAGATCTCGCCGGTCGCACCGGCCCCATCCGCGACGTCGGCGTACGATGCTCCGGCACCGAAGGCACTCGAGGACCACGAAACATCGCGTGCCGAACCCGTTGCGACCTTGGCGACTCCGCCGGCGTCAACCCCGGCACCATCTTCAATCGAAAAGAGCCGGCCGGTGATCGAAGCGGAAATCCGCGCCACCGCCGCACAAGCCCCGGCGAATGCCGAGCCGGCACTGCAGGAATCAGTCCCGCAGACCTCCAGGGATGAGCAAGCCAAGCAGGCACCGAGTGATTTCGCCGTCGCACCCGGTGTCGTTGCGGCTCCCGCTCGGGAGTTGGCACGCGAACGCGCAGCTGCGTCTTCGCTGCCGGCTGACTCTCAGTACAACGACCAGCCAGAGACCCCGGCCGCGCGGAAAGAACCACTGAAGCCGCCGCAGGAATGGCTGGAGGAGATCGAACGACTGCGCTCGGCCGGCGACAGCGAAGCGGCCGATCGCGAGCTCGCACTCTTCAAGAAGGCGTATCCCGGCTACATCGACCAGCAGGCTTCGCCGGCAGACAGGTAGCCGGTAGAATCGGCGCCCTTTTCGGCGCACCGCCGCCGCTAGTCAAGCCTGGAGCCGTCCATGAAGAAACCCGTCACCGTCGCGATCACCGGCGCCGCCGGCCACATTGGCTATGCACTCGCTTTCCGTGTGGCTTCGGGACAGATGCTGGGGGCCGATCAGCCGGTCCGGCTGCACCTGCTCGAGATCACGCCGGCGTTGCCGTCGCTCCAGGGCGTAGTCATGGAACTCAGCGATTGCGCGTTTCCGACGCTGCATTCGGTGGTGGCGAGCGACGATGCCAACGTGGCATTTCGCGACTGCAACGTCGCCATGCTCGTCGGCGCGCGACCCCGCGGCCCCGGGATGGAGCGCAAGGATCTGTTGCTCGCCAATGCACAGATTTTCTCGGCGCAGGGCAAAGCGCTTGATGCGGTGGCCGATCGCGCCGTGAAAGTACTGGTCGTGGGCAATCCCGCCAACACCAATGCGCTCATCGCACAACGCAACGCGCCCGGACTCGATGTTCGCAACTTCACGGCGATGACGCGGCTCGACCACAACCGCGCGCTGTTCCAGCTCGCCGACAAGACTTCGAGCCATGTGACGCGCATCCGCCGGATGATCATCTGGGGCAATCACTCCTCGACGCAATATCCCGATCTGAACCACGCCACGGTCGACGGCAAGCCAGCGCGCGCCCTCGTGGATGAAAAGTGGGTCACCGAGACATTCATCCCGGTGGTGCAGCAGCGCGGAGCGGCGGTCATCAAGGCGCGGGGCTCGTCGTCGGCGGCCTCGGCCGCTTCCGCGGCAATGGATCACGTGCGCACCTGGATCAAGGGAACCGCGGCGGGCGACTGGGCCAGCATGGCCGTCCCATCCGATGGCAGCTACGGCATCAAGGAAGGCATCGTGTTCTCGTATCCCGTCACCTGCCGCAGCGGCGAGTACCAGATCGTGCAGGGCCTGGCGATCGATAGCTTCAGCCGTGGGCGCCTGGAAGTCACCGAGCGGGAGCTGCGCGAGGAACGCGATGGGGTCAAGGAGTTGATTTGAGTGAGGAGTGAGTGGTGAGGAGTGAGTAGTGGGGACGGTTGACGGCGACAACCATGCTCTATCTGCCAACTGCCAACTGCCAACTTTCAACCTTCATCTCCCTCACCACTCACTCCTCACTCCTCACCTCCCCTTCTGGCCTCGCACCGGCCTCGTCGCTATAGTGGCGTCAAAAGGCCGCGGTGTTTTCCCGGCCGCTGTCGCTGCTCCCGCAAGGACGTCGCCATGATGAGTCTGCTCTGGTTCATCCTGTTCGTGGCCGTCACCCTGTTCATCGCGTACCGCCGCTTCAGCCTGCTGAATGCGATCCTCACCTTCACGGCGCTGGTGCTGGCATACACGGTGTTCACCGACGCCGCCTCCGCCTGGGGCGTCGTGTGGCGAAGCCTCCTGTGGCTCGCGCTCGTACCCCTGTGGCTGCTGACGATCAAGCCCTTCCGGCAGTCCTTCGTCACTCGCCCATTCCTGCGCGCTTACAAGCGGCTGCTGCCGAGCATGTCTTCCACCGAAAGGGAAGCGCTCGAGGCGGGTACCGTGTGGTGGGACGGCGAACTCTTCACCGGCGGCCCGAACTGGAACAAGCTGATGTCGGCGCGCCCGCCGCGTCTCACCGCGGAGGAACAGGCATTTCTCGACGGCCCGTGCGAAGAGCTGTGCTGCATGCTCGACGACTTCGACATCACGCACCGGCGCGGCGACCTGCCGCCGCACGTGTGGGACTTCATCAAGGCGAAGGGTTTCTTCGCCATGATCATTCCGAAGCGCTATGGCGGCCTGGAGTTCTCCGCCTACGGGCACTCCTGCGTGCTGATCAAGATCACGAGCCGCAGCGCTACCGCCTCCTCGATCATCGCGGTGCCGAACTCCCTCGGCCCGGCGGAGCTCCTGCTTCATTACGGCACCGACGAACAGAAGAATCAGTATCTGCCACGTCTGGCACGCGGCGAGGACGTACCGTGTTTCGCGCTCACCGGCCCGCGCGCTGGCTCCGATGCCGCGTCGCTCCCCGACACCGGCATCGTGTGCAAGGGCATCTATCAGGGTCGCGAGGTCGTCGGACTGAAGCTCAATTTCTCCAAGCGCTACATCACGCTCGCGCCGATCGCCACGGTGATCGGGCTGGCGTTTCGCATGTTCGATCCCGACAAGCTCCTGGGCGACAAGACCGACTACGGGATCACCTGCGCGCTGATTCCGCGCGCAACTCCGGGTGTGACGATCGGTCGACGGCACTTTCCTCTCAACGTGCCATTCCAGAACGGCCCGATTCACGGGCGCGACGTGTTCGTGCCGCTGGATTTCATCATCGGCGGTGTCGCCATGGCGGGCCAGGGCTGGCGCATGCTGGTCGAGCAGCTCTCCGTGGGTCGCTGCATCTCGCTGCCCTCGAACACGACGGGGGGCGCGAAGGCCGGAACGTATGCATCGGGCGCCTACACGCGCATCCGCCGCCAGTTCAACATGCCCGTCGGGCGCTTCGAGGGCGTCGCAGAGGTGCTTGCGCGCATGGCCGGTCACACCTACATCATGGATGCCGCCCGCTCGGTCACGGCGGGCGCGATCGACGGCGGCGAGAAGCCCTCGGTGCCTTCCGCGATGCTCAAGTACCACATCACCGAGATGGGCCGTTGCGTCGCCAACGACGCAATGGACGTGCACGGCGGCAAGGGCATCTGCCTGGGTCCTAAGAACTATCTAGGGCGCGGGTATCAGGTCGTGCCGGTGGCGATTACGGTCGAGGGCGCGAACATCCTGACGCGCAGCCTCATCATCTTCGGCCAGGGCGCGATCCGCTGCCACCCGTTCGTGCTGCGCGAGATGAATGCGGCGCGCGATCACAATCGCGAGCGCAGCCTGGAAGAGTTCGACAAGGCATTGTTCGGGCACATCGGCTTCACGATCAGCAACGCCGTGCGCTCGCTCATCATGGCGCTGACCCTGGCGCGCTTCACGCGCGTGCCCGACACCGGCGCCACCGTGCGCTACTTCCAGCACATCAACCGTTTCAGCGCGTCGTTCGCCTTCGCGGTGGATGTCGCGATGCTCACGCTCGGCGGCTACCTCAAAAAGAAGGAAAATCTGTCCGCGCGCCTCGGCGACGTGCTGAGTTACATGTACCTGGCCTCGATGGTGCTCAAGCACCACGAGAACCAGGGCCGGCCGGAGGAGGACCTGCCGATCGTGGAGTGGGCGTGCCGCAGCCTCCTCTATCGCGCGCAGGAACAGCTGCACAGCTTCCTGCGCAACTTCCCGAACCGCTTCCTCGCCGGCTTCATGCGCTTCTTCATCTTCCCGCGCGGGCAGACGTATTCCGCCGCGAGCGATCGGCTTGGCCGGAAGATTGTCGACCTGATCATGAATCCGACCGAAGCGCGCGAACGGCTGTGCCGCGGCATCTATCGGACAGTCGAGCCAGGCAATCCGCTCGGCTTGCTGCAGGAAGCACTCACGCTCGCGATCACCGCGGAGCCGATCGAGAAGCGCATCCGCGTCGAAGGCACCAAGACCGGCAAGGTGACGGCGCTCGAGCTTCCGGGACAGATCTCGCAGGCGGTCGCCGTGGGCATCATCACGGAAACCGAAGCGGCGCTGTTGCGCGACTTCGATCGCAAGGTGATGGAGCTCATCAACGTGGATGACTTTGCGTCACACGAACTGGGAGTAGCGGCCCAGCCGCCAACACAGACATCCCTGGGAAGTGCACAGGTCGCGTGAGCGCGACCGGATCAATGCCCACGCCTGCGCCCGCCCGGGAGCAGGCCCTCCCGACGCCCATCACGCGCTGCCTCACTTGCGGCGCACGGCTTGCGGGCAAGTTCTGCGGGGAGTGCGGACAACGCGCGCGGTTGCGCAGCATTTCGCTTCCGACGCTTGCGCACGATGTCATCGATGACCTCGGGCATGTGGATTCGCGCGTGTGGCGCACCGGCCAACCATCCGGCGTCGTGACCGGCAAGGACGGCGAAGCGCTGAGCCAGGCGATGGACGAGCTGAGTCGCGAGATGACCAGTCAGGCAGCGTCAGCCGCCGCCGCCGATCCTGACTCCAGCGTGATCCCAGACGGGATTGCGGCCAGTTCAAATGGAGTGCCGCAGGGCCGACCTGGCTCGAGCCGCGTCTCGACCGCGTGTGTGAAAAGCTGAAGACGGTCTCAAAGCGCGAGTTCGGCCGTGTGCATCCTCGTGGGGATGCGCCACGTGTATCGGCAGTCGCGCCTTTTCACGGCATTCAACTACGTTGTCGTCTTGATCACCTACGGCATCTCACTGCTCCTGACCCTCGTCGGCACGATCTTCTACACGGCACTCACGGTGTGAGCTGACACCGCGCCGACGAAGTTGCTTTGCGGCCCCCGGGCTCCTAACCTCGATGCAGTTCAGCGGGAGAACGGCCATGCGAAACCTCCTCATCACACTTCTCGCGCTTTCTGTTGTCGGCTCGTTGAGCGCGCAGGAGCGGACGCCTTCACCCCAGGGTGCCGAGGTGTACATCATCAGTCCGGCTGACGGCGCCGTCGTCAAGAGCCCGTTCGTCGTGCGGTTCGGACTCAAGGGCATGGGCATCGCGCCGGCAGGAATCGCGTTCGAGAACTCGGGTCATCACCACCTGTTGATCGACACGGATCCGCCCGCCGACCTCGGCCAACCCGTTCCCACGTCCGACAAGTCATTGCACTTCGGCAAGGGTCAAACCGAGACCGAGCTGAAGCTCGCGCCCGGCAAGCACACCCTGCAGCTCGTGCTGGGCGATCACCTGCACGTACCGCATACCCCGCCGCTGGTATCGAAGAAGGTGATGATAGAGGTGAAGGAATGAGGGAGAAGGTTGGCAGTTGACAGTTGACAGTGAAGAGTGAGGAGTCGAGAAAATCTCTTACTGCCAACTGCCAACTGCCAACTGTCAACTCCCAACCGCCAACCGCCAACCCCTTCACTACTCACTACTCACCCCCCTTGGACTCCACCCGCTTCATCCTTCACGTCGACATGGATGCGTTCTACGCATCCGTGGAACAGCACGACAACCCCGAGCTCAAGGGCAAACCGGTCATCGTCGGCGGCACGCGCGGGCGAGGCGTCGTGGCGGCCGCGAGCTACGAGGTGCGCCGCTTCGGCGTGCACTCCGCGATGCCGATGAGCGAGGCGCTGCGGCGTTGCCCGCACGCCATCTGCATCCCGCCGCGTATGCGTCGTTACCAGGAAGTTTCGAAACAGATCTTCGCGATCTTTCACGAGTTCACGCCGCTGATCGAGGGCCTGTCGCTGGACGAAGCCTTTCTCGATGTCTCGGCGAGCATCAAGCTCAAGGGTTCACCCGAGGAAATCGCGCGCGAAATCAAACGCCGCATCGTCGCGACCACCGGGCTCACGGCCTCGATCGGCCTCGCCTCGAACAAGCTGCTCGCCAAGATCGCCTCCGACCTGCGCAAGCCCGACGGCCTGGTGTGGATTCGCCCCGAGGAAGTGACCACCGTTCTCGATCCGCTGCCGATCGGACGGCTGAACGGCGTCGGCCGAAAGACCGGCGCCCGGCTCGAGGCGCACGGCATCCATACCCTGGGCCAGCTGCGCCTCGCACCCGATTCGGTGCTGTGGCCGTTGTTCGGGCGCTTCACGCAACGCATGCGCGAGCGCGCCGCGGGCATCGACGATCGACCCGTGGTCGCGGACTGCGAGGAGAAATCGATCAGCGCCGAGGAAACGTTCGAGCACGACATCCGCAATCGCAAGGAGCTCGACGCGGAGCTCGCCGATCTCGCGGACCGCACCTGTGCGCGGCTGCGCGCGAAGCAATTCATGACCACACAGGTGCAGGTCAAGATCCGCCGCCGCGACTTCACCACGTATACGCGGCAGCAGAGTTTTTCTCCGCCCACGCAGGACGGTCAGCTGATTCTCGACATCGCGCGGAAGCTCCTCGCCGGCTGGCTGGAAGAGCAACCGCGTGTCGCCATCCGCCTGCTCGGCGTCGGCGTGGCACGCCTGAGCCCCGCCTGGCAACTCGACCTGTTCGCTTCCAGTTCCGCCGCACCGGACGACAAGCTCGGAACCGCGGTCGATCGCATTCACGAGAAGTTCGGCGAGCAGTCGCTCACGCGCGCGCGCAACCTGCGAACGGTCTGAGATGGCCCGGATCGCGGTCGGCGGCGTACAGCACGAGACCAACACGTTCGCGAGTTCGCGTGCGGCGTTCGAGGAGTTCGTGCACGCCGACGCGTGGCCGGGTCTGTCGCGCGGTGCCGCGCTGATCGAGTCGGTGCGCGGCATCAATCTGCCCATCGCGGGTTTCATCGAGCAGGCGGCGCAGGATAGGCACGAGCTCAAGCCGCTCCTGTGGTGTTCAGCGCAACCTTCGGGACCGGTCACGCGCGATGCTTTCGAGCGCATCGCCTTCATCCTGCTCGAGGATCTCACGGCCGCGCTGCCGATCGACGCCGTCTATCTCGATCTGCACGGGGCGATGGTCGCCGAACATTGCGACGACGCCGACGGTGAGCTGTTGCGCCGCGTGCGCGCGCTGGTGGGTGAAAGGATCCCGGTCGTCGCGAGCCTCGATCTGCACGCGAACGTGTCGCAGACGATGCTGGAACAGGCCTCCGCGCTGGTTGCTTATCGCACCTATCCGCACGTGGACATGGCGGAGACAGGTGCGCGTGCCGCAAGCCTCGTCCCGCGGCTGACGACCAAGCCTCCGTTGCGGCGTGCGCTGCGACACGCCGACTTTCTCATGCCTCTGACATCGCAATGCACGCTGATCGAGCCCGCCCGGTCGCTCATGGCGCGCGCCCGGGAGCTCGAACGCGGCTCGATCTTAAGCCTGCATTTCACATCGGGTTTCCCGCTGGCGGATGTCGCCGAGTGCGGACCGAGCGTCTTCGGCTATGGCACGGATGACTCGATTCGATCCGCGGTCGATGAGATCGCCGAGGAGGTCGCGCGCTCCGAATCCGTGGCGGCCACGCACTTCTGGAGCATCGTGGATGCCGTAAGCCGTGCACTGGAGGTGGCGCGCGTGGGTCTCGGGCCGGTGATCCTCGTCGATACGCAGGACAATCCGGGCGCGGGGGGCAACGGCGACAGCACCTCGATCATCAAAGCGCTGATGCGTGCGGGGGCCGAGGGCGTCTTGGCAGGACTGATCTGCGATCCCGAGTGTGCGCGCCAGGCCCATGCCGTGGGCATCGGCAGGCGGCTGCGCCTCTCGCTCGGCGCGAAATCGGGGTTTGTGGGGGAAACGCCGATCGAGGCCGAGTTCCTCGTCGAGTCCCTGGGCGACGGCCGCTTCACCGGCACCGGGCCGTTCTATCTCGGCTCGCGCATG
>DATBVX010000043.1:0-34917 GCA_036515135.1 Steroidobacteraceae bacterium
AGAAACGTAGAACTCACATCGGCGCGATCCTCGTCCCCGGCCACGGATTCGATGTGATTGACGAGCGCACCGATGGTCAGGCGGCCCGACTGCTTGAGCAGCACGGCTGTCGGCCCAATGCCCCACTGCTCGGTTCCCAGCAGATCATCGCTCCCGGTCGGCAACAGCAAGACCGGACCCACGCCCCAGATCAGTCCGCCGGCGGTGGGCGCCTTGGGTGAAAAGAACAGGCTCTGAACGACGTCGCCTGTCCCGGTCTGGCTGCCGGCTCCGGGGAAGATGTCAGACTGATCGATGATCGGCAGGATCGTGCGTGATATCAGGTTCCAGTCGTCATTGAGCGAGATCGGGATCACGGGCTGGATGTTGAGAGTGAAACGCTCGCCCTCCTCCACCGGACCGATATCCGTATCCCAGTTGAGCTGCATCGGCACGCTGATGAGCGAGGCCACGGGATTCGCCAATTTCTTGGCGAGCTCATCCGCATTCTGTTGGGCGGACACAGCCAGCGGTGCCAGCAGCAGAGCGATGCCGCACCACCAGGAGTTCACTCGACGGGCGGCATCCGCCACGGTCACGTCTGTTCGCATGCATCGCTCCTGTTTTGAATTCCGGGCGGAACGTACAGTGACGGCGCACTCCCGGCAATTGTCCTTTGGTCTACCGGTTGGGCAGAGACTGGCTAGCCCCATAGTCGCTTCGACGCGCGCGCCGCGCCGACAACGAGTGACTCGAGCTTCCGCCAGGAGATCTCCGGGTCCATCTTGCCGACGCCGGCAAACGTGCCGAAGCCGCAGTCGGTCCCGGCGAGCACGCGCTCGCGGCCGACAATGTCGGCGAACTGGCAGATTTTCTGTGCGATGAGCTCCGGGTGCTCGACATAGTTGGAAGTGGCCGTCAAGAGCCCGGGAACGAGGATCTTGTCATCTGGCAGCCTGGTATCGCGCCACACAACCCATTCGTGGGCGTGACGCGGGTTCGAGGCCTCGAACAGGATCGCGCTCGGCTTCGCTGTCAGCACGATCGACAGAATGCTCTCGAGCGGGATGTCGTGATCGTGCGGACCCTCATAATTGCCCCAGCAGACGTGCATGCGCAGTGCACTCGCGGGAATGTTGCGGAGTGCACCGTTGAGCGCTTCGACCTGATGCTCGGCGCGCGCGAGGAAATGCACTTCACTGAGATCCTGAAACCCGGTGTGGCGCGCCATGGCCAGATCGGGGCAATCGACCTGCAGGACGAATCCTGCCGCGACGATTGCCTCGTACTCTTCGCGCATGGCCTCGGCGATCGCCTCGACATAGGCCTCGTGGGTCGAATAGTAGCGATTCGGCTGAAACGCCGAGACTACGCCGGGTGAGGCCGCGTTCATGAAGGCCTCCTGCGCGCCACACGCGCGGACCGCCGCTCGCAGATTGGCGAGATCCTTTCTGAGAGATTCGCGCTCGATGACCTTGATCGGACCCACGCAGGATTGACGCTTGAAGGACTGCTTGCCGGCGAGCAGCGCCATCTTGGCGCGGAAGTCGGGAAAGTCCTTGAGATCGGAGGCGATCTGGCGCTCGTTATCGCCAGCGAACCCCGACAGCCGGTCCTTGATGTAGGTTGCGTAACCGATCTTGGACGTCTCGCCGTCGCTGACCACGTCGATACCGATCGCGACTTGCCGCTGGACGACCGCGTGCACAGCCTGTGACATCGTGCGATCGAACGCGGCAGGGTCATGCGGAGTCCCCTGCTCCTTGGCGAACAGCATGTCCACCACGGCCTGCGTGCGCGGCAGGCTGCCGACGTGAGTCGTCAGGATACGATCAGTGCTGCGTCTCATCGCTGCAACGGCAACGCGCGCACCGACAGCACCGCAATCGCCATCGGTACCGCGAAGGCGTAGTAAAGATGCGGCGTTTCCCAGCCCGCATCCACGAGCAATCCCGCGATCAGGGGTGCCAGGATCGCCCCGATCCGTCCCATCCCGATCGCCCAGCCCATCCCGGTGGTGCGGATGCCGGCGGGATAGAGAATCGGCGTGATCGCGTACAGCCCCACCATCGAGCCGAACAGGAAGATGCCGATCGCGATCGCGATCACGAATGCGAAGGCGAGATCGGCCGCAAAGCCGCCGAACAGCGCGATAAATCCGGCGGCGGCGACCAGGTACAGGAATTCCAGGCGCTTGAGATTGAACTTCGCTGCCAGCAGTCCGAAAACCGTTCCGCCGACGATGCCGCCGACATTCAGGAGCACACCACCGGTGATTCCCTGTTGAGTCGACAGCCCTGCCGCCACCAGCAGCTTTGGAGTCCAGCTGAGCACGAAGTAGAAACTGAACATGACCAGGAAGAAAGAGGTCCAGATGCATACGGTGGAACCCGTGAGTGGCGTCGACAGGATTCCCCGCAATAGGCCGGGTCCGGACGAACGCACGGCAGCCGGAGGATCAGGGAGCCGAGTCACGGCGCCGCGTTGCATGCGGGTCAGCAGCGCGTTCAACTTCTCGAGGGCGTTCGCCGGCTGCTTGGCCAGCAGAAAGTCGAGCGATTCCGGCAGACGCAGGATCACGACGGGAATCATGGCGGCGGAGACCACCGCGCCAAAGAGAAACACGGAGCGCCAGCCGTAATACGCAATGAGCACGGCGGCGATCGTGCCGCCGATGGTCGCGCCGATGGGATAGCCCGTGGCCTGAATGCTGATCGCCGTGCTGCGCCACTTGTCGGAAGAGTATTCGGCAGTGATCACGTTGATGCTGGCGAGCATGCCGCCGATTCCCAGACCCGTCAGGATACGCAGGGCGAACAGTTGCACGGCGCTCTGCGAAAGCGCCGACAGGAACATGCCCAGCGTGATCAGGCTCAGGCAGAAGAGCGTGATGGCGCGCCGCCCGAACCGATCACCCCACGGCGCCACGAACAGCGAGCCTGCTGCCATGCCGAACAGTCCCGCGCTCAGCAACAGCCCGAGCTCCTTGCCACTGAGACTCCAATGGGCGGACACCTCGGATGCCGTGAAGGCCATGACCAGAACGTCGAAACCGTCCAGCATGTTCAATGTCACGCAGATAGCGACCGCCACCACCTGGAAGCGACTCATCGCTTCCTTATTGATGGTCTCGCGAAGATCGTGGCCCGAAGCGTTCACTCACCCCTCCTCGTGTCCTGCTCTGTAAGTGCGTCAGCGAGTGCACGCCACGCAAACGGCTCGTCATGCCGATAGGCCAGGCCCTTCGCGTCCAACCGATCGGTGAGCCACTGCTGCCGTTCGGCAGTGGCGCTCGCCATCACCGGTTCCAGGCCGATGTCACGCAGCGTCTGTGCCACCTCGCGCATCTCGGCGGCGCGCCTGCGGCCATGCTCGGCGACGCGGCTGACGAGATAGTCCGGCAGATTCCCTCCCCAACCCATGTGCGGAAAGCTGCGATCGAGCGATGACAGGACCTTGATTTCCGCGCCGAACGCACGCGCGGCGAACAGGCATTCAACCGTGAGCGCTTCGAGTCCCTTGATCAGGATGCTGCGACACATTTTGATGGCGGATGCGGTGCCGACCTCGCTGGCGATGGTCGTCACGTTCATCCCCAGGCTTCGCAGTACCGGTTCCAGTGCTGCCGCCTTCCGTCCGCCGAGAAGCATCGGTACGGTCAGTCGTTGCTGTGGTATGGCTGCCATCACCGCCGCCTCGACATAGTCGGCCCCACTCGATTCGACCGCGCGCGCGTTGTTGCGCTTGGTCGCAGGAGACACGGAGTTGATATCGAGAAAATACTGCTTCGAGTGCAGCACCTGCGCTGCGCTGGTTGCGACCGCGCTCGACGAACTCGCGGTAACGGCTGAGATCACGAGTTGCGCACCGTTGACCGCTTCTCGAAGGGAATCACGTGGACGCACTCCCGCGGCACGTGCCTTCGGCAACATCGTTTCCCGCGATGCCGGCGAATCGAACAGGATGTCGTAGGTCACGACCTCGAGTCCGAGCTTGGCGAGATCCTCACCCAGGATCGAGCCGGCCTCGCCGAAGCCGATCAGGGCCACGTTTTGCAAGTCACCCGGCGGCTTCAAGGCGATCACGTGTGCATCACCAGGCGGCCGCGGCGCTCGGCGAATCGCCAGCCGTGCGTCGTCAGCACGAACTGATCGTCAAACACGCCGATGAGCTGACTGACCGTCGCCTTGCGTCCCTTGCCGGGTGTCTCCGGCTGGTTCGCATCGGCCGTATAAAGCAACACCCGGCATGAGCCGCTGGCGCGATCCGGCGGCCGCGCGTTGATGCGGATGTTGCAGCAAAGATGCTGCGTGATCCGGGCGCGCGGGCGTGCCAGATACGAATTCACGATATCGTCGACGCCGTGGATCAGGTTGTCCGGATCGGTGGGTCGCGCGAATCTCGCGTCCGCAGCGAACAGCTCGCGCAGACCGGCGAAGTCCTGCGCGTCGACACGCTCGGCAAATTCGCATACGAGCCTCTCACAGGCGCGTTCGATTGCAACGGCGCTCGCATCCGCTCTTGCAGTCATATTCGACTCCACCCTGACAGAAGAAGATCGAGGCGCAGAATACCGGGGTCCGCCGCGAGGTCAAACGTTCAGCCGGTCACGGAGCGCGTCGCGTGGCTCAAGGCTCGCTGTACCATCAATCCGAGCAGTGAAAAGATCGTCAGGACCAGCGTGAACGGGCGCGCCGTCCCATCGTGCAGGACGCTCAGCAATGCCCCGCCCACGGTGCCGAGCCCGAACTGCAGCGATCCGATCATCGCCGAAGCCGTGCCGGCTCGATCGGCCTGGAATTCGAGCGCCGCCGCGGTGGCATTCGAGCGGATGAATGCGCGGCTGGTGATGAAACCGAACAGGATCACGGCAAATCCTCTCACGCCGCCCAGTTCGGCGACGCTGAAGAGCAGCAGTGCGGCGGCCAGCACGACCGCGACAAGGTTGGCGCGCGTAAGCAGTTTCCCGAGCCGGTGACGCGCGAGCAGCCAGTCATTGACCTGCGAGCCCAGCACCAGGCCGATGGAATTGAGCGCGAACAGCCAGCTATAGGTGCGCGGCGAAACACCGAAAATCTCCATGAGCACGAACGGCGAACCCGTGAGGTAAACGAAGAACGCCGCGTTGGCCATCGCGCCCGAGAGTGAGTAACCCAGAAAGTTGCGATCGGTGAACAGTGAGCCGTAACTGCGCAGAACCGCGCTCGGATGCAGGCTGGCCCTGGCACCTTCAGGCCGTGTCTCCTGCAGTCCAAGAATGATCGCAACGAGACAGGCCGTCCCGAACACCGCCAGGCACCAGAAGATGGCGCGCCAACCGAGCCATTCCACGATGTAGGTGCCCGCCAGCGGCGCCAGGATGGGAACCAGCCCCATCACGATCATCAGGCGCGAGAACATGCGGGCCGACGCCTGTGGGTCGTAGAGATCGCGGACGATCGCGACCACGATGACCATCCCTGCGCAGCCGCCCAGTGCCTGGACAAAACGCAGCGCAATGAGTGTGTGGATGTCGCTTGCAAGGGCGCAACCCACGGATGCGAGCACGTAAATCAGCAGACCGGCGCACAACGGCGTCAGGCGGCCATATTTGTCCGTGATGGGTCCGTAGAACAGGTGGCCGACGCACAGGCCGATGAAGTACGCCGACAACGTGTGTTGCACCAGCGAGAAATCCGCGTTGAGATCGCGCGCCATCGCCGGAAAGGCCGGCAGGTACATGTCGATCGACAGCGGCCCGAACGCCGCGATCGATCCGAGGATGAGTACCAGCCGCGATGGAGCGGGCGGTGTCACGCGCGCACGCCGCCGGCCTTGAGGACATCGGGGATATGAGCCTCCCACCCGAGCATCATCAGATGAACGCCGGCGCACAGGCCGCGTAACTCGCGGAGCGTCCGTGCCGCGATGTCGATACCGGTCTGCACCTCGCGGCCGCTGGCCGCCGCGGCTTCGATCTCGCGCAGCAATGCAGCGGGAATGCGGATTCCGGGGACGTTGGCGCTGAGCCAGCCGGCCATCTTTGCGGATTTGAGCGGAATGATGCCCGCAAGAATGGCGACACCTTCGGGCTTGAGCGCCTCGAGAAATTTCTCGAGTGTGGCCGCCTCGTAGAGCGCTTGCGTCTGCAGAAACTTCGCACCTGCGGCGATCTTGCGCCGCGTATTGGCAATTTCCGTGGCGAAATCCGCCGCGCCCGGATTGGCTGTCGCACCGACAAACAGTTGCGGGGCGCCCTTGAGCTTGTGTCCGGCGAGGTCGTGCCCTCCGGCCAACGCATGCGCGGCGCGCAGCATGTCCGAAGCGGTCAGATCAAAAACCGCCTTGGCATCCGGGTGATCGCCCTTCTGCGGCGGGTCACCCGACATGAAAACGAAATTGTGAATCCCGAGCGCCGCCGCACCGAGCAGATCGGACTGCAGCGCAATTCGATTGCGGTCACGTGCGGTGAATTGAACGATTGGATCGACGCCGCGGTCGAGCAGCAGGTGCGCGACGGCCGTCGGCTCGATCGCCATGCGCGCGCGCGGCGATTCCGTCAGGTTGATGCCGTCGACATGATCCCTGAGACGGTCGGCCTTGGCGAAGAGCTCGGCCAGGTCGATTCCCTTCGGCGGTGTCAGTTCCGTCGTGACGGCGAAGGCGCCCGAGCGGAGCTTATCAGCAAATCTGCCCACTACTCGCTACTTGAAGTCACGCAGCACGCATCACAGTCCTTCGAAACTGCCAGCGACATGCGGCTTTTCTCCCTGCGCATCCTTGAGACTGAATCCGAGACCGTTGCGCGTCTCCCAGCTGTGGAGGTTCAGCCAGGCCGGCAGGAGGATCGGCAGCTTGAACCCGGCAGAAAGTCTGACCGCGTCGGCAGAAATCCGCGGCTCCAGCTCGGCAGCGGTGCGCGCCAGCGACCACATGCCGTGCGCGATCGCCCGGTCGAAGCCGAAAAGCCTGGCAGTGATGTCAGTCAGGTGAATCGGATTGAAATCACCCGACACCGCCGCGTACCGTCGTCCGATATCGGCGTCTGCGTGCCAGCTTGAAGTGCTGACAGCCGCGGGTGTTTGATCGCTCGTTGCCTTGCCCGGCGCTTTCCGTCCTTCTGGACCACGGGGCGCACGTCGCCGGGCGAGGAAAGTACTCGACTCGGACCATACCGTGTTCCCGGCGATAGTCGCTTCGGTGATCAGGTCGAATTCCTGGCCGCGATCCGTCTCGCGATGGCCAGCCAGGTGGCAATGCACGTCCAGCGCTTCGTCCTCGGAGACCGACCGACGACTCTCGATGTCGTTGCGCACGTGGACCAGGCCCATGAGCCGGACCGGAAAGGCATCGCTGGTGAGTATCGCGACGTTGAGCGGCATCGTCATGACGTGTGGGTACGTGATCGGCAGCTTGCCATCGGCGGAAAAGCCACAGACGCGCCGATACGACTCCACGTGATCGCGCCGGGGTCTGAGCTTCTCGATGCGCGCTTCGATCTGCGGCACCTCGCGGCCTTCTGGTACCAGCGCGGGTCGCTGCGCAAGAAACATCTTGGGATATGCCAGCCACAGCGAGGGCGGCGAGGTAAAGGTCATCGACACCGAATCACTCATGTGGGCGTCCGCCGACTGGAGAGTTTCAGGGCACGATCGAGTTGATTATCAGATCGACCGTTTGCCCCGCGCCCACATCATAGCCCACCTGCCCTTCGAGATCGCCGCTCTGCGCGCGCGGGTCGCCGGTGCGCGCCACGCGCGCCACCACTGTGACCTGTGACGCCGATGAAATTCCGCGTCCCTCCATCATGGCATCGCGATCCGTGAGCTCGACGAGCAACGGCAGCTCATCACTGGCGCGACGCGTCACGGCCAACGGCGGTCCGCCACCCTCCCCTGCACGAACCATGACGAACAGGGGTGCGCCGGTTGGAACCTTGCTCGCGAGCTCGGGCGCAACAGCTACGCGCACCCTGACAAGCGGCGCCTGCGCCGTGGGAAGCTGTGATTCCGCTGGTGAAGCGCCCGCTGCGGCGTCGATCTCGGCGATCTTGGTTTGCAACACCTGCTTCACTTCCGCGGGAGGGTCGAGCGCGACGAGCGCAGACCAGCGTTGTCGTGCAACGTCGAAGCGCTGAGCCTGATACGCCACGAGGCCCGAGTACCACAACGCTTTCGGGTGGTGGGGGGCCAGTTCGACGGCTCGTTCAAACAATTCCGCCGAACGGCTGGTGAGCATGCGTTCATCCGCATATGCAAGCGCCTCTCCCAATCCGAGCACCGCCTCGACGTCCTTTCCCTGCGTCAGCGTGTAGGCCTGCTGGTACGCGTCGGCCGCCTCGGAAAAACGATTCAAATGAAAGTAGGAGCGGCCGAGCAGCAGCCAGCCATTCACGTCGGTCGGATTGGACTCAAGCTTGGTTTCCAGGCTCGTCAGCATCTGCGCTATCGCCGGTGACGTGCCTTCGTGCAGCGGTTCTCCGTCCCATTGCCAGTTGCTCCACACTCCATAGAGCACGAACGCCAGCACCGGCAGCGCTGTCGCCGCAATCAGGGCCGCGGGCCAACGCCGCACGCCCGGCGATCCGGATTGCAAGAGCGGCACAAGGACGAGCGCAAGGGCAGCCAGCACCATCAAGGCGCCGAGAATCGCGAATGTCGTCACGAGGGTCTGCTCTCGATATCGGAATCGTCGGTGTCGGTGCTCGCGAGCCGCATGCGCCCCCGCACGACGCGGATCGCGACCAGCGCACCGATGGCGAGCAGCAACGCCGGCGCGAGCCACAGCAGCAACGTGCGCCGCACGAACGGCGGGCGATAGAGCACGAAATCGCCGTAGCGGTCGGTCATGAACTTGACGATCTCATCGTCGCTCCTGCCCGCCAGCAGCATGCTGTGAACTTCGCGTCGCAGGTCGGAGGCCAGCCCGGCATTTGAATCGGCGATGCTCTGGTTCTGGCAGACGAGGCAGCGCAGCTCGTTGATGAGGCGGTCGTAGCGCGCTTGCAGCTCAGCTGTGGGCAGGTCCTGCTCGGTGTCGATCGCAAATACGCCGAGCGTCATCAAGCCCAGCAGCACTGCCATCGCTATCCGTCTCATGGAGCATTCCCCTGAGGTGCGCGGATCTTCGGCAGGAAGTCCCGTTCCCAGACCTCGAGCGTGAGCGGCGCGATGTGTTTGTGCAGAACCTGACCGTCTGCGCTCACGAGAAACGTCTCCGGGGCGCCGTAGACGCCCCAGTTGATGGCCGCGCGACCCTCCGGGTCGAACGCTGAATCGACATAGGGGTCGCCCAACTGGTCGAGCCAGCGAATGGCGAGGGCGCGGTCGTCTTTCCAATTAAGACCCACGATCGGGATCACGTTCGTGCGTGCGATCGCTAGCAGAACGTCGTGTTCCTGACGACAGCCGACACACCACGTTCCCCAGACGTTGAGCACGTACATCCTGCCGGTGAAATCCCTGCTCTGCACTTGCCGGTTCGGGTCGCGGACGCTCGCCAGTGAGAATTCCGGCGCGGGCTTGCCGATCAGTGGCGAGGGGATGACTGAGGGATTGCCTTGCAGCCCGCGATAGAAGAAGACGACCAGCACCGCCAGGCCGGCCAGTGGCAGCACGTAGCGCCACATCAGGTCGACTCTCGCGCCATCGCTTGAGCGGCTGTCGCTTGCTCGGTCACGCGTTGGGTACGGTAGCGGCGGTCGCAGACCGCGACCAGGCCGCCGATCGCCATCAACAAGGCACCCAGCCAGATGTAACGGATCAGCGGCTTGAACTGGATACGCACGCTCCAGGCGCCGTCACCCAGCTGGTCGCCCAGCGCGACGAACAGGTCGCGGGTCCAGCCGACGCTGATTCCTGCTTCCGTCATAGGACTCGTCTGCACGCGGTAGATGCGCTTTTGCGGCCGCAGCAGCGCGACCTGGGTAGCGCCGCGACTGATAGCGAATTCGCCTTCAACAGCAGTGTAGTTCGCGCCACTGAGGTTGCGCTGGCTGAGGAAAGTGAATGTGTAGCCCGCCACCGTCGCGGATTGGCCGGGCCTCATCGCCAGGTCCCGCTCGATCTTATAGCTTTCGACCGTCGTCACTCCGATAGTGAACACTGCGACGCCCAGATGGGCGATCGACATGCCAAGAACGGCGGCGGAGAGCGTCTGACGTTGCCGAAGCCGTGAAATCGGCTCGCGCAGCGCGGAATAGATGATCCACAGCCCGGCAGTGAGCCCGACGACCGTGAGCGCCTTTACCTGCCCATACGCGAAGGCCGCCAACACGAGTGCAACGACCGCTGCAGCCCCGAGAGCGATCGTGAGAGGTCTTTTCACCTGCGCAAGCCGCGCACGTTTCCAGGAGGCGTGCATGCCGACGCCCACCAGCGCCAGCAACGGCAGCATCGGCATCAGGAACACGGTCGTGAAGTACGGCGGCCCCACGGAAATCTTGCCGAGATCGAGCGCGTCCATGAAGAGCGGATAGAGCGTGCCGATCAGGATCAACGCGGCTGCGATCACCAGCAGAATGTTGTTGAAGAGCAGGAAGGATTCGCGCGACCACAGTTCGAATCCCGCATCCGAGGCCAGCTTCGGCGCCCGCCACGCGTAAAGCGCCAGGGCACCGCCGATGCACAGCGTCAGAAAGATGAGGACGAACAGGCCGCGCGCGGGATCAGAAGCAAACGCGTGCACGGAAATCAGCACACCCGAGCGCACCAGGAAGGTGCCCAGGAGACTCAATGAAAACGCGAAAATGGCCAGCAGCAGCGTCCAGCTCTTGAAGAGGCCGCGTTTCTCCGTCACCGCGAGCGAATGGATGAGCGCCGTGCCCACGAGCCATGGCATGAACGACGCGTTCTCGACCGGATCCCAAAACCACCAACCCCCCCAGCCGAGCTCGTAGTAGGCCCACCAGCTCCCGAGCGAGATACCGATCGTCAGAAACAGCCACGCGACGACCGTCCAGGGCCGCGTCCATCGCGCCCAGCTCTGATCCAGCCGTCCTTCGAGCATTGCCGCGCACGCAAACGCGAACGCCACTGCGAACCCGACATAGCCCGTGTAGAGAATCGGCGGGTGAATCGTCAGCGCAAAGTCCTGCAACAACGGGTTGAGATCGTTGCCGTCGACTGCGGCGGGCTGCAGCCGTGTGAACGGATTCGACGTCGCGAGCGTAAAGGTCATGAATCCCGCACTGATCAGCCCCAGCACGCCCAGCACCCGGCTGAGGAAAGATTCCGGGAGATTGCGGCTCAGCGCCGCAACCGCAATTGACCAGGCCGAGAGCGCCAGAATCCACAGCAAGAGCGACCCTTCGTGCGCCCCCCACACGGCGGCGACGCGATAAAACGCTGGCAGCGCGGAGTTAGAGTTCTGCGCGACGTATACGACCGAGAAGTCGTGATTCAGAAATGCGGTCGTCAGGCATCCAAACGACAGTGCGACGAACACGAACTGCCCAGCGACCGCGGGTCGCGCCACGGCCATCCAGTCGGGCCGACGCCAATGCGCGCCGGCAAGTGCGAACCCCGCCTGTGCCATCGCCAGGCATAAACCCAGGATCAACGCCAGATGGCCGAGCTCGGGAATCATGTCGCCTCACCAGTCTGCGGGTGTGCCTTCTTGAGGGATTCGGCGACCTCAGGCGGCATGTAGTTCTCGTCATGCTTGGCGAGCACTTCGTCGGCGACGAACACACCGTTGGCGCCGAGCTTGCCGTGAGCGATCACTCCCTGACCTTCGCGAAACAGGTCGGGCAGCACTCCCGTGTACGACACGAGAACGCTGTGCTGGAAGTCGGTCACGACGAAACGGACCTCGAGACTCCCGGGCTCGCGCGCCACGCTGCCCGCCGTCACCATGCCGCCAAGGCGAAACGTGCGCTGGGCCGGTGCCTCGCCGGCCGCGACCTGCGAAGGATCGTAGAACAGCATCATGTTCTGGCGGAATGCCTGGAATGCCAGCGCGGCCGCGACGGCAACACCGGCAAGGATTCCCACTACGATCAACAGGCGCCTGCGCCGTGGCGTCATGGCATCAGCTCCTTCAGTCGCTTCCTGGCCGGTCCGCCCGAACGACGGCAGAATAGCCCACGTGGCTCGTCGCGAGCCCTCCTGAAGTGCCAGTATTGCTAAAGAAGTCCGGCTGGATCAACCTGGCTGCTGCGGCTGGCCGCGCACGACCTGCGCTTCTTCGGTTGCCTGTTTCGCTTCCTGCTCTTCCTCGTAGCCCTTCGGGAGGTGGTGCGCGATTCCCTTGTGGCAGTCGATGCACGTCTCACCCTGCTTGAACCCCTTTTCGTGGCGACGCGCGGACACGCGCTCCTGCTGCTTGGGGTCCATGTGCTGAAACTCGTGGCAATTGCGGCACTCGCGTGAATCCGTCGCTTTCATCGTCTGCCAGACGCGTTCCGCCATGGCGCGGCGCTCGGCCTCGAATTTCTCGCGCGTGTCGATGGTGCCCGCGATCTTGTGAAAGAGCTCGTTGGTCGCCATGACCTTGCGTTGCAGCTTGTAGATATAGGGCCGTGGCACATGACAATCGGGGCAACTCGCACGCACGCCGGTGCGATTCGAATAGTGAATGGTTTCCTTGTATTCGGGATAGATGAAATCGCGCATCTCGTGACAAGAGGTGCAGAAAGTCTCGGTATTGCTCACTTCCAACGCCCAGTTGAAGCCGCCCCAGAAGAGGACACCGACGACGAACATCAGTAGACCGCCGACCGGAATCCCGACGCGCCAGCGGCTGCCCGGCTGCCGCCAGATGCGTGACCACAGACCCCCGTTTCCCGGCTTGGTTTGCTGGTTCACACTCACCTCCCGTGCGGATGTTGGAATTGATTCGGGTCGGACGATCGATCTATTGCAGGCTGGCGTAGTAGTGGGCGACCGCCTCGACCTCTGCGTCGGTCCACTTCACAAGCTTGTCGGCCATCTTCTTCGTCTGCGGGCGTTCGCCCGATTTGTAGTCCGCGAACGCCTGTTGCAGGTACTTGAGATGCTGTCCGCCCAGAATACTGGCGTCATCCGCCGGGTCGCGGCCCCCATTGGCATGGCACTTGGCGCAATCACGCGCATGGAGTTTCTTGCCCTCAGCCGCCTTCTGCGCGTCAAAGGATTGCTTGGCAGCGACGAATGGACGTTCCGCAAAATAGTTTGCCAGTGCCTCGACGTCCGCCGGGCTCAGCTCGCCAGCTGTAGCGCACATATCCGTTTCGGGGCGTGATTTGTCGCCCTGTCGAAACTTGGACTTGCGACACGTCCGCGCCTTTTCCTGGTAGGCGAGCAGAAAATCACCGTGCACCGGCGCTGAGATGCCGGCAATCGTCGGCACGTCGTCCCACTCGCTCACGCCATTCTTGCCATGACAATCCTCGCACTGCTTGACGAGTGTCGTGACATCGGCAGCCCCTGCGTGGGTCGCAAGCAGGGCCGCGAACAGCAGGACACTGGAAAGGACATAGCGCAGTGCAAGCATGAGACATCTCCTTAAGCTCTTGTTGATCGGACGCCGGGTCAGATTTTCCCCAACTTAGTGACCTGCGCGCCATGCGGGTTTTACGTAGCCTATCTTGCCCCGCGCTCGCGCGCATCAACACGTGGCGGCGAGCTAGGCAGTTCTACGTATTTCAACTGCGAGCGCCATTAGGTAAATGTGCTTAAATTGAAGAGTCGGATGGCTTAAAAGAAGCGGCCGCAAGTCCTCGCGGCGCCGAAGTCAGGGGAGAACGTGGTATTGCAGCGTCGTTCCAGCCGGACCCTCTTTCTCATCGGCGCGCTCGGCGCTCTGGCGTTGGTTCTACAGGCGTGTAGCGGCGATCAAGGATCGTCTGGAGCGGCGGGGCCGGCCGGACCCCCCGGGCCCTCAGGGCCGCCGGGGAGCGGCGCCACGGTCGGCATCGAGAATGCCACGAGGATCAACGGTGTCATTACCAGCGTCACCGTCCCCGCTTCGGGTCAGCCCGTGGTGCTCTTCGGTCTGGTCGATGAACTGGACCGTCCGCTTCGCGGCTTGCAAGCGAGCCAGGTCAGCTTCGTGGTCGCGCGACTTGCGCCCGGTCAGAACGGCCGGTCGAGCGAGTGGCGAGCTTACACGCGCCGGACCGAGAATCCGGGTCCGGTGGGTCCGGGCACGCAGCCTGTAAATCAAGCAGCCACCGAGAATGCGAGCAACGGTCAGTTCGTCGACAACGGCGACGGCACCTATCAGTACACCTTCGCCAAGAACATCACCAACGACGCCGACATTCCATACGATGCGACGCTGACGCATCGCGTCGGTTTCGAAATCCGCGGTCTCGCGCCGGCGATCAACCCGGTCTACACGTTTCAACCATCGTCGGGCGCAACATCCGGAATCTTTTCACGCGAAATCGTCGACAACGACACCTGCAACAACTGCCACGATCAATTGGCGTTTCATGGTGGGGCGCGCTTTGACACGCGCTACTGCGCCATGTGTCACACGCCGACGACGTTCGACGCACAGAGCGGCAACACCGTCGACTTCAAGGTGATGATTCATAAGATTCACCGCGGCAGCGAGTTGCCGAGCGTGCAACCAGCAGCGCTGCCGCCGGGTGTAACCACCGGTGTGATCGGACTCGGTTTGACTTACGGCATCTACGGATTTGGCAATACCTTGGAGGATTTCACCGACATCGTGTTTCCGCAGGATCATCGCAACTGCACGACCTGTCACGAGGAGACGGATGCCGACACGCCGCAGGCCAGCAATTGGCGCATCACCGTCAACTCGGTACCGTGTGGAGCGTGCCACGACGCAACGACGCAGAGCATCGTGGCCGGAGTGCCCCAGGGCTCGGCACCGGTCGCGATCAACTTCCAGACGGGACAAGGCCACAGCGCCGCCAATCTCGCGGTGCAGGACCAGGACTGCGTCACCTGCCATGGACCGGACGCGACGATCAACAACGGCCTGCTGCGCACGGCCAAGGTGCACGAAATTCCTGAGAAGCTGGCGGCCCAGAAGTTCAAGTACTCGGTCGTGAGCGCCGTCAACACCGCTCCCGGTCAGCTGCCCACGGTTACGATCAAGATCACCGATCCGACCAATGGCGACGCGCCATACGACATTACCGACCCGGCTGGCCCGTTCCGCCAGACCTCCTCGGCGCTGACCGTGGACGTGGCGTGGACCACCGTTGATTTCAACAATCGCGGTAGCGGATCTGCAACCGCACCCAACAGCGGTACGCCTGCGCTCCCGGTGCGAATCAGTTTCGCCAACGGCACTGCCCTGGTCCCTGGCGTCATCAACAACTTCAGCTTGAACGGGACTTTTGCGGCCACCGCCACGATCCCGGTTCCGGCCTTCATGACCGGCTCGGGCGCCGCGATTCTTGAAGGGCGGCCCAGAGTCGACGCCAACGGCGACGGTGCGCTGGAAAGTCTTCCGGTCGCTGCTTCCGGCCTCAGCTTCGCCATCACGGACTCGAGCCCGAAAGCGCGCCGACAGGTCGTCGAGCTGCGACGCTGCAACGAGTGCCACAACGTGCTCTCACTGCACGGCGGCAACCGCACCGACAACACCGAGCTCTGCACGACCTGTCACAACCCGAACAATACGGATATCGCCCGGCGCGGCGCGCCGTGCGGCAATTTGCCGACTGATCCCGTGGCGCCCGGCCTGGGGCCGGACGACATGGCCATCGATTTCAAGTTCATGATCCACCAGATCCACTCAGCAAACTTCCAGGTGTGCGGCTTCGGCAACTCGGTCAATGATTTCACCGATCTGCGATTCCCGGGCAAGCTGAACAACTGCGAAGGTTGCCACCGTCCGAACACTTACTACCCGGTCGACGGTGCGTTGGTGCAGGCGACCACTTTCGACGCCGGCGATCGCACCACGTTTGCCGATGATCGTGCGGTGAGCCCGAATGCGACCGTGTGCTCGTCCTGTCACACTGACACAGTGGCACGCGAACACATGGAGCAGAACGGCGGCGACTTCAACGCCGGCAAGACCGTCGAGGGCATCATGATCTCCTCGGGCGTCGAGACCTGCACGCTGTGCCACGGGCCCGGGCGCATCGCTGATGTCAAGCTCACGCACGGCGTCGGTCAGTAGCAGGGTCCGCGTGAAATTGCCGCCAGCGTCAGTTCTCGCCGGGTTCCTCCTGACGGCAGGC
This sequence comes from Steroidobacteraceae bacterium, assembly GCA_036515135.1. Classification (GTDB taxonomy): domain Bacteria; phylum Pseudomonadota; class Gammaproteobacteria; order Steroidobacterales; family Steroidobacteraceae; genus DATBVX01. The sequence continues at coordinate 16,109 of DATBVX010000043.1, forward strand.
TTCGTGGCGCAGGCGGCAGCCGCGCAGGAAACGCCGCCCGCCGCCGAGCAGAGCGGCGCTGCAGGTGAGTCATACAGCCGCGACGGCGCCGACTCCTGCATCAAGTGTCACGACAGCCCCGAAGTCCTGTCGCTGTTCAAGACCAAGCACGGCTCGCGCGCGTTGGCACAGTCGCCGTTCGCGGATGGCCAGCTGCAGTGCGAGGCGTGCCACGGCCCCGGCGGTGCGCATGCCGCGCGCATCCGCAGTGGCCAACCCCGTCCGCCAATCCCTAATTTTGGCGCCAGCTCCGTTGCGTCCGTCGCGAGCCAGAACAAGGTCTGCCTCGACTGCCACGACACGAACGTGCAGCACGACTGGCGCGACGCCACGCATGATCGCAACGACGTAGCGTGCGCCGACTGTCATCAGGTTCACGACGTCCACGATGCCGTGCGATCGACGCGGCAGCAGGCGGAGGTGTGCTTCGACTGCCATCAGCAGCAGCGCGCGGATCACCTGAAGGCGTTCCGTCACCCGATCGACGGCAACCTGATGAGCTGCAGCAGCTGTCACAGCCCGCACGGTTCGGCGGTGGAATTCGATCTGCGCCGCAACTCGCTCAACGAAACCTGCTATGCCTGCCATGCGGAAAAGCGCGGCCCGTACCTCTGGGAGCACGCGCCGGTCACTGAAAACTGCTCGAACTGCCACGTGCCACACGGCTCGAGTCAGCCCGCCTTGCTGCGCGTGCGCGCCCCGCTGCTCTGCCAGCAATGCCATTCACAGGCCGGGCACCCGACCTTTGCCTACGGGCCCGACAACCTGCCCGGAGGATCGCAGCCGAGCTCGTATCTGGCTGCCGGGAGTTGCCTCAATTGCCATTCGCAGGTGCATGGCTCGAACCACCCGTCTGGCAGCAGGCTCACCCGGTGAGGAGGCGGTCGTCATGAAAAAGCAACGCTTCACTCGAGCGACAAGCAGAATCGCCGGGCGCTGGATCGTTCTCATTGCGCCGCTGCTGACCGCTGCCTCTCCGGTCGATACCTCGCAGTGGCGCTGCGAGTTCTGTCCATTCGAGGACGGCGAACTCGTCGCCGACGTCGAAGCGGGTAGTATCTACGTCGACGATTCGGCGGCGAAATTCGGCGAATACGACGGCCTGAACGAGGAAGGAAGCTATCTCGCGCTCGGCGGTAGTGCCGGACAGCGAAAGGGCAACGGCCTTTATTGGCGCGCGGTTGCGCAGGATCTCGGTCTCGACTCGCGCAGTGCCGCCGTATCAGCTGGCCACGAAGGCGCCTGGCAGGTCGATCTTGGCTATGTCGCCTCGCCCCACAATGTATTCGACACGACGCTGACTCCCTTCAGCGTTGGCGCGAGTGAGTCGTTGACGCTCCCATCCGGCTGGGTACGCGCCGGCAACACGCAGGGTATGACCGCCCTCGATTCGTCATTACGCGGTTACGATCTCGAGGCCGAGCGCGAGCGCTTGTCGCTGGGCGGACGACTCGATTCCAGCTCGCGCTGGCATACGCAGCTCAACTACATCCACGAAACGCGCGATGGCCAGCGCCTGCTCGGTTCCAACTTCATCACCACCAGCAGCCAGCTGCCGGGTCCGGTCGAATTCGTGACCGACCAGCTCGACTGGTCCGCGCGTTACGACAGCGCGCATGGCTCGATCGGGATCAGCTACTTTGGCTCGTTTTTTTCCGATCGGCGCTGGGATTTCATCTGGACGAATCCATTCACCGCGATCGCCCCGGGCGCCGATCAGGGCCGGGCTGCTCTGGCCCCCGACAACAACTTCAACCAGCTGGGGGTCAGTTTCAACCAACAGCTCGGCGAGGCCTGGTACCTCCGCGTGAATGGCTCACTCGGGCGAGCCCGGCAGAACGACAGCTTTCTGCCCTACACGATGAATGCCCTGATTCCGACCACGCCGCTGCCGCGGACATCGCTCGACGGCGAAGTCGACATCAGCCATTTCGACCTGCAGCTGAGCGGGAACCTGGGGAAGTTGCTGCCGGTGCTGCAAGGCTTGCGGGGAAAGCTCACTTATCGCTACCACGAGCGCGACAACAGTACGCCACAGGCCGACTACACCTATGTGGAGAGCGACACTTTTCCTGGCGGCGTCGCGACCAACTTGCCTTACGGATATGAGCGCCAGAACTTCTCGCTGCTCGGCGAATACGACCTCGGGCCCCTGCTGCGCCTCGACCCCGGCCGCTTCGCGCGGCTGTCGGGCGGCTGGGACCGCGAGGAATGGGATCGCACGTTGCAGGAGTCCGCAAGCTCCACGGAGGACCGCGGCTGGGTGCGCGTGCAGGTGCGTCCCCTCTCCTGGCTGACGTTCGATGCCCGCTACGGCGCCGCGAATCGCGATACCGACCCCTACATCACCACCGCAATCGCCGGCGCACCTCAGAATCCGCTGCTACGAAAATTCAATCTCGCCAATCGCGAGCGCGACTTCTGGGACTTTGGAGCGCAGCTGTCCCTGCCGGGAGATGTTGCGCTGGCACTGGATGGTTTCCACCGCGAGGATGATTACATCGATTCCGCCGTCGGGCTGACCGGCAGCCGAGACGTCGGGGGTTCGGCTGATTTGTCGTGGAGCATCACCGAACGAATCGCGGCTTTCGCGTTCTATTCCCGCCAGGAGATCACCAGCGAGCAAGGCGGGAGCCAGTCTTTCAGCGTACCCGACTGGCGCGCCGAGTCCCGCGATCGGATCGAGTCGGCGTCGCTCGGATTGCGACTCAGCGAACTGGGTGAACGCTGGAACGTGCAGTTCGACTACTTCCTGATGGACAGCCAGGGCGAAATCGAGATGCTGACCGGTCTCAGCGCAGCGGCGTTTCCGCCGCTGAACATCCGGTCTCACGGACCCCGGCTTAACGTGGTCTTCCGCGCGACTCCGGCTCTCGAGATCATCGGCAATCTGCAATACGAGCATTTCGACGCGGATGATTGGGCGCTCGACGGCGTCGAGCCCGATACATTGCCGTCGATTCTGGCAAGTGGCGCCGACGCCTACGACTACGACGTCAACCTCGTTGGACTGTCGTTCCGCTACCGCTTCGGCGGCACTGATGACGGGGAATCCGCGGCCGAGGACGAGGAGCCCTAGCTCATTGAGGCCGGTTGACCGGCGCGCGCGCGCCGCCGTGCGTCTTCGATCGCGCGGCGGTGGCTGCGGCCCGCGGCAATCACGTTGCCGATCAGCACGATGAGCGTCACGGCATAAGCGGGCCAGACGAATGCTGCGTACCCGCCCATGGCCAGAAACTGACTGAAGCTCACGCGAGCACCTCTCTGATCCACTCGGCGTTGCGCTCCCGCCGCAGCACTTCACCGCGGACCCGCACCAGCAACATGGCCACGAAGCAGAGTGTGAATCCCAGGATCATCATCAGCAGCGGCACCAGCATTGCGAGTGAAATCGACGGCGCCGCCATTTTCGTCACCGAGGGTGCCTGGTGCAGTGTGTTCCACCAGACCACTGAATAATGGATGACCGGAACATTGATCACACCGACAATCGCCAGCACCGCGCTGGCACGGTCCGCGCGTTGCGGGTCATCGATCGCCGAGCGCAGTGCGATGTATCCCAGGTACAGGAACAGCAGGATCAGCTCTGAGGTCAGCCGGGCATCCCAGACCCACCACGTCCCCCACATCGGCTGGCCCCACAGTGCTCCCGTGGCGAGCGCCGCGAATGTGAATGAGGCCCCGATGGGAGCGCAGCTCGCAGCGACGGCGTGCGCGAGCTTCATGCGCCAGACGAGCCCGATCGCCGCGCTCACCGCCATCGTCACGTACACCATGAGAGACATCCACGCGCTGGGCGCGTGAACGTAGATGATGCGGAAGGCATCACCCTGCTGATAGTCAGGTGGCGCAAGCACCAGGCCGCCGTACAGCCCGGCAACGATCAACAGCGTCGCCGGCCAGGCGAACCATGGCATCAGTTTGCCGGCCATGCGATAGAAGTGCGGCGGCGAAGCCAGTTTGTGCAACCATTGCCACATGTAACTCGATCTCCGTTCACTCGATGCTGATGCGCACCGCTGCCGCTGCTGTCAGCGGCGCGAGCGTCAGCGTCAACACCAGCATCGCGGCCAGCAGATACAGGGGCCCCGCCGCTGTTTCACCGTCGATCGCGAGCTCCACCGCACGCGCCCCGAAGATCAGCAAGGGCATGACGAGCGGCAACACGAGCAACGCCAGCAGGAGACTGCCGCGGCGCAGGCCGATCGTCAGCGCCGCGCCAATCGCTCCAGTCAGGCTCAAAGTGAGCGTGCCGAGCACGAGGCTTGCCATGACAACACCGAGCGCCGCAGTCGGTACGCCGAGAGCCGCCGCCACCAGCGGCGCAATCAGCACCAATGGCAGCCCGCTCAGGATCCAGTGAGCCACTGTCTTGGCGAGCAGCAGCACTGTGAGCGGCTGTCCGGACAGGACGTACTGCTCGAGAGTTCCGTCCTGTGCATCGGATCGTAGCAACGAGTCCGACGCGAGCAATGAGGATAGCAGCGCCGCCACCCACAGAACACCGGGCGCCACCTCTCTCAACCGTGACAACTCCGGACTCAACGCCAGCGGAAAGAGCGTGGTCACCATCAAGAAAAACACCAGCGGATCGGTCACCTGATCCCAGCGTCGCATCGCGAGACGCAAGTCACGCTGAAACAGCAGTCTCCCGGCAGCCATCGACCCGATCGTGTTCACGAGAGCTCCAGACGCTTGACGTTGCCGCTGCGCAGGGTCAATCCCTGATGGGCGGCGATCAGCGCCAGCCCGCCATCCGCCAGGTGTCGAGCGAGCGTGTCGGAGATCTGCGCCGTGCTCGCGTCATCAAGATTCGTGAAGGGTTCATCCAGCACCCACAGTCGCGCTGCGGATAGCAGGACGCGGCCAAGCGCGACGCGTCGGCGCTGGCCTGCGGACAGAACGCGGCAGGGAAGATCAGCACAGTCCGCCACTCCAAGTTCGACGAGGATGGCCGCAATCTGCTTGGGACCGACGTTGCGTTTGAGACCGACGCTGAAGTGAAGGTTCTCGCTCGCGGTGAGATCGCCCTTGAGGGCGGTGTCGTGGGCGAGATAGGCGAGCGCCTCGAGGTATTCGGAGTTGGCGTCACTGGTCGACGCGCCATCCCAGAGAACTTCGCCCTCCTCCGGCTGCAACAGCCCGCAGACGACGCGCAGTAAGCTCGTCTTGCCCACGCCGTTGGGACCTGTGACGTGCAACGCTTCGCCCGCCCCGATCGCGAACGACACGCCCCGCAACACGTGGCGCTCGCCGCGCCACAAGTGGAGATTCGTCGCCGCGAGGAGAGGCATCGGGGTCACAGCGTCTGTGGGCAATTCATAGACTAATTAAGTGTCTCTTATTCATAGACTTAAAGCCACTACCTCGACGATAGCCTGAAGCCCATATCGAGCGCTGTCGGGCGCGCAGTGTACCGGAGGCTCGCTTGACTCGAAGTGTAGAATCCCGCCGCGCACTCGAATGCCCGGGTGGCGAAATTGGTAGACGCAAGGGACTTGAGTAATTGAGCACCTGGATCGGAAACGGCCAGGCGAATGGGGTCAAAGTCGGTGGAACAGCAGCACGTCACGGTGGCTGCAATACCGAGCTAAGCGCCTAGTGCATCGCACCCGCGGCACGCGGCGAAAGTGTAGAGACTTGACGGCCCCTGCCTAAATCGTAGTCCGGCACTTACCGGTGACGACAGGGCAAAGGTAAAGTCCAGACCCCAAATGTGCTCACTTTGAGCACAGCAGCGAAAGCTGTAGCGGGTACGAAAATCCCTTGGGGGCAACCCCATGCCGGTTCGACTCCGGCCCCGGGCACCAATCGAATCACTCTTCAGAAGCGGGCCTTGGTCTCCACGAGGAATTGCACGCCGGAGATCGAGCCGTCGCCGTCGAGCGGCCGCGCAACGTCGATGTGCAGCACATTGCCCGAAGCGGAGCGGCTGTTGCCAAGTCGCAAACCGACACCGACGTCCTTCAGTAGCCCGAGCGAGGGCGTGCCCGTCCGGTTATCACCCCACGTGCGGCCCATGTCGAAGAACGCCGCCGCGCCTACGTTGAACAGGCGGAACGGATACCAGTTGGAGAACCAGCGCTGCTCGGCGGTGAAGAGGAAGCGTCCCTCCCCTGCCTGGTAGCGCAACGGATAGCCGCGCAGGCCGTTGTCCCCGCCGAGGAGAATCTGACGCTCGGGGTCGAGCCGGCTCGTCGCATCGACTTCGAACGTCGTGAAAAGGAGTCTCCGGTCGGACTGGTGGAAGTAATAGCGGGCCGAGGCGCTCGCGAGGCCGTTCACAAGATCGGACTGCTCGATGCGTCCCGACAATGCCCCTCCGAGCATCAGCGACTGACGCGGCGTGAGATCCAGTCCCTTGGAGAGACTCGCGCTCGTGATCAAGGCGCTACGGTCCGAGCCGAACGCGCGATCGGCCCAACCGAGCTCGCCCACGAAGCGCCAGCCGACGCAGAAATCCTCAGTGCGCTCGATCTGATCTCGGTTGCGCGTCGTGACGTACGCGTCCTGCAGGCGCTCGTAGCCTATGAAAGGATAGGCGAGCTTGCGGTCCGGCGGCGCGGCGAAACCGGTCGGCGCATCCGGCAGCGCCGAGAAGTTGCTCGCGTCGTAGCGCAGTCCCGCGCGCCAGCGCTGCGTCCAACCATTAAGCAATCCCGCCGACCATCCGCCGTAAACGGCGGCGAGCTTCTGCTGTGTGCGGAACTGCCTGACGACCTTGCCGAGGTCATACAGCGGGTCGACGCGATCGTCGTCCTCGATGACAACGCCACCTGCGCGGCGAGCGTCGAGCGCGTAGAACGGCTGCTCGAGGGCGAGCGCCCGGTCGTGCCCATCGCTGTTCTCGGCAAGCTCTGCAGAGAGGCCCCACCACGATCCGAAGAGCTGGCGGTCGCGGTAGATCAGAGTCTTCGAGTCGCGGTCGACGCCGGACATCGCGGCGATGCTGAGCTCGCTGCCGAGACCCAGCAGGTTTAATTCCTCGAGCTCGAATCCCACCGTGTTGCGGCCACCGCTGCGTCCAAAGGAGAAGCCCGGCGTCAGCGTCCAGACGTCGCGGCTGCGAACCTCGATGTCGACCACGCCGTCGTGGTAGGCCACAGGGCGGATGTGAGCATCGTACAGGTAGCGCGAGGAGCGCAGGATGCGTTCCGACTCTGCGAGCGTATGCCCCGAATAGCGCGAGCCGGGCGCGAAGAGCAGCTGCGACTCGATCGTGTGGGGCAGTGTACTGACGTGCAGGCGATTCGCTAGCCGGAAAAGTGTCGAGTCGTCCATCGGGTCGCTCGAATCGAACACGTCCTGCGCCTCGAGCGCGATCTTGCCGATGATCGCACCGGCCTCTTCGAGCTCGATATCGGTCGGCAGGCCCGGCGGCCGTGGCAGCGCGCGATACACGGCGCGTGAGCGCACGCTCGGGAGCACCCCACCCAAATCATCGGCGTGGAGCGGTGCGGTGGCGAAAAGGAACAGGGCCAGTCCTGCCCACGCAATCAGTACCGAAGCTCTGCAAGATGTCCTCGGCCGCCCTGTGGCGACCCAGCTGTCGAAGTCCATGAGCGTCTCCGCCAAGCTACTCCGTGGATTGCGATTCGGTTCACCACCGGCTGCGGCAGGAAGCGATCAGGTCGCGCTCCCGGCGATAGGCCCCGCTGTGCAGGCCGAGCGCGCCAAGCACGGTGTGGTAGAGATCGTCATGGCTCGCCGGTTGCGCGGCACGCGCGTGCAGGCACGCCGCATCAGTCCGCGCCCGCGCGCGGTAGCCGTCCGACATCCACATGACGAGCGGCACGTGTGTCTGCACCTCTGGCGCCATGAAGTAGGGTGCCGCGTGCAGGTAGATGCCGTTCTCACCGAGCGACTCGCCGTGGTCCGAGACATAGAGCAGCAAGCTGTCGAACTCGCCCGCCAGCGACTTGAGCAGCTCGATCTGCTGCGCCAGAACGTGATCGGTGTGCAGGATCGTATTGTCATAGGCGTTGACGACCGCTTCGCGCTCGCAGTGCCCGAGTTCGGGCGAGCGGCAGACGGGGGCAAAAGCCTGGAATGCCCGCGGATAGCGCGCGTAGTACGCGGGCCCGTGACTGCCCGTTTGATGGAAAACGATGAGCGTGTCCTTGCGCGCCGCGGTCAGCTGCTCGCGCAGCCCCTCGAGCATCACTTCGTCGAAGCAGTACTCGCCGACGCACTGGCCCTCATGTGGACGGCCGCGGTAGTCGACGCCGCGCACGCGCTCGCAAACGTGCTTGCAGCCCGTATTGTTCTCGCGCCACTCAACGTCGACCCCACCACGTGCAACCGCATCGAGCAGATTCGACTGTGCGCGCGCGGCGTCAAGGTCGAACGCGTTGCGCCCCAGGTGCGAGAACATGCAGGGCACCGCAACCGCCGTCGAAGTGCCGCAGGAGCTCACGTCGCTGAAATACAGCACTCCGCCGGTCCGCCGCAGATTGGGATTCGTCGGTCGCGCGTAGCCGCCGAGCTCGAAATTCGCCGCGCGCGCTGTCTCGCCGACGACGAGGAAGACAAGCATCGGTTTGTCACCCTGCGCGCCCGCGATCCGCTCGACGGGCCCTTCGATGTCCACGAGCGGGTGCGTGCTCTTGCCAGCCCCGAGTGCGTAGCTGACCACCCCGTAAATCACGTTCGCGGGGTTGATCAGGAATCGCAGCGGCTTGTGCTCGCGCAGGTACGAGGCGAGATGGCCCGAGAAGCTCAATGCAAGCACGGCGATGAGCGCGAGCCCGCTGCCCATCGCTGCTGAGCAGACGCCCATCCGCCTGCCAGGATTCCGCGGGGAGCACGACCCGCCCGACGACACTCGCGGGCAGCGCGCCGAGCAGACCTAGATACAGAAAGAACCTGCCACTCAGGAGGTCGCGCGTCTCGGCGGGATTGGTGTCGAATATATTGCGCAGCATGACGCTGTCGAAGTACACGCCGAAGGTGTTGCCGAAGTAGGCGACGACGGCGGCGACCACGAACAAGGCTGCAGCAACGAGAGGAGCCGTCCGACGCCCCAGCAACATCAGCAGCAGCATCGCGTGAACCGTGATCAGGATCACGCCGAGCGCGACGAGGAACGGAAAGTCCTCGCGCGTCAGGCCACCGAGTGCGCCGAGGGACTCGCGCCAGAACTGTACGTTGTAGAGGAGGATCAGGACCGATGAGGCAACGAGCACAAAGCGCAGTCTGGAAGCGCCAAGCCAAGCCCGCACGCGCCGGTCGATTCTCGATGGGGCCCGTCTGGGTTTCTGGTCGGACGCTTGGGCTTGCTGCTCACAGAATTGCGTAAGGTCCGCAGAGCCGCGCGCCCACGGCGTAAGGGAATCATGCAGACATGGGTGGCTTGGCTTGACCGTATCCAACACTCGTTGGACGGGTCAACAGCCCAGAATCGGTCGCAAGTTGGCGCAAGAACCAGGCCGGGACATGGCCGCGACACGCACGTGTCTGCGAACAACCTGCCGGTGTCGCAGCCGCACCCGAAGTTGCGAGTCTTGCGCGGAAGGATTGCCTGCACAATTGCAGCGGTATTGCGAGTATTTGGAGGCGTCGAGAGGAATCGAAAAGGCCGCTCGTATAGCCTCTTTTCAAGCCTTCTCGCCCTGCCCTTCCTTCCCTTACCCCCAGAGTCACCCCAAGCGTGCTCCGGCCGCCGCGAGTGACGGTTGGGGCCTCCTCGCTTCTAGGCGCCACTATTCTTGGTTGTCTCCAACATCACGTCACGCGCGTAACCGTACGCCGCGTGCAGAGCACTTAGTTCCGGCGAAACTTCACCAGCCGTATGGTGAGCGATCCCCTCGCGCGCCCATTCGAAGCAGATGGCGAGCTGCTTCTGTGCGTCCGGGGGCAACAAGTCTCGGAGCGGCGCGACCGATCGGTAGACCGCCTCCGCACGCTCATGACCGCTCGCTTGGCCGTTTTCGGTTAACGCGTTGCGCACGCCGGATGATTCGAGATCCTCTCGAATCATGCGGAGGACTGCCGTGGTGTCGAGTTCTGCCGTAGCGTCGAATTCATCGGTGTTCATCTCGGCCCCCGTGATTGTGGTCGTCAGTCGGTAATAAGTGGAGTCTTCGAATTTCGAAAATGTCGCAGCAGTTGGCCGCAAGCCGCCTGCGTCAGCTACGCAAGACACCACCAGAACGGCCTGCGCGTGGGCACAGGCCGAGGACCGAGTACCAACAGATCGATGAATTGCCGGAGACCCCCCGGCAGAACTGGCGCGAAAGAGAGGACGCTTCGCGTACGATGTTCCGCACTGGCAACCCCGCTGTCGTAGGCTAGGCCATTAGACCGGTGGCTTTGCGCCCCCACCTTTCGGTGGGTTTGCCCTTATCAGCGCTTTGCGTATAGCACGCCTTGTGGATCGATTTCAAAATGTCGCAATTTGCCTACGGAGGGGAATCGCAGACGTTTCGCTAAATTGCCCCGGTGGTTCGCGCATACATCGTGGACCGCGCGAGTTGCTGGACCAAATATTCGCCAGGGATGTCCTGGTTGCGACGCTGCGGAAGGCGAGCGGCGGAAGCTGATAGGAAGGCCCCCACTTCTTGTGGAGGCGTGGAGCGGAATCGAACCGCTGTACGCGGCTTTGCAGGCCGCTGCATGACCACTCTGCCACCACGCCGTGCCCTCACCCCGGCCCTCTCCCGCAAGCGGGAGATGGAGAAGAAAAAACCCCGGGGCTGGCCCGGGGTCTTCCTCGTAAAGCTGGAGCGGGAAACGAGGCTCGAACTCGCGACCTCAACCTTGGCAAGGTTGCGCTCTACCAACTGAGCTATTCCCGCGTTCTCGTCGACATCTCTCGAATGCTCGAGCCGGGCGATTCGAGACGGGCCGTCATTGTAAGGGGCACCCCGGGGGTGTCAAGGAAGACAAAGAATTCAATCACCTGCGGTCAATTCAGGCCAGGCCGCGCGCAGATACTGGACCATTGACCACAGCGTCAGGACTGCCGCGATCACCGTGAGGGCGAGCCCCAGCTCGTAGATCGGAATGCCCAACAGGTTCCATCGAAACAGCATCATCGAGAGCCCGACGATCTGCAGGATCGTCTTGAATTTGCCCAGCCCCGACACGGCGACCTTCCTGCGCGCACCGATCTCGGCCATCCATTCACGCAACGCCGAGATGGCGATTTCGCGCCCGATGATCACCGCCGCCGACAGGACAGTAAGAACTGCCACCCAGCGGGGCTCATCCCTGGCGGCGAAGACGATCAGCACCAGCGCCGTGGCGACGATCAGCTTGTCGGCGACGGGATCGAGAAACTCACCGAGTCGTGATGTCTGCCCCCACTTGCGTGCGAGATAGCCATCGAACGAATCAGTGATGCCGGCCAGCGCGAACAGGATGCCCGCCGCCTGATCCGACCAGTGATACGGCATGTAGAACAGCAGGATGATCAGCGGGATCGCGACGATGCGTCCCCAGGTCAGCGCAATTGGAATCGTAAGATGTGCCGCCACGCTCAGGCTCCGGGATGCAGGTGCTCGTAGATTAACTCGGCAAGCGGTCGGCCGATGCCGCGAACCTGCGCCAGGTCATCGACTCCGGCTCGCAGTATGCCTTGCAGTCCACCGAACTGCTTCAGGAGCTCGCGGCGGCGTGCCGGGCCCAGCCCCGGAACGGCTTCGAGCGTTGACTCATTGTGACGCCGCGCACGACGGCGACGATGGCCGGTGATTGCGAAGCGATGGGCTTCGTCGCGCACGCGCTGAATGAGATGCAGAACCGGCGATTCGGACGGCAGCATCAGCGCTTCGGATCGACCGGGCGTGAACAGCCTTTCCTGCCCAGGCCGTCGATCAGCGCCCTTGGCGATGCCGGCGACGGGCAATCCGTTGATCTTAAGTTCCTTCAGCACCTCGAGGGCCTGCGTCAGCTGTCCCTTGCCACCGTCGATCAACAACAGGTCCGGCATGGGAAAGTCGCCAGACTTTATGCGCTGGTAACGCCGCGTGAGCGCCTGGCGCAGCGCCGCGTAATCGTCGCCGGGCTCGATGCCGGTGATGTTGAAACGCCGGTAGTCGGTTTTGATCGGTCCTTCGGGCCCGAACACAACGCACGCGGCAACCGTGCCCTCGCCGCGCGTGTGACTGATATCGAAACACTCGATGCGTTGCGGAGCCTCGGGCATCTGCAGGAGCTCACCCAGCCCTTCGAGGTTGAGCTCGACGCCGGCCCGGTTCGCGAGCCGCATTCTGAGCGCCTGGGAAGCGTTCGTCTGGGCCATCGCGATCCAGCGCGCATTGAGCCCGCGTGCCGCGCGCCGGATCGACACCTTGTGGCCGGCCCGATCGGACAGCGTCTCGCCGAGGGCCGCGTCGTCCTCAATCGACACATTGAGAAGAATCTCGCTCGGCACATCATGGGCGAAGTAATACTGCATCAGGAAGGCGCTCATCAGCTCGCCGCTCTCCCCCAGCGGTGCGCGCGGGAAGAACTGCGTGCTGCCAAGATTGCGGCCGCCACGGACAAACATGACGGCGATGCAATGCTCGCCGCTCTCGCTCGCAAGTGCCACGAGGTCGACGTCGCGCCGGCGTCGCGTGCTGACGCTCTGTTGCTGCTGGATCTGCTTGAGGCTCGCCAGCTGATCGCGCAGCCGCGCAGCGCTCTCAAACTCTAGTGATGCCGCTGCGGCTTCCATGGCTGCCGCGAGCTCCTCATTGACTTCGTGGGTCTTGCCCTCGAGAACCTTGACCGCCGCGGCGACGTCCCGGGCGTAATCCTGTGCAGAGATCAACCCAACGCACGGCGCGGAGCAGCGCTCGATCTGGTGCTGCAGACAAGGTCGGCTGCGATTCTCAAAGAACGTGTCTTCGCAGTTGCGGAGCTTGAACAACTTTTGCAACTGCAAGAGCGTCTCGCGGACTGCTCCGGCGCTCGGATACGGACCGAACATTCGCCCGGTTCGAGTGCGCGGGCCGCGGTAGAAGATCAGGCGTGGGAACTTCGCCTCAGTGGTGACGTAGACGTAAGGAAAGCTCTTGTCATCCCGCAACACCACGTTGTATCGCGGCCGATGCTCCTTGATGAGGTTGTACTCGAGCAGCAGTGCTTCAGTGTCTGAATGGGTGACAGTGACTTCGATTCCCTGCACCTGACCGGCGAGCGCCTGCACCTTGGGGCTGACGTTGCGCGCGTGAAAGTAGCTCGCGACTCGATGCTTCAGGTTGCGTGCTTTGCCGACATAGAGGAGCTCGCCATTCGCGCCGAGCATCCGGTAGACGCCTGGCCGGCGCGGCAGGGTTGCGATGTAGGCCTTGGCGTCGAACGCTTCACTCATTTATCCAGAGCGCTTGCGCGGCTTGAACTGCGCTTCTTCCGTCGAGCCCGTGAGGGCGGTGATCGACGACTGACCGGCAGTGACGGCCTGCGTCACGGCGTCGAAGTAGCCGGCACCGACTTCGCGCTGATGCTTGGTCGCTGTGTAGCCCGCCTGCTCCGCAGCGAACTCGGCCTGTTGGAGCGCAACGTAGGCGCTCATCTGTCTCTCACGGTAATTTCGCGCCAGCTCGAACATGCTGTAGTTCAATGCATGGAATCCGGCCAGCGTGACGAACTGGAACTTGTAGCCCATGGCTCCCAGCTCGCCCTGGAACTTTGCGATGGTCTTGTCGTCGAGCGTCCCTTTCCAGTTGAAAGAAGGCGAGCAGTTGTACGCCAGAAGCTTTCCCGGGAAGTGCTGGTGAACACCCTCGGCAAAGGCTTTGGCCTCATGCAGATCGGGGACCGCAGTCTCGCACCACACCAGGTCGGCAAATGGCGCATAAGCGACGGCACGCGCCACCGCTGCCTCGATGCCTGGCTTGACGCGGAAGAACCCTTCGGAGGTGCGCTCGCGGCTGGCGATGAAGGCAGCGTCGCGCTCGTCGATATCCGAGGTCAGGAGATTGGCGCTCTCGGCATCCGTGCGCGCGACCAGTAGCGTCGGCACATTGCTGATGTCGGCCGCGAGGCGTGCCGCGACCAGCTTGTTGATCGCTTCCGAGATCGGGACCAGCACCTTGCCGCCCATGTGGCCGCACTTCTTCGCTGATGACAGCTGATCCTCGAAGTGCACTCCCGCTGCGCCTGCTTCGATCATCGCCTTCATCAGCTCGAATGCATTCAGCACCCCGCCAAACCCGGCTTCCGCATCGGCAACGATCGGCTTCATCCAGTCGATGCTGTGGTCACCCTCGGCATGGCTGATCTGGTCGGCGCGCTGCAGCGTGTTGTTGATCCGCTTCACGACCGCCGGAACCGAATCGGCGGGGTACAGCGACTGGTCCGGATACATCTGCGCGGCGAGATTGGCATCGCCAGCGACCTGCCAGCCCGACAGATAGATCGCGTCGAGACCCGCCCTCACCTGCTGCATCGCCTGGTTGCCGGTGAGCGCACCCAGAGCACTGACGAACGGCTTGTCATGCAATGACTTCCAGAGCTTCTCGGCCCCCAGGCGCGCGAGGCTGTGCTCGACGCTTACCGTGCCGCGAAGGCGGACGACGTCCTTGGCCGAGTACGGGCGCTTGGTTCCGCGCCAGCGCGAATCGGATTCCCAGGTCTTGCGAAGGTCTTCAGCTGTCGGGGCGGTCATCAAGAGCTCCGGAGAAGTGATCAGTGAGCAGTGAGTGGTGAGGACTCAATCGATTTCGCGATATGCAAGCAGTGTCAAGAAGGGCGCGAATTGCGGGTCGGCGGTCAGGTGCTCGAGCAGCTCCGCGGCGGATTCGAAGTGGCCGCCGCGAAACGCGGCATCGCCCTGCTCGGCTCGCACGCGCGTCAGCTCGCGCGCCAACACCTCGCGCACGAGCTCGAGCGTGATGCGACGGCCGTCCGCCAGGACCGCCGCGGGGTGGTGAGCCCATTGCCACAACTGGGCGCGCGAGATTTCCGCGGTCGCCGCATCCTCCATCAAGTTGTTGATCGGTACACAACCCAGTCCACCGAGCCACGCGGCGAGATACTGCAGTCCGACGCTCACGTTGTTGACGACGCCCTCCTCGGTGATGGTCCCTTTCGGCACTGCAAGCAGGTCGGCTGCCTTGACCTGCACATCCTCGCGCAGTCGCTCGAGCTGATTGGGTCCCTTCATGTGCCGGTCGAAGATTTCCGTCGCGAGGGCCACTAGGCCGGGATGGGCGACCCAGGTTCCATCGTGACCGTCACCCGCCTCGCGCTCCTTATCGGCGCGCACCTTGGCGAGCGCCGCCTCGCTGGCGACCGGGTCATTGCGGATCGGAATCTGCGCCGCCATGCCACCCATGGCGAACGCCCCGCGCCGGTGACAGGTCTTGATGAGCAACTGCGAGTAGGAGCGCAGGAAGTGCGTAGTCATCGTGACCTGGCCGCGATCGGGCAGCAGGAAGTCGGGGCGCCGCGCGAATTTCTTGATGAAGCTGAAGATGTAGTCCCAGCGGCCGCAATTGAGCCCGACGATGTGATCCTTGAGCTCGTAGAGAATCTCGTCCATCTCGAACGCGGCGACGATGGTCTCGATGAGCACCGTCGCCTTGATCGTGCCGCGCGGGAGCGCGAGCTGTTCCTCGGCGTGTACGCATACCTCGGACCACAGGCGCGCTTCCATATGACTCTCGAGCTTGGGCAGGTAGAAATACGGCCCCGTGCCCTTGGCTCGCAGCGCACGGGCGTTGTGGAACAGGTACAGGCCGAAATCGACGAAAGCGCCCGGGACCTGCTCGCCGTCGATGAGCAGGTGTTTCTCGAACAGGTGCCAGCCGCGCGGGCGCAGCTGCAATACGGCGACCTGCGGGTTGAGGCGATAACGCTTCCCCTCGGGTGCGGCGTACTCGATGGTGCCGCTGATGGCGTCGCGCAGATTGATCTGCCCGCGGATGATGTTGTCCCAGGTCGGTGTGAGAGAGTCTTCGCAATCCGCCATGAACACCTTCGCGCCCGAATTGAGCGCGTTGATGACCATCTTGCGATCGGTCGGGCCGGTGATTTCCACGCGGCGATCGAGGAGATCGGCGGGAATGGCGCCGACGCGCCATTCCGAATCGCGAACGTGACGGGTCTCAGGCAGGAAGTCGGGCAAAGTTCCAGCGTCGATCTCCTGCTGGCGGCGTTCGCGCGCTGCGAGGAGCTGGTGGACCCTGGGTGTGAATCGACGCGCCAGCGTGGCGACAAAAGCGAGCGCGTCGGGCGTCAGAACCGTGGCGAATTCCGCTGGCATCGCGCCTCGAATCTCGCAGCCTGGATACGCAGTTCGATTGCCTGGGGAACTCAATCGGCCTCCTCCCGACCTTGGGTTGCCATTCGACTCGAACCCTAACCCGACGGTCGGGATCGACTGCACGGATTGGTGCAGTGCAGACTAAGACAGCGCCCGGCCATCCGGCAAGCACGAGTCGATGATGCGCCTTCGATGCGGTCTCTTCTATTCAACAAACCTTTCCGCGTCCTCAGTCGATTCACTGACAGTGAAGGCCGTTCGACGCTCGCTGACTACATCAAGGTTGTCGGCGTATATCCCGCGGGCCGTCTCGACTATGACAGTGAAGGGTTGATGTTTCTGACCGATGACGGCGCCCTCCAGCGGCGTGTCAGCGATCCGCGCGCGCACCTCGAGAAGGGCTATTGGGCCCAGGTCGAGGGCCCGGTGAGACCGGACGCAGTCAAGCAGCTCCTGGCCGGAGTGCACCTGAGCGATGGGGCCGCACGTGCCGTCGGCGCGTCCGTGATCGAGCAGCCGTACGGGCTCTGGCCGCGAGATCCACCCATCAGGTTTCGCGCGCAGATCCCCACGCATTGGCTCGAGGTCCGGCTCACCGAAGGGCGCAATCGGCAGGTCCGCCGTATGACGGCCGCCATCGGCCTGCCGACACTGCGGCTCATCCGCCATTCGATCGGACCGTGGACGATTGGAGGTTTAAAGCCCGGAGAGTCTCGCGATGTTTCCGTCGATGAGCTCCGGCGTGCCCTACCCCCGCTCCCGCGCCGTGGAAGAGGGTCGGGGTGAGGGCGCTGCTCCCTCTCCCGTTCACGGGAGAGGGTTGGGGTGAGGGCAACTACCGCGATGACTTCCTTCGCGCGATGAGCATCGCGAGCTCGAGGGCCTGCTCGTAGTTCAACCGCGGATCGACCTGTGAGCGATAGGTGCGCTTCAGGTCCGCCTCCGTCAATCCTCGAGCGCCGCCGATGCACTCCGTGACGTCTTCGCCGGTCAGCTCGAAATGCACGCCGCCGAGATACGAGCCGGCCTCTTCGTGCACACGCAGCGCGCCCTCGAATTCCGCCAGGATGTTCTCGAAGCGGCGGGTCTTGACGCCCGTGGCCGTGCTCTCGGTGTTGCCATGCATCGGATCGCACACCCACAGCACCGTCTGTCCAGTCGCTCGCACGGCCTGAATCAGCGGGGGCAGATCGCGCTCGATGTTCTTGACGCCGAAGCGATGGATCAGCGTCAGCCGCCCAGGCTCGTTTTGCGGGTTGAGGATGCCGATCAGCGCCTGCAGCCATTCGGCGTTCATTCCCGGGCCGATTTTCACGCCGATGGGATTCGAGATCCCGCGGAAGAACTCCACGTGCGCGCTGTCCGGCTGCGCGGTGCGCATGCCGATCCACGGCATGTGAGTCGAAAGGTTGTACCAGCGTTGTTGTCGCTGGATGAAGCGCGTCTGCGCCTGCTCGTATGAGAGGTGCAGGCCTTCGTGGCTGGCGTAGAACTCAACGCGGTTGGTCTCGTGCACCGGCCGGCCGCTGATCGATTCGAAGAAGTCGAGCGAATCGCCGATCGACTGCACGATGCGTTCGTAGGCGTCCTTGAGCGGAGAATGGCGCACGAAACCCAGGTTCCAGTACTCCGGGTGGTGCAGGTCAGCGAACCCGCCGTCGACCAGCGCGCGGACGAAGTTGAGAGTGAGCGCGGCGCGTTCGTAGCCTCGAAGCAACAACTCCGGGTCCGGCTCGCGGTCGGCGGCAGTGAACGCGGCACGATTGACGATGTCGCCGCGAAAACTGGGAAGCGTCACGCCGTCCCGCGTTTCGGTATCGGCGGAGCGCGGTTTGGCGTACTGCCCCGCCATGCGCCCGACGCGGATGATCGGTTTCTTGAGGCCGTGCAACAGCACCAGGCTCATCTGCAACAGGATCTTGAGCTTCTGGGCGATCTTGTCCGATTCGCAGTCCTCGAACGACTCGGCGCAGTCACCGCCCTGAAGCAGAAAACGCTCGCCACGCTGCGCGGAAGCCAGGTGCTTGCGCAGCGCCTCGACCTCCCAGGACACGACGATTGGCGGCAGTCGGCTCAATGCCGCCACTGCGCGCTCCACGGCACGGGCATCGGCGTACACCGGCTGCTGCTGCGCCCGCAGTGCCTGCCAGCTCGCCGGGTGCCATGGATTCAAGGTCGGAGTGCGCGTCACCGCCCGATCCTACACAGCGCGCCCGCAACCCACCACCCGCTCATCCTGGCGACATCAGAATCGAATCGAGCTACCGGGGAGACCGTTGGTTCTTTCTATACTCCTGGGTATCGTCGCTGGCCTGACAATGCTCGCTGCGTTGGTATTCCGGCACCCGCAGGCACGGCAAGCGCATCGCCGCATGAGTGCTTGATCGGGGGTTGTCTGCCGGGCAGGATGCGGCATTCGCTCAATAATTGCGGAATGTTCTCGATGCTTCGACGCAATCTGCGCAGCGGCGCCTTGTTCTGCGCCATCGCCCTCGTGGCCGTGGCGGCCGGAACAGCCGCGGCCGCCGAATCATACTGGCCTCCGATCGCCGATCCGCCCACCCAGCAGAAACAC
>DATBVX010000044.1:0-28207 GCA_036515135.1 Steroidobacteraceae bacterium
CCGGGCGAGAGGCCGGGGGCCGGAGGCACGCGAGGCCGAAGCGCGCGCAGACGCGCTCGTACTTCGTTGACAGGCTCGAAATCGAAGTCGCTGCAGCTCGTCAGCCGGCCGCTGCCACCGCTCCGCGTTGCCCGATGGTCAGCTCTTTGAGGCTCTCCTCGACGATCTGCATTCCCTCCTCGAGAAGCGCGTCGGTAATCGTGAGCGGCGCGAGGAAGCGGATCACGTTGCTGCGCACGCCACAGGACAGGAGGATCAATCCTTTCTTGCCGGCCAACTGCGTGAGCGCTTTCGTGAGTTCGGCATCCGGTGCGTTGGCGTCGCGGTTCTTCACCAGTTCCATCGACACCATGGCGCCCAGGCCACGCACGTCCCCGATGCACGACCACTTCGCCTGCAGCGACTTGAGTCGCGAGACCGTGCGTTCGCCGATGACGCGCGCGCGCTCGACGAGGTTCTCATCGCGAATGACGTCGAGGATGGCGAGTCCCGCCGCACAACCGAGCGGCGAGCCGGCGAACGTCCCGCCCAATCCTCCGGGTGGTGGCGCATCCATGATGGGCGCCTTGCCGATCACCGCGGAGATCGGCACACCACCCGCCACGCTCTTTGCGATCGTCATGAGATCGGGTTCCACTCCCGAATACTCGATGGCGAACATCCGCCCGGTGCGCGCGAAGCCCGACTGGATCTCATCCGCGACCAGCAGAATCCCGTGGCGATCGCACACCTGGCGCAATCGCTGCAGAAACGCGGGTGGCGCGATGTAGAAGCCGCCCTCGCCGAGCACCGGCTCGATGATGATGGCCGCCACGCGCGCCGGATCGACGTCCGCTTTGAACAGGTTGTCGAGCGCCGCAAACGAGTCCTCGGCGGTGAGGCCGTGATACGCGATCGGAAACGGAATGTGAAAGATCTCGGGCGGCATCGGTCCAAACCCCGCCTTGTACGGCTGCACTTTGCCGGTAAGGCCGATGCACATCTGCGTGCGGCCGTGGAAGCCGCCGGTGAAGGCGATCACCGCGGAGCGGTTGGTGTAGAAGCGCGCGATCTTGATGGCGTTCTCCACTGCCTCTGCACCGGTCGACAGGAAGATCGTTTTCTTGGGCGTGGCACCGGGAGCGAGCGCATTGAGGCGCTCGGCGAGCGCCACGTAGCCTTCATAGGGCGTGACCTGGAAGCACGCATGCGTCAGCTTCTCGAGCTGACGCGCCACCGCCGCCTTCATGCGCGGATGCACGTGGCCCGTATTGAGAACCGCGATGCCGCTCGCGAAATCGATATACCGACGGCCCTCGACGTCCCAGAGCTCGGCATTGTGGGCATGATCCGCGTACACGCCGAGCAGGTTGGAAACCCCGCGCGGCACAGCGTTCGCGCGACGGCGATGCAGCTCCTCATTCGTGGCCATGGACTTTGAATCCGGAAGGGTAGTGGGACACACATCGTACCGCGTCCGCCACGATTGGTCATAACGCGGCCTGATTAGGGTGAATGCTGAGACCTGCGGCATGGCGTGAAACTGCGCCCCGGGACACAGTTCATCCCCGGCAATCCCGTGCTGTCCCATGAAACTGAACGCCCAGCAGGATCGGCCCGCAAGCGACCCGGATGCGACTCCAGTCGTGCCACCGGGCGAGCGCGCGCCGCGTATTCGCGTCTCCGTCAGTGTCTGGCTCACTGTCGGGCTGGGTGCGATCGTCATCGTGTTTCTCACCGGCAACGTGCTGGTTCAGCGCAGCACCAACCAGGCGACGCAGGACGTCACGCGCGTGCAACAGGAGCTGGAGCCGCTTGCACGCCGCGCCCGCGAACTCTCCGATGCGATCGCCGGCTACGAGCGCGCGGTCCTCACGTACATGAAGCCGGGCAATCCGGGCGATCATGCAGCCATCGATCGGGCGCAGCAGCGCATGCAGAAAGCGATCACCGAGCATGTTCAGCGCGTGACGGCCGATGCCAGCCTTCCATCGACGCGCAACCTCGCGGACGATGTTGCGCGCCATGAGCGCAATGGTACCGAGCTCGTTATGCGCTTCGATCGCCGCAGCGCACTGCTTGGCATCTGCTGGTCGCTCATGGATGGACTGGCGACGCGCATCGCCGGAGCGGGTGCCGAGGGACTCGCCGTCGGGGACAATGTTTTCGCGCGTCGCTCGCTCGCCGAACTGGCACAGGCGCTGAACGACGTTCGTAGCGGCTTCACCGCCCAGCTCGCACAGCCAAGCTCCCGCAGCGAGAACTACTCTGCGCGCAGCGAAGTGGCATTCCGCCGCAAGCTCAAGGAGCATTCGGACGAGTTCAAGCGCTCGCCGGGCCTCGCCTGGTACGAGCTGGTGCAGGAGGACTTTCAGCGCGCCTCACAGGCGCACGGCGCCGTGCGACAGCTCGACAGCGAACTGGAATCCGGACGCCGTGAATTCGCCGGCAGTGGCGCCGCGCTGATCGAACGCGTCCGCGTCAGCTTTGAAGAGCCGGCGCTGCGCGCGCTGGCGCGGTCCGCGACCGCAGCTCGCGCCACGACCCAGGATGCCGAACGGATGATCATGACCGTCAGCATCATCGTGCTGGCCGTGATTGTGCTGGTTACCGCTGCAATGCTGTACGGCATCATGCTTCCGGTGCGTCGACTAACGGCCGCAACGCGCAATCTGGCGGGCGGCGCAATGGCTACGCGCGTGCCACGCGGTGGCGTGCTCGAGCTCGACGAGCTGTCGCTGGCGTTCAATCACCTGGCCGGGGAACTCGCCAGTGCCGAGCAGGCTGTGCGCTCACAGCAGGCGGAACTCGAGGAACGGGTCGCGCAACGCACGCGCCAGCTGCGAATGCTGGCGCATCACGACGCGCTCACCTCACTGCCGAATCGCCGGCACTTGTTCGCCTATCTCCATAGCGCGCTCAGACGCGCAGCGCGCAATGAGCAGCGAATCACGGTGCTGTTCCTCGACCTCGACAACTTCAAGATCGTCAACGACAGTCTTGGGCACGAGTACGGCGATCGCGTGCTCAGGATCATCAGCGAGCGGTTGCGTGCTGCCATCGGGGACAGCGGTTTCGTGGCGCGCCTCGGGGGTGACGAATTCACTCTCATCATTCCAGACGCTGGCACGATGGAGGAAGTTGAGAGCAGGGCGGCGCGCATGGTGGCTGAATTCCAGCGCCCGCTGGTCATCGACCAGCGGGAACTCCTGATCGGCATGAGCGCGGGCGCCGCCGTCTATCCGGATCACGCCACAGATGCGGCGGCGCTGCTGCGCGCCGCTGACGCGGCGCTGTTCCGCGCCAAGGAGCTCGGTCGCAATCGGGCGTGTGTATACAGCCCGGAGCTGCTGGTCGCGACATCGAACCGCTTCCAGACCGAGCAGGCTTTGCGGCGGGCGATCGAGGTCGACGATCTGGTGCTCCACTTCCAGCCCCAGGTATCGCTCGCAAACCACGAGCCGGTGGCGGTCGAAGCGCTGCTGCGCTGGCGCCAGGGAGATGGCCGCATCGTGCCGGCAGCGGAATTCCTCGCCGTCGCCGAGCAATCGGGACTCATCATCGAGCTGAGCAGCTGGGTGATGCAGCGTGCGGCCCAGGCCGTGGGACTCTGGCGCAAGGCGGGCTGGCCGCAGGCGCGCGTGGCGCTCAACGTCTGCTCACAACAGTTCATGTCGGGTGACTTCATCGGCAGCCTCGCGTCGCTGTTGCAGTCCCACGACGTCCCGCCGAACTGCCTCGAGCTCGAGCTGACGGAAACGATGCTGCAGACCGGCGCTGTGACCATCGATACGCTGCGTAGGTTGCGCGAACTGGGTGTGGGTGTGGCGCTCGATGACTTCGGGACGGGCTTTTCCTCGCTCACTTCGCTCGAGAAGCTGCCGCTCAACCGGGTGAAGCTCGATCGCAGCCTGATCGCGAGCGTCGACACCAATGCGCGTTCCGCCGCCATTGCGCGTTCGATCATCACATTGTGCCGCAGCCTCGGACTGCAGGTCACGGCGGAAGGGATCGAACGGCCGGCGCAACTCGACTTCCTCGCCGATTGTGGGGACGTGAGCGTGCAGGGCTACTACATCGAGCGCCCAGCGGCGGCCTCGGAAGTCCTGGGGCTCATTTCCGCCATGCCGGCGCGCATGAAGATGCTGCTGGGACTTGTCGAACGCAGCGAGGAATACGACATCTCGGCATCGGGAGTCGTGCGGCTGCGTCCGCGGCGCCGCTAACCTATAATGCGCGCTCCGATCTCGAGTCGAGACCTTCCGTGTCGAGCCAATTTCACGTCAGCGTTGCACGTGCGCGAACGCCTGAGGCGAGCTTCTATACGGATGCCGATGGGCATGCACGCGAGGTCGAGCGTGTGTTCGGCAATTCCTGGCAACTCGTCGGCCGTACCGCGCAACTGGCCGAGCCCGGCGATTTCTTCACCACCGAGGTCTGTGGCGAGAGCCTGCTCGTGGTCAACGACACGGGCACGCTGCGCGCCTTCCTGAACGTCTGCCGGCATCGTGCCGGCCCGATCGCGCAAGGCTGCGGACACCAGAAGCTGTTGTTCGCCTGCCGCTACCGGGGAGGACGCGGGCATCTGCGAGCAAGTGCACCACAACCTGCGTTCGCGCGCGTATCGGCCGAGCCCCCACTCGCCACGGCGCGAGAGCGGCGTGCATCATTTCCACGGCCTGCTCCTGGGCTCGTTGAGCCGCTGAACTCTCATGAATAGGAGTCATTCTCATCTGCCTCTATAATGGCCCGCATCAGGTCAAGACTGTAGAGAGCCACGATGAGTCAGTTCCCAGTACATGCATTTGTCCTGGTCGCGTGCAGCGCGCTTTTCGCCTGCCAGCCGCCGGCATCTTCGTCACCGCCCGTGGATTCGGCGGATCGCATCACCGGGCTGGAAGAGCAGGTTGCAGCGCTCACCGAACGCGTCGATCAGCTCATGCCCGAGACCGCCGTCCTCATGGCGCAAGTGCAGACTCAGCACGCCAAGCTCTACTACGCGGGGCACGCGCAGAACTGGACGCTGGCGGCGTACTCGCTGCACGAGATCAACGAGGCGTTGCAGGCGGTGCAGACCTTCAACGATCAATTCGAGGACTTTCCGACACCGCTGAGCGAACTGGTGCCCTCATTCGTTGGTCCGCCACTGGGAGAGATCCACGGCGCCATCCGCACGCGCGACGGCGCACGCTTCGCGGCAGCGTTCGATTCGCTCACCGACTCCTGCAATGCTTGCCACGAGACGCTTGGTCACGGCTTCATCCAGGTGCGCACGCCGATGGGCGGCGAGTTCACCAACCAGGCCTTCGCCGCGCCTTGAGGCACCGATCGCGCTTCGCTTCGGGTAAAATGCGCGCCCCTCGTTGCGGATCAGCGAGTCCCGCGGAGCCGTGATTGACTGCGCAAGATCAACAAGTCGCGCCGATAGAGTGTGAGGCCCTGATCGTAGGTGCGGGCCCCTGCGGCCTGTTCCAGATCTTCGAACTGGGACTGCTGGGAATTTCCGCGCACATCGTCGATTCGCTCCAGCACGCAGGCGGCCAATGCACGGAGCTCTATCCGGACAAGCCGATCTACGACATTCCGGCGCTCCCGGTCTGCGGCGCGCAGGAGCTCGTCGACCGGCTCATGCAGCAGATCAAGCCGTTCAATGCGGTGTTCCATCTCGGACAGGAGGTGACCGAGGTCAAGCGCGAGACCGAGCGGCTGTTTTTCGTGCGCACTTCCACCGGAACCACGTTTCATGCGCGTGCCATCGTGATCGCGGGCGGCCTGGGCTCGTTCCAGCCGCGACGGCTGGGTCTCGAGGGTGCAGAGGCCTTGGAAGGTCACGGCATCCAATACCGCATCAAGAATGCAGCGGCGTTGCACGGAAAGGATCTAGTCATCTTTGGCGGCGGGGATTCGGCGCTCGACTGGACCATCGACCTGTGCGGCAAGGCGCGCAGTCTCGTGCTTATCCACCGGCGCGCGGAATTTCGCGCAGCACCGGCATCCGTGGCCCGCATGCGCCAGCTGGTTGCGGAAGGTCGCATGCGATACATCGAAGGGATTGCTGAAAAGCTCGTTGTGAAGGATGGCGCACTCAAGGGTGTGATGGTTGCTGGCATAGCCGGCGCGCACCACGAATTGCCGGCGGATCACCTGCTGGTGTTCTTCGGCCTGCACCCGAAGCTCGGGCCGATCGCCGCATGGGGCCTCGAACTCGACAAGCGCAGCATCCGCGTCGATACGGAGAAATTCGAGAGCAGCGTTGCCGGCATCTTCGCGATCGGCGACATCAATCATTATCCGGGAAAGAAGAAATTGATCCTGAGCGGGTTCCATGAGGCGGCGCTGGCGGCCTTCGGCATTCAGCATTACCTGCACCCGGAGAGGAAACAGTTTTTGCAGTACACGACCACGAGCCCGATAATGCACAAGCGATTGGGCGTAACCGGATGAACCGCGGAGAACGATCCATGTTGAAGAATTTCGTCGTCACACTCGGGTTGCTGCTGGCTGCAGACCTGGCCCAGGCAGCGAAGACCTGCACTTTGCAGATAGAGGGCAATGACCTGATGAGGTACAACGTCGCGGAGATGAAAGTCGCCGCGGATTGCACCGAGGTCGAAGTCGTCCTGAAGCACGTCGGCAAGCTTCCGGTGCAGACAATGGGTCACAACTGGGTGCTCACCAAGACCGCGGAGTTCATGGCGGTCGCCAATGCGGGGGTCGCGGCGGGGCTCGCAAAGGATCACATTCCACCCGGCGATGCGCGCGTCATTGCACACACCAAGATGATCGGCGGTGGACAGAGCACTTCGGTGAAGTTTCCGACCTCGAAGCTCACCAAGGGCAGCGACTACACTTTCTTCTGCTCATTCCCAGGCCATTACGGCCTCATGAAGGGCAAGTTCATCCTCCAGTAAGTCGAAGACATCGCCCATGACGGCAAGGGCGGTCGGCCAGCGGCCGGCGCCCCTGCCTGCGAGCCGCACGTTTGCGCCGGTGGACGTCGTGACTTCGACGCGATTCTCTTCGCGGCGCGCGCCGGCCAGGTAATCGGTGAGCTCGAGCCGCTCCGGTCGCACCCGGGCGTGAAGCCAGCCCGCCGTGCGTTCGCAGGTTGCAACCAGGCGTATGCGCCATCCACAGGCCTCTGCCCGGGCCACTTCATCGGGAGCCAGGTCCTCGATTCCATTGCGCTCGACGCCGTCGAGTGACAACGGCACACCGAACGCCGCATGCGCGATCAGGCAGAGTTTCTGCGCGGCATCAGTGCCGTTCAGATCGATGCGTGGATCCGCCTCGGCGAATCCGCGCTGCTGCGCGAGAATCACTGCCTCCTGCAGCGTCCGGTGGCGCGCCAGTTCATCGAGGATGAAGTTGCACGTGCCATTGATGACCGCGCGTACCCGGGTCACCGCGCTCTCGCGTGCGACCTGTGCGATGGTTTCGAGAACCGGAACGGCGCCACCGACAGCGGCCGAGAAGCGCAGCCGCGGCTGCAGCTCGTGTGCGTAACCCGCCAACGCCTCCCAGCGGGCGGCGATCAAGGCCTTGTTCGCCGTGATGACGGAACGCCCACGCAGCAAGGCCGCGTGCACGATATCTGCAGCGGGATCCACTCCGCCGATGAGTTCGATCACGAGGTCCGCGGGTTCGTTGATTGCTCTCCACAGATTGGTCGAAAGGCGCTCGCGGGGAACGCCGTCGTCGCGATGCCGTGAAATGTCGCGCACCACCACATGGCGAACGTCGAACAGATCGGGGCGAGCGCTCAGGTGACGAAACACCCCCAGCCCCACCGTGCCCAGACCCAGAAGGACGATTCTCAACGGTCGGTGCGAACGCGGCGGGATCATTGCGCTGCGCGCGCTGGCGAGCTGGTGTCGTACGTCAGCCGGACCACGATGCCGCCTCAGTCGGCGATAGCAATCGTGCACAGCAGGTGTCACCTGGTCGGGTGGCTGCAGCAACGAGTCGTCGATCTCGATCAACCTGATGATGGACATGACACGATCTCCGGCGGCGAACGATGCGTGCCGACGACCTGGCTTGCGGGGCGGAAAACGGGCGTCCTATCCGGCTCGGGCGGGGGAAAAAAAACCCGCTCAAGCCAAAGCTCCAGCAGGTTGTGCTTCGCTTTAGCTGTATTTCTAAGGCGCCCGCAAGCTGAATCTCAAATCGGCGCAAGGCGGGAGACTAATGAGGCCGTCCGAGGCTGTCAAGGTAGAATCGGCGCATGGACCGCCGCCTCGCCGACCTGCTCAAACTGCTCGAGCTGGAGCGCATCGAAATCGATCTCTTCCGCGGCGAGAGCCGCGACATCGGCTCGCCACAGGTGTTCGGTGGACAGGTGCTGGGCCAAGCGCTCATGGCCGCGTACGCCACGGTCGAGCAGCGCGTCGTGCATTCGTTGCATGCGTACTTCCTGCGGCCCGGCGACTTCAACGCGCCGATCGTCTACGACGTGGATCGCTCCCGCGACGGCGGGAGTTTCTCCAATCGCCGAGTGGTGGCGATTCAGCATGGTGAGCCGATCTTCAACATGGCGGCGTCCTTTCAGCTGCCGCAGCAGGGGCTCGAGCACCAGATCACGATGCCGCAGGTGCCGGCGCCCGAGAAGCTCAAGGACTACGAGACCTACCGCCGCGAAATCCTGCATCTCATCCCGGAGAAGCTCAGGCGCGTGTTCATGCACGAGCGGCCGTTCGAATTTCGCCCCGTATACCTGCCAGACTACTTCAAGCCCGAAAAGCACGAGCCCATCAAGCACGTGTGGCTGCGCGCCGTCGATCGCCTGCCGGAGGGGCAGACGCTGCATCGCTGCTTGCTCGCGTACGTGTCCGACTACCACCTGCTCGACACGGCGACGTTGCCGCACGCCATCTCGATGGTCCATGGCAACGTGCGCATGGCGAGCATCGACCATGCGATGTGGTTTCACGCGGACGTGCGTGTCGATGAATGGTTGCTGTACTCGATCGACAGCCCGAGCGCATCGGGAGCACGCGGCTTGGTGCGCGGCAGCATCTTCACGCGCCACGGCAAGCTGGTGGCGAGCACGAGCCAGGAAGGGCTCATCCGCGTGTTGCCAAGCGGGAGTTGATCGGCAGCCATGTTGCGCGCCGTCCTTTTCTTTGCGCTGGTGCTGGGAGTCGTGCTCAGCGGTTTGATGTTGTTGCGCAGGACCGCCGGCCATCGTCCGGCCGAACGCCAGGACGAGCGTCAACCACCGCGAATCGAGCAGAAAGATGAAGACGACGCCGGCTGGTGAACGCGACGACTATCGCAGCGACAGATCCATTCGAACCAATCCGGCGTCGTTCGGGGCCGGCGGTGCGGTGATCACGAACACGCGGGCGGGTTCGATCTCGCCGCTCGCGAGCAACAGATCCTGAACCGTTTGCGCACGCCGCTTGCCGAGCTCCGCAAGCTCCGTGTCCGGGACATCGATACGCGGTAACACCATGTCCTCGAGAGCTGTAATCTCGGATTCGAGCATCTCCGGAGCTGGTTTATCCTTGCGATTTTTCTTCGCCTGCTCTTCGGTCAGCAGCTGATTCTGCGATGCCAGCTCATTGAGCAGGCGGAAATACTCGTTGCGATCCGCGAGCACGGTTTGATCGAGCGTATCGACCGGCTTGCGCCTGGCCAGCAGCTCCCGCCGTTTGACGCCCACGAGCTGCTCCTGCAGCCGGTCGCGCTGCAGTTTGGGCCGATCGAGATCCGGACTGATGACCATGGGCACTTCGAGCGCAAGGCTGGGTCGCTCGCGCAAGGCCTTGGCGACGGAGTCGACGCGCGCACGGCTCTCGCCCTGCAGCTCGGCTCCACCGGGCCCAAAGGTGAGCTGGTTGACCTCTTCTCCGCCCCCGAACAGGCTGCCGAGCAGGGCGAAGGGCGCTGTCACGATCTTCGTCACGAGGTTGACAACGACCTTCCAGATCAAGGGACCCAAGCGGAACTTCGGATCGTCGAGGCTGCCGCTTACGGGCAGATCGAGATCGATGACGCCATTGCGATCCTTGAGAAGCGCGACGGCAAGCCTCACCGGAAGGCTGGTGGCGTCCTTGCTTTCGACGCGCTCACCCAGCTGCAACTGGTCCAGAATGATCTTGTGCTGGGCGTCGAGCTTGCGGTCCTCGACGTGATAGGCGAGCCGGACCGAAAGTTTGCCCTTCTCAATGCGGTAGCCGGCGAATTTTCCGGAGTAGGGCGTGAAGGTCGTCAGCTCCATGTTGTCAAAGGCCAGCTTGAGATCGGTGTAGGCGTCGGCGCTGAGATAGTTCACCTCGCCCTCGATGGTGACGGGCGCGTAGGCATCGACCTTGCCGTCGAGTTTGACCACGGCGCGCGAATCCGGATTGGTCGACACCCCGGTGATCGTTCCCGAGAGTTCCTGGATGCCGGTCGCGAAGTTGGGCTGCAACGAATAGTCGGCGAAATGTGCCGAAGCCTTGTCGACACGGACGAGCCCGATGCGGGCGGCGAACGGCGTCGCCCGGGCATCACGTCCGGCTGGCGACTCAACCGCATCCTTCTGCAAACGCGCCGGGCGCAGTACCTGCGAAATGTTCACGCTGCCGTTCGCCGCGATGATCACGCGGGCATATGGCCGCCGGGCAACGATCTCCCTGATCGCGAGACGCGATCGCGCCTGATCGAAGTCGATGCCGAGCACGCGGAGCGCGTCCCAGCGGATGAAATCCTCCTCGAGCGCATTGTCGATCGTCCGCAGTTTGGCGACTTCCATCGTGCCGGCGAAGCGCGGCTCGAGGGCAGCTTCCGGCGCGGAGCGCTTGAGATCGAGCTTGCCCTTCATCCCCAGCTTTCCAGACATGAGCGTCATGTCGGTCATGCGCGCGATATACGGCTGCAGGCCGCGCAGATCGAGGTTCTTGAGCTCGAGATCGAGAGCGGTTGCGATGTCGCTCACATTCACGGTGCCGCCAGCGGTGAGTTCGCCCTCACCGTCGACACCGATGCGCGCATCGACACGGACCGGCTGCGCGCCGCCGGAGTCATAGTCGGTGAGCCGGAGGTCGACGGGTGCAAGCTTCACGGCCACCGCTGGCTCGGTGGTCCGATCCTCGAACGCGACCTCGAGGCCCGAGGTCTCGATAAGGGGTAGTGCGAGAGACCATTCACCGGCGGGTGTGCCTGCGGTCGGTGGCACGGATGAGGGCGACGGAGAAGGTGATGGAGAGGCGGAGGAAGGGGGCGGAGCAGCAAGGCGCGACAAGCTGAGCCCGCCATCGGCGTCGAGCCAGGCCTGGATCTTGCCACCATTGAGCGCGATGGCGGACACCGATGCGCGCCGATCCGCGACGTTCATGCGCGCGTCGCGAATCAGGAGCTCGTCGAGCGTGATGTCATCGACGGTGGCGCCCTTGGGCCGAACGATCAGCCCGTGAACCTTGATCTCTTCGCCGATGACTTCGAGATCCACCGGTTCACGTGCCAGCGAAAAGGCATAGCGCCCGGACAAGTCAAGGCTGCCGGCGGGAATCTCGAATGTGACGGCGTCACGCAGGTAGTCCCACAGCGTGCGCGCCTGTACGTTGGCGAGCGAGAACGAACCGCTCGAGCTCACCGGGCTCGCGTTCAGGGTGCCGCGCCAGGAGAGCCGCTCGCCGCGCACCGATTGTGCGTCCAGCACGTAGGAATTGTCGCCCGTGCCCGTGGTGCTGAAGTTCTGCAGCGAAAAGGTGATCGGCTGCAGCGTGGTGGCAAACGGGCTCGAGCGGCTGTGATCCTCGAAATCGATTCGCCCGCTGCTCACTGTGAACGCTTCGATGAAGAGCCGCGGGAGCGCGGCGGGCTCCGGCTCTCCCGCAGGCGCCGGTGCGCCCTTCCGCGCGGCGAGATCAGCCAGATTCAGCGAGCCATCGGGTCGAATGACGAGTCGTGCCCCGGGCGCATCGAGCGCAATCGCGTCGAATGAGTACGCCCGGCGCAGGATCGAGATCAGCTCGAAATCGACCAGCAATCCGCGGAACTGGAGCATCGCACGCCCGTCCATGTCGAGCAGCGCGAAATCATCGATCTCGAGGACAAAGCTGAATGGGTTGAAGCGCACTTCGCCAACGTGCGCCTCTCGAGCGAAGTTTTCGTCGATCGTGGTGACGAGCTGGCTGCGCACGAGGCGCGGAACGAGCAAGAATCCCACTGCAGCGTAAGCGAGCAGCAAGCCCGCCAGGGCGGCCCAGAAGATCCAGCGGGTAAAGATGCGGGGCAGGAACTTCACAGCGCCGCCAATTCTGCGCTCGCGATTCCGAACACATGACAATCGCGCCATTCACCGCGCACCTTGCGAAGCCGGCGATGGGTCGCTTCCCATCGCAAGCCGGCCTTCTCCAGCACGCGAATCGACGCGAGGTTGCGAACATCGACTGTGGAGCTGATGCGCCGCAGCTTCAGCTCGCGAAAGGCTGCGTGTACCAGGGCGGACGCCACCTCGGTTGCGAGCCCGTGCTTCCAGACCCGGCGCGCGAACATGTAGCCGAGATCAGCTTCTCCAGCCGCCAGCATGGTCAGCGTGCAGGCGCCGATCAGCGTCCGATCTTCGCGTTGTGTCACGGCCAGCTCCCAGGCGCTGCGCGGCCATTCGCTCTGATAGCCGATCACCTGCTGGAGGTAGTCCTGAGCCTCGTCCCGATTGCGCGGCGCCTGCAGCATGAATCTCGTGACGCGAGCATCGCAAACGAACTGGCACAGCGCATCGAGATCGCTCGTTGAGAATTCCCTGATCTCGAGGCGTGATGTGGCAAGCGGGAGCGCCAAGCGGACGGCGCGCGCTCTGGGCGGACGGCGGTCGAACTGCGCGGCCGGGCTCACGATGACCTCCGATCAGGCCTTGTTCCGCGTCGAGACGCGCCAGATGTAGTAGACGGGAATGCCGCTCAAGGTGAGGCCGACATTCAGAACCGTGATGCCGGGCTGCTCGATGAGCGCGTTTCCGAGGATGAAAAGGCTTGCGGCGAAGAAGATCAGCGGCACCGCGGGGTAGCCCAGAACCCGGTACGGTCGCGGTAGTTCCGGCTGGCGAATGCGCAGCACGATCACACCCAGTACGGCGAGTGCATAGAATGGCCACAGGCCGAGTATGAATCCGGTGGCGAGCTGCTCGAACCCGCGCACCATCACGTACAGGATGGCGATCGCGCCAGCCACCAGGATCGCCACGTGCGGAGTTTCCGACCTCGGCCGGACACGTCCCAGGCCGCGGAAGAACAGCTTTTCCTGAGCCATCGCATAAAACACGCGCGGGTCCGCCATGGCGGTCGCAGCGACTGCCCCGAACGTCGACAGCATCACCAGCGCGGATACCAGGTTGGCCGCCGACGATCCTGCCGTTCTGGTCATCGCATCGGCTGCCACGAGGCCCGAGGTCTTCAGCGCGTCGATCGGCAACGCGAACAGGTAGGCCGCATTGGCGAAGAGGTAGAGAACGATCACGGCCAGCATCCCGACGACCAGAGACTGCGGTAGTGCCCGGGATGGTTCGCGAATCTCACCACTCAACGCGCAGAACGCGGCGGCA
The DNA here is from genome assembly GCA_036515135.1 of Steroidobacteraceae bacterium. Classification (GTDB taxonomy): domain Bacteria; phylum Pseudomonadota; class Gammaproteobacteria; order Steroidobacterales; family Steroidobacteraceae; genus DATBVX01. The sequence continues at coordinate 13,511 of DATBVX010000044.1, forward strand.
CCCTCATAAGCGAACAACACCAGGATGAGCGCGAGGCCAAACCCGCCGACGTCCCTGATCTCGAAACTGATCGGCGCAGCCAGCGCTCCGTCGATGCCCGATCCGAGCAGGAAGATACCCACGGCCAGTGAGAGCAGCGCGAGCGCCTTGGCCGAGGTCGCGATGTTCTGCACCATCGCCGCGATCGGCACGGAGTAATAATTCGCGAGCGTGATCAGGGCAATCAGCGTGGCCGCAACGAGGCGCCGCCCGAAGTCCGTAAGCGGCACGAAGTGACCCAGGTACTCGGCGAATATCAGTGAAATCGCCGCCCATGAGGCCGGGTTGATCCAGAGAAAGGTCCAGCCGAACAGGAATGCCATCAACGGGCCATAAGCCTCGCGGACGAACACGATGACGCCGCCCGGGCGCGGGAACATCGTCGCGAGTTCCGCCAGGCTCAATGCCAGGCACAGAATGATGACGCCGCCGAGCACCCACAGCAATGCCATCGCGCCAACGGTGTCCACATGCTGGGCGACGCTGCCGGGAACGCGAAAGATGCCACTGCCAATCGTGATACCGAGAACGATTGCCGTGGCGGTCCAGACTCCAAGCCGGCGGGGTAGGGTAGAGGGAGAGAATTCCGGCATGGGCTCGGTTTCCAGGAGAATCAGGCGTCAGAGAGGATTGCCGCTTGCCCGAAGCAGCTCTTGAACCGTCTCGTCCAGCAGTTGGTTGAAGCGCACCCACTCTTCGATCATCAGGAAATGGCCTGCGCCCGGCATGATCTTCACGCGAAACGTCGGTGCATGCAGCCGGATGCGATCGAGGTCGGTCGGCAGCCGGTCGGAATTGATCGCGATGATCGGCACGTCGATATCGCCAAGCGCCGCGGCGTAGTTCATGTTGTTCATGCCGATCATGGCGCCGATCCCGATTCCCGGCGGCTCGGCAGCCATGTCATCCGCGATCTCGCGCACCAGCAGAGGGTCCGAGGTCGGCTTGAAAAAGCGTTGCGTGACGTTGTCGCGCGTGGTCGTGGCGAAATCACGCCGATACGGCTCCAGGCGCTGCTCGAGCTCGCGCGGTGCAAGCGGCGGCAGCCCGATGTTGGTGAAGGTGTCGACGCCGACGATGCCGATGACGCGCTCACGCAGCCGGCGCGCGGCCTCGAGCGCCACCGGGCCGCCCATCGAGTGACCGACCAGTACGATCTGTTGGTTTCGAATGCGGCCGGCCACAGCCGCGACGTCCGCGCCAAAAGCCGGAATGCTCCAGTCACCGCGCGCTGTCCCCGATTCGCCATGTCCGGCGAGATCGAGCGTGACCACGGTGTATCGCGCCTTCAACGTGTCGAGCTGCTGATCCCAGTAGCCGCTATCGCAGGACCAGCAGTGAATCAGGATCAGCGCGGGATCGCCTTTTCCATATACGCGGTAGCGGATTCGCACACCGTCTTCGGAGGCGACCGTGAGCGCGGCTCCCTCGGCGACGCTGGATGCGGAATCGCTCGGCGGGGCCTGCTTGGCATCATCTTTTGAGCAGGCCGCCAGATGCACCACGGCGAGTATCGCAAGTAGCGTACCGGCGCGCGAAAGACGGTGCTGCCGTGACGGCATGATGGATTCTTGCACGCCGGGCCATGGATCGGCCAGCCGCGCGCCGCCCGACGAGGGCTTCGCTTAGCCGTGGGGATTGGAACCGCGACCGAGCGCGAACTCGATCGGCACCAGCACGTATACGCGCCGCGCCATGCCGTTCGCAACGTATGGCTTGAACTCGGCGCGCTCGACGGCATCGAGCGCAGCCTGGTCGAGTCGTGCGTGACCGCTCGAGTGGTAAACGTTCATCCGCTCGGCGCGGCCACGTTCGTCCACCAGAACTCGCAATACCACGAGACCCTGTTCACGCAGACGGCGAGACGCGCTCGGATATCCGGGTCGCGGTGGATCGAGATACTCGACATCGGAAACCAGTTCCGGCACGCCAGCGATGGGCACCGGATCGGCAAGGGGCGTCGGCAGCGCTGCGATCGTGATCGCCGAGGTTGGGAGCGCCGTGTCGACGGTCAGCTCGATGATTGGCACGAGCGGTGGTTCGAGATCGACGCGCTGCGGTTCGAGCTTGACGGGTTCGGGGGGCTCCACGGCTGCGACCGCGGTCGGTATCAGGACGATCTGTAGTGGAGCGGAGGTGACGGTGTCGGCGAGCGACGGTCCCAGTTTGCCGAAGGCCAAAATCGCAAGGACGTGGCCGGCCAGGACGATCGATGCGGCAGCAGCCTTGTGCACCGACGGAATGCCGAACCGGCGACCGGTGTAATTTCTGCTCCGCACTGTTCTAGCCAACACGCTTGCGAATGAGAATGGATCTCATTTATATTGTGAACCCTAAGTCTCGCTTGAGCAAGCCCGCCAGCCACTTCCGGTAGCCAGCCAGCTCAACTCCGACCCGGCGAGTCGAGAGAGCTTTGAGCTATCAATGAGGAGTGGTGAATTATGTTCAATCGATCAGGGAGCTACCTGTTTTTTCTGGTAGTGGCGACTCTGACCGTGCTGCAAGGATCAGCCGACGCCACCGAAATCGTCCTCGCTCAGGATGTGCCTTCCGGGGACTCGAGCGACGCCAAGACCCTCCCCAAAGTGCGCGTCGAAGCGGAAGAGGCCGGCTACAACGTGCAGGCCATTACGACCGGAACGAAGACTCACGCGGCACTTCGCGACGTGCCGCAATCGATCAGCATCGTGACCCGCGACCAGATCCAGGACCAGGCCATGCAGAGCCTGACAGATGTCGTTCGCTACGCTCCCGGAGTTGGCGCGGCCCAGGGCGAAGGCAATCGCGACAACCCGATCTTTCGCGGCAACGGCTCGACCGCGGACATGTTCGTCGACGGCATCCGCGATGACGTCGAATACTTTCGCGATCTCTACAACGTCGAACGCGTCGAGGTGCTCAAGGGCCCGAACGGAATGATCTTCGGCCGTGGGGCGGTTGGTGGGTTGATCAATCGCGTTACGCGACAGGCAAACGGCGAGCGGGTGCGTGAAGTCGCAGTCGAGGGTTATTCGGAGGGTGGTGGACGGTTTACAGCCGACTTCGGCGACGCCGTCGGCAACAAGCTCGCGCTGCGCCTGACAGCGCTCTACGAGGATACCGACAGTTATCGCGACGACGTGACGTTCGAGCGCATCGGGATCAGTCCGACGCTGTTGCTGGACCTTGGCGAGAGCACCGTGCTGCGCTTTGGCTACGAATACTATGACTACGATCGGGTTGCCGATCGCGGTATCCCGTCATTCCAGGGGCGGCCGAGCGATACGGACCCGGCAACCTTCTTCGGCGATCCGAGCCAGAGTCCGACAGCCGCGACCGTCAATTCCCTCACGGCGATGTTCGAGCACCGGTTCAGCGATGGTGTGACTCTCACCAACCGCACGCGCTGGGCCGACTACGACAAGATGTACCAAAACGTCTATGCGGTCACTGCGGTAACTGCCAACGGCACCGTTGGCATCGAAGCGTATGGCCAGCAAAACGACCGGGAGAATCTCTTTAATCAGACGGACGTTGTCTTCGACTTCGAGACCGGTGACGTTGGGCACACTTTCCTGATCGGCGCGGAGGCCGGTCGGCAGGATTCGGACAATCGGCGCGATAACGGGCTGTTCGATTTTGCGGGCATGCCTCCCGTGACGACGCCGGCCTCCAATGACCAGCGGCTGTACGTGGCGTTCTCCGATCCGAGAGCGAATTACCCGGTGAACTTCGCACACGTGCCAACCGCCGCCAGTGCCAATCCGGCGTTCAATCACATCGAAACCACGCAGGCGTCGATGTACGTGCAGGACCAGATCAGGTTCTCGCCGCAGTGGCAAGCCATCCTTGGCGTGCGGTATGACAACGTCGAGATCGACTTCAACAACCTCAATCCGCCGACGGCGGCAAGCCCCGCTCGCATCGTGGTGGAGGACGATCTGATCTCGCCGCGCGCTGGCCTTATCTATCAACCGACCAGCTCGCTTTCACTCTACGCCAGCTATGCCGTGGCGACCCTGCCGCGCGCCGGCGCGCAAATGAATGGCCTGACGCCAACCAACGAGGCCTTTGACCCCGAGGAATGGGAGAACCGGGAAGTCGGCGTGAAATGGGACATCGCTCCGCAGCTCGCCGCCACGGTGGCGGTCTATCAGCTCGATCGGACCAATGTAATCGCGCCCGACCCGAACAATGCCACGGTCTCAATTCTGGTCGACGGGCAACGCACGCGAGGCGTCGAAGTGGGGCTCACCGGCCAGTTCACGGATGCGTGGAGCGTTGCCGGCGGTTATGCGTACCAGGATGCGGAGATCACTCAGACGCAATCGGCGACTGTCATTGGCGGCGCGCGGATCGGGCAGGTTCCGGAGAACACCTTCTCATTGTGGAATCGCTACGACTTCACTCCAACGTGGGGCGTCGGTCTCGGCGTGATCCACTCGTCGGATCAGTTTGTCGCGATCGAGAATCTGGCGACGCCGGCGAGCAATGTCACGCTGCCGAGCTACACTCGCGTGGATGCGGCGCTCTACTGGACCCTCAACGATGTTTTCAGGCTGCAGGCGAACGTCGAGAACCTACTCGACGAGGAGTACTTTCCGAACGCGCACAGTAACAACAACATCACGCCCGGCTCGCCGCGCGCGGGGCGACTTTCGTTTGTTGCGAGCTTTTAGAAAGAAGCCGCCGGGCTCGGGACGTCCTTTCAAGAACGCCGTAAATACGTCCATCCGACGGCGACTTGCTGCGCTCCGCGTCCTGCTGCGCGCGCAAGCCGGGGTTTGCCGTCCACGGCAAACACGCTCGTCGCATGCGACGAGCCCTGTCGCCGACGGTCTTGAAAGGACCCCACCGAACCCGGCGGCCAGAGAGATCGGCTCCACGCGGAGACGCCGGTTCAGGCGCGAAGAACCTTGCCCGGATTGAGGATGCCCTTGGGGTCGAGGGCGCGTTTCAGCTGGTGCATCACCTCGACGGATACCGGGTCCTTGTAGCGCACCAGCTCGTCGAGCTTGAGTTGCCCGATACCGTGTTCGGCGCTGAAGCTGCCGCGATACTCGGCGGCGAGATCGTGGATAGCGCGATGAATCGTGTCCGCGCGCGCGAGGAACGCAGCGGTGTCCGTGCCAGGCCGCTGTTGAATGTTGAAGTGCAGGTTGCCATCGCCCAGATGGCCGTAGGCAATGAGCTCGCCATCCGGGACTCGCGCTGCGATCCAGAAAGCGCCCCGCTGGATAAAATCTGCGATCGCCGAAATCGGCACCGATATGTCGTGCTTGATGCTGGCACCGGCACGCCGCTGCGCTTCGGGAATCGTCTCGCGCAGCCGCCACATCGATTCTCGCTGGCGCAGGCTCGAGGCCAGCACCGCGTCGAGCACCGCGCCGCGCGACGATTCATTGGCAAGGCATTCCTCGAGAGTTGTCGTGAGACCACTCTTGGCGTGCGACGAAGTGAGCTCGATGAGAACGTACCACGCGAAACGCTGCCCGAACGGATCTGTAACGCCGCTGATGTGTTCCGCGGTCAGGTCAACGGCGAGTCGTGGGATCAATTCAAACGTCGTGACCGTATCGTCGCCCGCCGCGCGTAATGTCGCCAGCAGGTCGATCGCGGCCGCAGGGTCGCGCACGGCGGCAATTGCGGTCGCGGTATCGATGGGCTTCGGAAAGAGCTTGAGACAGGCCGCCGTGAGGATGCCGAGCGTTCCCTCGCTGCCGATGAACAGGTGCCTGAGATCGTAGCCGCTGTTGTCCTTGCGCAGGCTCCTCAAGCCATCGAGCACGCGGCCGTCGGCGAGCACCACTTCGAGCCCCAGAACCAGGTCGCGCATCGTGCCGTAGCGGAGTACGGCGGTGCCGCCGGCGTTGGTGGAGAGGTTGCCGCCGATCTGACACGAGCCCTCGGATCCCAGGCTCAGCGGAAACAGGCGCTCGTGCACATCTGCGGCTGCCTGCACCTGCGCCAGCACGCAACCGGCCTCGACGGTAATGCTGCAGTCGAGCGGCTCCACCTCCCGGATCCGGTTGAGTCGCTTCATCGCCAGCACGATCTGCGTGCCACTATCGTCCGGCGTCGCGCCGCCGCAGTAACTCGTGTTGCCGCCATGTGGCACGACACCGATTCCATGCTCATTGCAGACACGCATGACCGCTGCGACTTCTCGCGTGCTGGCGGGCAGGACGACTAAGGGTGTGCGGCCACGAAAGAGACCGCGGAAATCGGCAACGTAAGGCTCGAGGTCCACAGGCTGGTCGAGCCAGCCGGCTGGGCCGACGGCCGCGCGCATCTTTTCCAGTGCCGCGGCGGGAAAGACAGTTGCAGGCATGCCGGCTACATGCCTGCCGGCGCAGCGCGTGTCAAATGGCGCCCGACAAGCTCAGAGGGGCTGAACCGTCTTGAGCGCGGCGATGCGCTCTTCGAGCGGCGGATGGCTCATGAAGAGGCGCTGGAGGCCTCGCGGCACTCCCGCGCTGATGCCAAACGCCTGCATCTGGGCCGGCAAGCCAGCGGGCTGCCGGCGCAGCTGTTCGGCCCGCAGGCGCTCGAGCGCCCCGATCATATTGCCGGTTCCGGCAAGCCGCGCACCGCCGGCATCGGCGCGGAACTCGCGGTGTCGGGAGAACCACATGACGATCATGCTGGCAAACAGGCCCAGCACCAATTCAGCCGCGATGACCGTGGCCATGTAGCCGAGCCCGCGCCCCCCTTCGTTCTTGAGAATTGCGCGATCGACGAAGTTACCGATGATGCGTGCGAGGAAAATGACAAAGGTATTCACAACGCCCTGAATGAGAGTGAGCGTCACCATGTCACCATTGGCGACGTGGCTTACTTCATGACCGATGACGGCCTCGGCTTCCTGCTGCGCCATACCGTTGAGAAGGCCGGTGCTCACTGCGACGAGCGCGTTGTTACGGCGTGGACCGGTGGCGAACGCATTCATATCCGGCGAATCGAACACACCGACTTCCGGCATGCCGATGCCAGCGCGGTCGGCGTGCTGCTTGACCGTATTGAACAGCCAGCTTTCAGCGGCGTTACGCGGCTGCTGAATCACTTGGACACGCATGAGGCGCTTGGCGGACCACTTCGAGATCGCGAGCGAGATCAGCGCGCCGCCAAAGCCGAACAGCGCGGCAAAGGCGAGCAGGCCGCCGAGATTCAACCCCTGCCCGGTGAGGTAACGGTCGAGGCCGAGCAATTGCGCGACGATGCCGAGCAGCACCACCACTGCCAGGTTCGTGACTAGGAACAGAAATACACGCTTCATGGATCAACACCTGTCTATGAGTCGGGAATCGGGTCAGTTGGACTGTGTCGCCCGATGGGGGTTCTGGGCCCGGCAAGCCGGGCGGAGATACTAACAGGCGACCTGGGACCGCGCACGGATGGTGGCCGGGAGTGAAATTTCAAGCCTTGCGGTATTGCGTCCCGAGTGAGATTTTTGCAGGGGGAGAACGCGATGGAATTCAAGGATTACTACAAGGTCATCGGCCTCGGTCGCGACGCGAGCGCGGATGAGATCAAGCGGGCCTACAGAAAGCTTGCACGCAAGTATCATCCCGACGTCAGCAAGGAGCGTAACGCCGAGGAAAAGTTCAAGGAAGTGCAGGAAGCCTACGAGGTCCTCCACGATCCCAAGAAGCGCGCCGCTTACGACCAGCTCGGCAGCGACTGGCGCGCCGGCCAGCAGTTCCGCCCGCCGCCCGACTGGGGCCGGGGACAGCGCTTCGAGTTTTCGTTCGGGGGCCAGGATCAGGCCGGATTCAGCGACTTCTTCTCCAGCCTGTTTGGAGGGCGCGAGCCTTTCGGCCGCGCCGGCGGGCAACGCTTCCAGCGCGGCGAGGATCGTCATGCCCGCATCGAAATCGATCTCGAGGACGCGTTCCATGGCGGTGTGCGCACATTGCGTCTGCAGCAGCCAGAGATGACTGCAGCTGGCGGGCTGGAATTGAAAGAACGCGAAGTCCGCGTGACGATCCCGCCGGGTGTCACGGGGGGTCAGCAGATCCGACTGCGAGGGCAGGGTGACTCCGGCACCCGTACTGGTGAAGCGGGTGACCTGTATCTCGAGATCACGATTCGCCCCCACTCGGTGTTCCAGCTCGAGGGCCGCAACGTCATCCTGGCGCTGCCGGTCGCGCCGTGGGAAGCCGCTCTGGGAGCGCAGGTCGAAGTACCGACGCTCGGTGGCTCGGTGCAGATGAAGATTCCTGCCGGCGCGCGTGCCGGCCAACGATTGAGACTCAATGGACGAGGGCTGCCCGGCAAGCCGCCGGGTGACGAGCTGGTCACGCTCGAGATCGTGCTTCCGCCAGGAGACTCGGCCAAGACGCGCGCTCTCTACGAGCAGATGCGCCGTGAGCTCGACTTCGATCCGCGCGCCGATCTCAAGCGACGTGTCAACTCCGTCCATCGTGGCGCGAAGCACTGAGTTCCCAGACAACAAGAGACGCTCGATTGAAGGCCTACGCGTCCGGAATGGACAGTCTCTTTTCGAAGCTGCATCGCGAGCTGCGCCGCGAGGCGGCGCTCGTGGCGCGTCATGCCTCCCCGCCGGCCGTTCACCGCACGCGCGTGGCAGCACGCCGCCTCCGTTCTCTCGCCGCTGCCCTCCCGGGCCTGCGCGACCCGCGCGCCAGGGATCGCTGCATACGTGATCTGCGCGCGTTGTCCCACGAACTGGCTGCAGTGCGTGAGGTCGACGTCCTCCGTGAGGGATTGCTCGCGGCGCTGCCGCAACTTTCCGCCGTCACACCCAGCGCCAGGCGCCACCTCGCGGTCTTGCTGGAGCAGGAACGTGCCGCCGCACGCCGGCTCCTGCACCGGCACACGCAATCTCTGGTTTGGTCAGAGCGGCTCGAACGGCTCGATCAGTCGGTGCATGACCTGAAGGGCCAGCTCGCGCGCACGAGCGACTCGCGAGGGCTGGCACGCGTGATGCTGCTGGAATCTGCGCAAGCACTCGCACTGGCGCGTCGGCAGGTCGACGGCCGTGCATCATCACTGCATCGCGTACGCGTGCAGGCGAAAGCGTATCGCTATGTCATTGAGATTTTGGCCCGGCAACTGGAGCTCGACAGCGAGCGGCTGGCGGCACCGGCACGCGCGACCCAACAGGCAATTGGTCGCTATCTCGATGCGCGCAACGCCCGTAAGTGGACGGTGCGGCACGGCGACGTGCTCGCTGAGCCGCTGCGTTCCGGGCTTCGCAAGCTGCTTGCGGGCGAGGAGAAACGCGCACTGAAGGAAGCACGGCGCGCGCTGCGAAAGCTCGCGCACTGAACGGATGCGGAGTTCGCTGCGCCGGAGAGAATCAGACCGCTGGAAACAGCATCGGCCGCCGATGCGGCCGTGCGGGAACGGGCGAGCGAAAGCCCGGCGGCTTGACGACGCAGATGTCGCAGTCGAGGCGATCGATGATGCGTTCCGCAGTGTTGCCGATGAATAGTCGCTTGAGCCCGGAGCGCGATACCGCACCCATGACGATGAGTTGCGTGCCCAATTGGCGGGCGAGTTGTGGGATCAGGGTCGCTGGATCGCCGGTTTCAACGTGAGTTCGCCGGTCGCTGACGCCGTGACGCCTGCTCAGGGCCGTGACGGCGCGACGAATGCGCCGGGCGTAGCGGCGTGCTTGCGGACCCGTCACCGCGACGGGTAATGCCTCCGCCATCATTCCGGGCACGACCGTCAGCGCCGGAGGGTAGGCATGCACGACATGCATCGAACTTTCCAGGGCCCCGCTGAGGGCGCTGCCCATCTTGAGAATCTCTGCGTCCAGCGCGGTCGGCTTTGCGTGAGCATGCAGCGGGTCGATCGCCGCCAAGACCGTCGATGCAGTCCAGGCACGCGGTGATTTGACGAGCAACAGCGGCATCGGGCACTCGCGTATCAGTTGCCAGTCGGTATTGCTGAGAAACAGCCGCTCCGCGGCACGATGTCGCTGAGTTGCGGCGACGACCAGGTCGGACTTGTGGCGCATGGCCTGGCGCACGATGCCCTCGTGCGCCGGGTAATCCCAGCGCACGCTGGTGCGGATGCGCACTCCGCTATCCGCCACCGACCTTGCGCGTTGCTCGAGCCGTTCCCTGGTAACCTGCACCAGCATCTCGATGTCGGCAGAAAGCCCGCGCGCGCCGTAAAGTCGCTCGCTCTGCACGTACGGGTTGTACAGGCAGTGAAACAGGTCGATCTCGGCGCCGGTTCGACGGGCAAGCTCCGCGGCCTTCTCGAGCGCCGGCTGCGACCGCGCATTCGGTTCGGCGATCGCCACCAGAATTCGGCGAATTTCGTTCATCGGCACACCCGGCTGGACGAGGGAATTGCGCGATCGTAGGTTGAGCTACTCGCGGCGACAATCCGTCAACCATGCCTACGCACATACGTACTCGCCCTTACAGCGCTGGCCTGAGACGAGGGCGAGAATGCCGTCAGGCATTCGAATGAGGCCCGACCGCAGCATGCCAGGACGCCTCGGCCTGACGACCGCCGAGGCCGCGCGCCGGTTTGCGGCGGAGGGTCCAAACGATCTTCCCGCCGCCCATGGGCGTCGCCTGCTCGACGCCTTGCTGCACGTATTGGCCGAACCGATGTTCCTGCTGTTGTGCGTGGCGGTGGCCCTGTACCTGGTGCTGGGCGACCTGCGCGAGGCGCTCATTTTGGCCTCCTCACTGGTCGCGGTCGTCTTCATCACGGTTGCGCAAGAGCGGCGCGCCGAACGCGCACTCGAAGCGCTTCGTGACCTCTCGAGTCCCCGCGCCGCCGTCCTGCGTGACGGCGAGATGCGGCGCATCGCGGGGCGCGATGTCGTGCGAGGCGATGTCGTCCTGCTGAGCGAGGGTGATCGCGTGCCGGCCGACGGCGTGCTGCGGGAAGCAGTTGATCTCGAGGTCGATGAATCGCTGCTGACGGGCGAATCCTTGCCCGTGGTGAAGCGCCCTATTGCCGAAAGCGTTGCCATCTCGCAATCAATTACGCACGCGGACATTCGCGTGTATTCCGGAACGCTGGTCGTGCGCGGGCATGGCACAGCCGAAATCACCGCCACCGGCGTGCGCACGGAATTGGGTCAGATTGGCCACGCCCTCGCCACGCTCAAGCCGCAGCAGACCCCCTTGTACCGTGAAACGCGCCGTCTGGTGCGCTGGCTCGCGCTGCTGGGCGGCGCGCTATGCATCGCCGTCGTGCTCCTTTATGCCGCGTCGCGCGGTGGATGGGTGGGAGGGGCATTGGCCGGAATTACGCTTGCCATGAGCGTATTGCCGGAGGAATTTCCGGTCGTCCTCACAGTGTTCCTGGCGCTGGGTGCCTGGCGACTTTCGAAGCGCGGCGTGCTCACACGGAGCATGCCCGCGATCGAATCGCTCGGCGCGGCAACCGTGCTCGCGGTCGACAAAACCGGCACTCTCACCGAGAACCGCATGGCCGTGTCGGTGCTCGATGATGGCGCCAGGCAGCTGGTTCTCGACGGCCAGCTCGGCGAAATCGAACCGAATATGAGCCGCTTGCTGGGAACGGCCCTGGCGGCCTGCGAAATCGATGCGTTTGATCCGATGGAGCGCGCAATTGCCGCGGCCGCGCAGGACTACGCTCCACTGGATGCAAAAAAGCTGAGTGGGATGACCCTGGTGCGCGAATTCGAGCTGACACCGGAGTTACTTGCCGTGACTCACGTCTGGAAGCCCGACGGTGCAGGCAGCCTGCTGATTGCGACCAAGGGAGCGCCCGAGGCAGTCGCCGGATTGTGTAGGCTCGACCCTGCGGTCGTCGCCCGCTTGCTGGAGCGCGTTGCCGAAATCGCGCACGACGGCCTGCGAGTGCTCGCGATCGCGGGCGCCGAAGTCACCGGTGGGGCGTTGCCATCGTCGCCGGACGAGCTGCATCTCAGTTTTCTGGGACTGATCGGCCTGCGCGATCCGGTACGAAAGACCGTTCCAGCCGCGCTGACGGAATGCTATCGCGCCGGTGTTCGCGTGGTCATGATCACGGGCGATCATCCGGGTACCGCGTGCGCGGTCGCGCGAGCGGTCGGCTTGGACGATTCGCGCGGTGTTCTCACGGGGGGGGAACTCGCATCCATGGACGAGGCGACGCTTCGTGAGCGCGCAGCAGTGGTCAATGTGTATGCGCGCACTCCGCCCGCTGAAAAACTGCGCCTCGTCCGCGCGCTGCGCGCCAACGGCGAGCTCGTCGCCATGACCGGCGACGGGGTCAACGACGCCCCGGCGCTGAAAGCTGCGGACATCGGCATCGCCATGGGCAGCAGGGGCTCGGATGTGGCGCGCGAGGCAGCGGCACTGGTTCTGGTGGACGATGACTTCACCGGGCTGGTGACGGGCATTCGTGTGGGCCGACGGATCTACGAGAACATCCGCAATGCCATGAGCTACCTTCTCGCCGTGCATATCCCGCTCGCGGGCGCCGGATTGCTGCCGCTGCTGTTCGGCTGGCCGCTGCTGCTCTTTCCTCTGCACGTCGTGTTCCTCGAGTTCGTGATCGATCCCGCCTGCTCGCTGGTTTTTGAGAGTGAGCAGCGTGGCGAGGAGGTCATGCGGCGGCCGCCGCGCAATTCGCGGGAGCGCCTGTTCTCTGGAGCGATGCTGTTCGAAAGCGCGGTGCTCGGGATCGCGAGCCTGGCTGCCGTGGCCCTTGTGTACGGCATCGCCCTGGTCCTGGTGCCCGAGGGGCAGGCGCGCGCGCTCGGATTCGTCGTGCTCGTCACCAGCAACCTGATGCTGATCCTGGTGAGCCGAGCGCGATCGGACTCGATTACCACGGTCCTGCTGCGCCCGAACCGTGCGTTCCGGTGGATCACGGTGGGCGCCATCGCGGCGCTGGTTGCGGTTCTCGAGGTGCCGGCCATCGCCGATGCCTTCCGATTCGAAACCCCTGGGGCAGCAGCAGTTCTCGTTGCCGCGCTCGCCGGCGTCGCTGCTGTCGCCGTTACGGGGCTCCTGCGGGCCATTCCACGGGCCGCGCGGTCACATCGCGGCGACGGACGCGCGACATATGGTTAGCGCGCACGACCCAAAGAGCGGCGAGAAGCGGCGCGTTGCCCGGTCTCGACCGAAAGCGGATGCCGCGCACTGGCATCTGGCAAAGGTCGTCCCGGTTACGACACCCGATGCCACAGTTGGGGAAGTGCAGATCGCGATTCGCGGCCAACACTTCGATTGCACCGACGCGATCGTGGTCATCGATTCGAACCAGCGCGTGCTGGGCCAACTGGCTCTCGGCCGGTTGCTAGAGCTGCCGCTGGAAAAGAAGGTCGTGGAAGTCATGCAGACGGGCGTTCCGTCGGTTGACGCCGGTACCGACCAGGAGCGAGTGGCTTCGGTCGCGCTGCATCACGGACTCACCTCGGTCCCCGTGGTCGATTCCGAAAAGCGGCTGGTGGGTGTAGTGCCGGCGCAGGCCTTGCTCGCGATTCTGCGCCGCGAGCACGTCGAGGACCTGCATCGGCTGGCCGGCATTGCGCGCGAGGACGCGAACAATCGCGAGGCACTGGAGGCGCCGCCGGTGCGGCGCGCCCGTCACCGGTTGCCGTGGCTGTTCCTGGGTCTTGCCGGCAGCGTTCTGACGGCGCTCGTGATCGCGCAATTCGAAACCGTGCTGGCCGAGAATCTGGCGGTCGCATTCTTCATCCCCGGGATCGTGTACCTGGCGGATGCGATCGGCACGCAGACCGAAGCGATCACAGTGCGCGGCCTGTCGCTGAGCCACGCGCGCATCGGGCGATTGCTGGCTGGGGAAGTGCGCACCGGCCTGCTCATGGGCGGCATCCTGGGCAGCACGGCCGCCGTCGGCGCGCAGATCGTCATGCAAGACTCCCGGCTTGCGATCGCAGTGGGGATCTCGTTGTTCGCGGCCAGTGGCATCGCGACGACTATCGGCCTGGCGCTGCCTTGGCTGCTGCATCGACTCGGGCGCGACCCTGCGTACGGCAGCGGCCCACTGGCAACGATCGTCCAGGACCTGCTGACGGTCATCGTCTATTTCACGGTGGTCGCGGCATTGCTCGGCTGAGGCTCGATGACGCGCGCCGGGCGGCTGCGGTCGATACGGAATTGCCGCAGTGGAACTGCGGGCCTCACGGATTGGATGCGGCATCGCGCGGGCGCACTCTATACGCAGATAGCGCGACTGCAAGAGTGGACTGGGTCCAGTGAAAAGGAGGTTTAGTCATGAGTCTCATACGGTGGGAACCTTTCAAGGGGTTTGATGAATTCTTCGAAAGAGCCGCACCCTCCGTGGTCGGGCGCTGGCCACGGCTGTTCGACGAAGAGAGCGGCAAGTTCGAATGGGCGCCGGCCGCCGACATCTCCGAAACCGAGAAGGAATACCTCGTCAAGGCGGAGCTGCCAGGGGTCAAGCGCGAAGATGTCAATATCACGCTCGATGATGGTGTCATTACCATCATGGGCGAGCGTAAGCAGGAAAAGGAAGAGACGGACGAGAAGCGCCACCGCGTAGAGCGTTTCTATGGCACGTTCTCGCGCAGCTTCGGTTTGCCGGAGAACGTCGACGACAAGGCAATCCGCGCCGAAAGCAAAGATGGGGTGTTATACGTGCACATCCCGAAGATCAAGGCCGAGAAGGCCAAGAGCGTTCAGATCCGGGTCCAGTGAGGCGCTTGTCGTGGATGCGGCGGCTCCTGCCGCCGCGTCCGCTTTT
>DATBVX010000045.1:0-9910 GCA_036515135.1 Steroidobacteraceae bacterium
CCGTGGGATCTGGCGCCCGCCGCGGATCTCGCCGGCCATTTCGTCGCGCACCGCCCAGCCTCGATCTCCGGACAAACCCTTGTCGCCGATCGCGCAGGATTCCAGGCGCTCGCCGCGCATGGATTTGACGGGGTAGCGCCAGATCTCCTTGATGTGTCCGATGAGCGTCATCCGCGCGAACTCCGATGTGCAGGAAGTATAAACCAGCACTTTTTCTGGAAACGACTGCCGACGGTCGCGATCCATTCACGCGTAACGGCGCAACAAATCTTGCTCACGGCCTTTCCTGAAGCGCATAGTCAACACGCTCAAGCAACAACTCGACATCCAACGACGCCACGGGGAAGGAGGAGTTTGATGAATCGACTCTTGCGCATGATCACTCTCGGAGCAGCGATAACAACGATATTGCCTGTGGGTCACACGGTGGCCCAGTCTGCCGACCCCGTGAACGGAACATGGGAACTCAACCTCGCGAAGTCATCGTTCGACCCCGGTCCCGCGCCAAAGAGCCAGACTCGCACGTACGAATCCGACGGGCAAACTGTCAAGCACATCAGCAATGGTGTAAACGCGGAAGGGAAGCCGACGCAAGTGGCTTACACAGCCAGCTACGACGGCAAGGACTACCCGATAACCGGGAATCCGGTCGCCGATACGATTTCGCTGAAGCGTATCGACAATGACACGGTCGAAGCGACGCTCAAGAAGGACGGCAGGGTGGTCTCCACCACCACTCGGGTGATCTCGAAGGATGGTAAGGAAATATTGTTCAAGACGAACGGAACGAACGCCAGGGGCGAGGCTGTCAAAAACATATTGGTGTTTGACAAGCGCTAGAGCCGTTACAGGCATTGAGCTCTTGGCAAGCCGGCAAGGGATGCACCGGACGCCGCGCCGTTGTTCGTAACGGCGGGCCGCACGACGAGCATTCCGGAACGGAACTGCCTCAGTTTCAATTCGCGCTCCCGTTGCTCGGGGCCTTGACGACCCGTACTCGCCACCGCGGGACATTGCCGGTATGAAAAGGCCCACGCTTTCTTCCGCACAGATTCTATCGCTGCTCTTCGTCACCAGCTCCGTGTTCGCCCAGGCACCGGATCCCATCGAGCCGCGCGAAGAGTGGTTTCGGGATCTGGACATCGAGGCCGCCGTCGCCGATTCGGAGCTGATCCTGGTTTCGCACGTCGAGGAGGTGAAACAAATCCCGATGCCAGTCGGCGGAAAGGGCGAGCGCACGATGCATCAGCTTGAGTTCAAGCCGGTGCGCGTCCTCAAGGGTGTATTCGCCCGCGATGGGTTGACGCTGACGAGCTACGACCTCGGCAACTTTCAGTCGCGCTCCGGACTCGATCGCGTGACGGCCGGCGAGCTGCGGCTGCTGTTTCTGGGCCGCTCGCAGACCGGCTATGAGAATCGCAACGTCGCCCCCGATGTTGACCGCTCGCTGCCGCTCTTGCGGGACGACCACGATCCCTTGACCGAGACCGTGAGCACACTGCTCGCGGTTCGCGCTGCGCCCGATCGGATGCGGCGTGTGGCGCTGCTCACCGACGCGCTCGAGCGCGCGCGAGGCGCGGCCGCCGTGCCGCTGCTGGCAGCGCTCCCGCGCCGGGCATTACTTGCCGCGCAGCGAGGCACGACGCTCAAAGCCATCGCGCCGCATCTCGCGGATGTGTCGCCGGCAGTGCGTGTGGCAGCCGGCGAAGCGCTGCAGGCCGTGCTCGCGGCGGATTACCTCGAGCAAAGAGAATTCCGCGAGCAGGCGGCAAGCGCGCTCAGTGCCGCGCTCACCCCGGACCGGCCAAACGTCGCCGCGAAGATTGCGTTGATCGAGGCGGCTGGTGAGCTGCCACCGTTCGGACTGAAGGTCGTTCCGCTGCTCAAAGCCGGCGGATCACTTGCCGTCGAGCGAGCGCAGATCAAGGCGCGCGGCAAATTTGGCAAGGAGTACGCGCAGTTCGGTTCCATACTCGCTGGCCTGCCCCTGGACCATCCAAACGCAGGCGCCTACGAGGCGGCGCTCGCGCGTTCGGATCCACAGCGCACCGCGGCGCTGATCCCCGAGCGAGCGCGGGCGAAGCTGGCTGCCGGGCTTTCCATCGAGGACGAAATCAACGGCGCGATGCTGATGCCGCCGGCGCTCGCTGCCGAGACGCTCGTGCAGCTCGCCGAGCTGCCGCTGAACGCACAGGAGCGGCGAGCTTTCGCCGCGGCGGCCAGCACCGTCACGGCCGAGTTCCCGAAGAATGGCTCGCTCGAGCCACTGGTGAAACCGCTCGCGATGATGCTTGATCCGCGCGAAGCCCAGACGCGTTCTGCGGCCATTTCAGCGCTGATCGATATCGACACAGCCGCTGCCGTTCGAGCGCTCCAGCCGCGCCTGCGTGAGGAGATCGACCTTTCACAGAAACTCCTCATGGCGGAGTTCCTTGGCCGGCACGGCGTCCGCGATGGCTACCCGTATGCCATAGAGCACATGTCGGAGCCACACTTGCTGGAGCGGGCGGTTGCCGCACTCGCCGCCATCGGCGACACGCGCGCAGTCGAGGAATCACGGAAGATTCTCGAGACGAGCAATGACGAGGCCTGGAACGGGGCAGCGATCCGGGTGCTCGGGGCAATGGACGTGCGCAAGATGGCCCCACGCTTTCTCGAGATCATTAAAGACTGGAAAAACCCCCTCGCGCCCGCCGCGCTGATCGCGCTGGGCGACCTCGGAGAGCTACAGGCTCGTCCGGCCGTACGCGAGGCGCTTGCTTCACGCAGCGAAGTGATCGTGGCCGCCGCCGCGCAGAGCGCCGGCAAACTGATCAAGGAGTCTGGAGCTGATGCGAAAGAGCTGCGCGACGCGCTGGCCGCGCTGCTGGCCGATTCGAGCGCCACGCAGCAGATGCGTGTCGCAGCGCTCGAGTCGCTCCTCTTGCTCGATGATCCGCGCCTCAACGCCGCGCTGGCTGCGGCTGCCACCGATGCGGGTCTCGAGGGCACCGATCTGCTGGAGCGAATCGAGGTACTTCTGCGCGAACGGAAGGTGCGCCTCGTGGCGTAGAGCGTAATCCACCATCAGCGATGGTCCGCTCCGGGTCCGATAGCGGACGAACGAAAACGCCCCTGCGATTGCACCGAGGCCCTTGATAAACTCCTTGCCACGCATCCGCCATCGGCAGACAGGGTCCACGCGAAGAAGCCCTGCCCACCATCGGCGCAGTGTGACCTCTCTGCGAGGAGACGCTCATGTCTTATCTGCATCGCTCGCCCGCGCACATCGGTACTGCGACATTCGGCCTCGCTTTTTGCATATTGGGTTGCGGTACGACCCTTGCCGCGGACGCGCCTGTCCGCGCCTCGCCGACCTCCGTGCTCCCCGTGCACGATGCGTATCCGCACGTCTCGCACGATGGCCACGTCGTCTTTCAGTCCAACCGCGTCGGCGGCTCGAAATTGTTCGTCGCGCAGCTCGACGGCAATGATCTTCGACAGTTGACCGCGGGATCCGGTGACGATGCCACGCCAAAGTGGTCACCTGATGGTGCAAGCGTGGTGTTCGCCTCCGATCGCGACGGCAACGAGGACGTGTGGATCGTGAAAGCCGATGGCACCGGGGCACGCAATCTCACCAACAATCCAGCGAGCGACAGCCACCCGAGTTGGTCGCCCGATGGCCGACAGGTCGTCTTCTGTTCGACGCGCGGTGACGGCGAGAATGACGATATCTACACCATCAACGTCGACGGCTCCGGGCTGCGGCGCCTGACTGACAACGGCCTCAACTGGGACACCTTTCCGTCTTTCTCGCCCGATGGAAGCAAGATCCTCTTTCGACGACTGCTGCGGCAACGAACGAAGGAAGGAACCCTGTTCAATTCCGAGATCATGGTGATGAACAGCGACGGCAGCAGTACGGTCAACCTGACCCGAGATGCCTTCTTCGACGGCTGGCCGGCCTGGTCGCCGGATGGCCGCCAGATTGCCTTCAGCTCCAATCGTTCAGACCCCTACCAGATCTACGTCATGAACGCCGATGGTTCCGCGCCGACGCGCATCGTCGACAGCCCCTATACTGATGTCCGTCCGCAATGGCTTCCAGACGGCGCAGGACTGATTTTCAATCGCGAGCACGATGACAGGATCGAGATCTGGCAGGTCCGCATTCAATGGCCGAACTGATCGTCACTTCTTGTGTGCGGCAGCTTCGGGGACGATGGCGGAAAAATGAAAAGGTCCCGGCGGTTCGCGCCGAGGCCTTTGAAAAGTGGTAGCGGGGGCGTGCTTTGTGCTGTTCCGTCAATGCCTATTCGAGCGCGTTTGCGCTGACATTCGCGGCAATTCGCCTCGATGAGGTATCCGCAGAGCGAGGTAATAGCCGCTGAGGATCCTGCCGGGCAACTCTGTCGCCGACGCGGACCAGACCATGCGCGAACGAAAGATCCGCTTGCTCCGGTGGTCGACGAGCAAGGTGCCCTGGTCGGGCGTCACACATTGAATCGAATTCCGGTTGACGAGTGGAACAGAGGTCGGCGGCCACGCCATCGCTATGTCGAACACTGCTGTGATAGGACCGAATGGGCACTACGATTCATCATCCGCACCTCTGGGCGCATACGGCGGCGGCTGCCGTCATCTGGCATCGATGCTCGACTGAGGAAGCCTACTCGCTGCTCGACACGAGCCGTGAAGGACTGACCGCCAGAGAAGTCGCACGCCGGCGTGCGGAGTACGGGCTAAATGTGCTCGAAGAGGCCCCGCCCCGCTCGCCGTTCGCGATGCTCGTGGCGCAGTTCGCGGATTTCATGATTCTTATCCTGATCGGCGCCGCCGTGATCTCCGGATTGATCGGGGATTTTACCGACACCGTCGTCATTGCGGCGATCGTCATACTCAATGCCGTGCTCGGCTTTTCCCAAGAGCTTCGGGCGGAACGCGCCTCGGCCGCACTCAAGGCGATGGCCGCCCCCTCGGCAACCGTAGTGCGTGATGGGAGCCAGACCACCATCACGGCTGCCGACCTCGTTCCGGGTGATGTCGTGGTCATCGAAGCCGGACGCATCATTCCCGCGGATCTGCGCCTCGTTGAAGTGGCAAGTCTGCGCGTCAACGAATCCGCGCTGACGGGTGAATCCGTTCCGGTCGACAAGGTCGTCGAGGCAATCGCGGACGCGGACATTCCGGTGGGCGATCGCAGAAACATCGCGCACAAGGGCAGCTTCGTCACCTATGGCCGCGCCGTCGGGCTCGTCGTGGCGACCGGGATGCTCACGGAATTCGGACGCATCGCAAAACTGCTGAGTGAAGCGCGTGCCATGCAGACACCGTTGCAACGCCGGCTGGCAGCATTCGGCCGGCGGCTCGCGCTCGGAGTCCTCATCATCTGCGCCATCGTATTTACAACGGGCCTGATTCGCGGAGAACCAGCATTGCCCATGCTGCTGGTCGCCCTGAGCCTGGCGGTTGCCGCGATACCCGAGGCCCTGCCTGCGGTTGTCAGCATCTCGCTCGCCCTCGGGGCGCGAAAGATGATGGCGAACCAGGCGCTCATTCGGCGTCTGCCCGCCGTCGAGACACTCGGTTCGGTGACCTTCATCTGCTCCGACAAGACCGGCACGCTGACCGCGAACGAGATGCGAGTCGAGCAGTACTACTGCGACGGCGCACGCACGAACACGCTCGGCACAACCGCGCCCGCCCGGACGCTGCTGCACGCCATGGCCATCAGCCACGACGCCGTAACCGACAGTACGGGCCGGGTGGTTGGCGATCCGACGGAGGCGGCGCTGCTCATCGCTGCGCAATCCGCCGGCCTTGATCGCGACACCGAAGATGCCCGCTCGCCGCGCGTTGGCGAGCTGCCGTTCGAATCCGAGCGCAAGTGCATGACGACTGTGCACAGGCAGGCCGATGGCACTTTTCTCTCGATTACAAAGGGCGCAGCCGAGGTCATCATCAATCTCTGTCGACATGCACAGCGCGGTACCGCGCTGGTTGACATCGATCGATCAGAGTTGAGCCGCCTGGTAGACGAGATGGCGGCGGATGGGCTGCGCGTGCTCGGCATCGGCATACGACGGTGGGAATCGATGCCTTTACCCGTGACCGCGGATGCCGTGGAATGCGCCCTGGAGTTCGTCGGTCTTGTCGGCCTCATCGATCCGCCGCGGCCGGAAGCGCAGGAAGCCATCGCCACGTGCATCACCGCAGGCATCGTCCCCGTCATGATTACGGGCGATCATCCGTTGACCGCGCGCGCGGTGGCGCGACGTCTTGGTTTGCTCGCAGCGGATGCCGATGTGATGACCGGCCAGCGGCTTGCGGAGCTGCCGCTGGAGGACTTCGAGCGCCGCGTTCGCGACGTACGTGTGTATGCGCGTGTGGCGCCCGAGCAGAAAGTCAAGATAGTCACCGCGCTGCAGGCTGCCGGCGAGATCGTCGCGATGACTGGGGATGGCGTCAACGATGCGCCGGCCTTGAGGCGCGCCGACGTTGGTGTCGCAATGGGAATCGAGGGAACGGACGTTGCCAAGGAGGCGTCCGACATCGTGCTGCTCGATGACAACTTCGCCAGCATCGTACGCGCGGTGCGCGAAGGCCGCCGCATCTATGACAACCTGCGGCGGTTTGTGCGCTACGTGCTCACCACGAACTCGGCCGAGATCTGGACGATCTTTCTCGCGCCGTTTCTCGGTCTCCCGGTGCCGCTGCTGCCCATTCAGATCCTCTGGATCAACCTCGTGAGCGACGGCTTGCCTGGTCTCGCGCTCGCCTCCGAGCCTGCCGAGCGCGATCTGATGCAGCGTCCACCACGGCCGCCTGCCGAGAGCCTGTTTGCTCGCGGTCTGGGCGCGCATGCCTTCCTCGTAGGCTTGCTCATGGCCGCGCTCACGCTCGGGGTGCAAGCCTGGTACCTGCACCTGGGTTCGCCCGCTTGGCAGACGGCGCTATTCACCACGTTGTGCTTTTCCCAGCTTGCGCACGTGCTGGCGATACGTTCCGAGCAGACTTCGCTCTTTTCGATGGGTTTCGGATCGAATCGCCCGCTCCTCGGCGCGGTGATCCTCACCTTCCTGCTCCAGCTTGCGGTCGTTTACGTACCTGCGTTCAACCTGCTGTTCAAGACCGTGCCGCTTCGACCCGCGGAACTCGCCGTGTGCATCGCTTCGGCCCTCGTCATTCTCGCCACCGTCGAGCTGGAAAAGTGGGTCCGACGCCGGGCTATTTCACCAGCGTTACCGGCAGGGACGTCAGATGGATGACCTTGGTGGCGACCGATCCCATGACCAGCGTAGCGATTCGTCCCATGCCGCGCGTCCCCATGATGATGGAATCGCATTTGAGCGACTTGGCGCGCTGCGCGATGACTTCCGCGGGTTCGCCTTCAAGCGCTTCGGTCGAATAGGCAATGCGAGTGCGGCGCAGCCGCTTTTCGGCGCCGCGCAGCACGTGCGTGTCATGCAGCGCCAGCATTGCACGCATGCGCTTCTCGCCTCCATAGATTGCGATTTCTCCATAGACGTGCAATGGCAAATGCACCGTCAGTACGTGTAACGACGTTCCGGCTCTCTCCTTCGCCCGTTTGACCGCAAACGCCAACGCGCGCAGCGCACCGTCGGAGCCATCTACCGGAACCAGGATTTTGCCCATAACCAACCTCACCAGGTTGCGTGTGGCGGAAAAAGTTTAACCGCCTTTGCCGGACGCGAGCAGCCAGACGCTGCCGATATAGACGAACACGATTAGCACACTGTCTATGTGAGCAATAGAAGCGCGCCTGCCGGCGCGCGCCAGGACGGCGAGCATACCCAGCGCGAGGGAAAGGATCGCCAGCTGCGCCACCAACACATTCGCGGACGACGCATGCGCCAACACCGGCCCTTGCCGGTACGCGAGATCCATCGGCAGCAATACGCACATGTTGAAAGCGTTGCTGCCGAAGATATTGCCGATAGCGAGATCGAGCGCGCCGATGCGCACCGCGGCGATGGTTGCAACGATTTCCGGAAATGAAGTCGTGAAGCCGACGAGCAGTGTGCCGACAAAGGTTTGACTCAAGCCGCTCTCCACGGCAACCGCCTCGGCGGACAGCACCAGGAGCGGCGCGGTGACGACCAATCCCACGGCGGCCCATGCAAAACCGGCGAGACCCCGGCGCAGCAATGAGCGACTGTTCTCGCCCAATACAAGCTGCTCGGGAGGCGCGGTCGGCTGCGTGCACGAGTACACTGCGCGCATTCCGAAGAAGTAGAGCGCTACGATGAGCAGCGTTTCGGTTCCGACGTGGCCGATGCGGCCCCAGCCGCCCGAAGCGATCGCTGCGCTGGCGATCCCGGTGAGCGCCACTGCCAGAGCGCCGACCAGGGTGTGATCAATGGAGACCTGATGGAGAATGCGACGGCGTGCGTACGCCAAGTTAAGAAGCGCAAAAATCAGCATATTGGCCAGCGTCGAACCCATGAGGTCGCCGACGCCGATATCGATGGCGCCGAGGAGCGCTGCGTTCACATCCGTCACCAGCTCAGGGAGCGAGGTGCTGCCCGCAAGGAGTATGGTGCCGATCCACACCCGGCCGAGGCCGGTGGCGTCCGCAATCGCGTCCGCATGACGCGCGAGTCGCGAGGCAACGGCAAACACGAGCGCACCGGCAATGACAAACGCGCCGAGCGGCACAAGAACGCCTCGGCCGGTGAGCATGCCGTATATCAACTCCGTCATCGTCGTGCGCGCGCTGACAAATCGGTGGCGACCAGTATTCGAGAAATTGCCATTTGCCGTCTCTCCCCGGAACAGGATGTAAACGGAGTGTGCGGATGTATTGTCAATCGACGTTGGGTGTTGTTGTTCGGTGTGGGCCGCTCGTTACGCGCAAGTGTACGCCGCGGGGCGACGCCTCGGCACCGGGGAATTCAACAGGGTGAATTTGCGGCAGGACAACCTCGTTGATGCGTGCAGGACGCAAGCACGCGCCGCGTACAGAAACGGCAGTCGCACATCAGGGAGCAAGTGCTCGACGATGGCGGGCTACTTGCCGATCGGATAGTGATCAGCGGTGCTGCACAGATCCGGCGCGGTTACATGCAGACAGACCTGGATGCTGGTGATCTGGCGGTGTCCGAGGAGTTCGCGGAGGAAGTCGAGATAGGCCCTGAACTCAACTAAAGGAGGCTTTTCGTTGGCGCTTGGCCACGGCACACCTCCCTATCGAAGAAAGGCCCCGGCGGTTCGCGCCGAGGTTTTTGAAAAGTGGTAGCGGGGGAGCGCTGACGCCGCTTCTATACAAAGTGTCGCTCAAGCCGTTTGTGACGGCGTGAGCAGTCGCCAGAATCAGGCGGGCGGGGGCTAGAGTCGCGCGGCGGCCGACTTCAGCAGCGCGATGACTTGATCCTTCTTTGCGCGCGCGTCGGAACATTCGAAGTTCACCTGGAGGAGGATACCTTTCACGTACGCGCTCGTCGTAGCCCGGATTGGGTCGTCGGACATGAAGATCGCGGCTTCGCCGACGCCGGGGATTACGGCTGCATGGGCGTCGCCGGCTTTGACGCTGGCCAGGAGTCCCGCTTTGATGAGTTCTGAGCTCATGCCTGGAAAGGTTCGGGAACCGTCGCTGAAGCTGATGCTAAGGTAGAAGCGTCCGGACGCCACGTTATTACCGGCTCCCCACTCGTACTCGCAGGCGACGGAACCGAGGTCCACCAGTTCGGTGTTCGAAACCCCGTCGCTGATCTGTGCGTTCGGAGCGAGCGCCTGGATCTCCGAAATCTTAAGGATTGCACAGGGATCTTTGGGCAGCGCCGCTGGACTACCCGCGACTGCCGGTGCAACCCGGAGGGCAGCAATCGTCAAGACAAGGAAGAGAGCCTTCATACCCATGAGGTACCTCCACGCGCGCCGGCATAGTAGGTAGTCCGGTATAGGAATA
>DATBVX010000046.1:0-19832 GCA_036515135.1 Steroidobacteraceae bacterium
CGGAGCCGATAACGCGAAGGAGCTTGACGCCGGCACCATCGCTCGACGGCTGACCGCGCACGACGCGCTCGACAGTGCGTACCGATGGCGGGCTGGCGGGATTCGGCTTCGACTCGGCAGGCATTACGGTTCTCCCGGTTCTATGCGGCGCGGGCAAGATGGGGACTGATCGCTCACTTTCCAGAGTGGCGCGCGCGACGAGACTCAGCCGACGCCGGGAACGCGCCCGCTTTCACCAGCATTCCAGGCACCGGGCGCCCGAGCACGTTCTGCAACCAGCGACCTGTTTCGATCACCCCCGCGAGCGAGATACCCGTCTCGAATTCCGATCGATGGAGCATGTAAAGCAAGTCCTCGGTCGGGATGTTGCCGGTTGCGGCGGGAGCAAACGGACAGCCGCCAATTCCGCCTACGCTGGCATCGAGCGCGACGACACCGGCCTGCACGGCTGCATACGCGTTCGCGAGCCCCGTGTTACGCGTGTTGTGGAAATGGCCGCGCAGCGGTATCTGCGGCACGGCTGCCTGCACTCGGTGGACCAGATCGCTGACTTGCGCGGGCGAGCCGACGCCAATCGTGTCTGCAAGCGCAATCTCGACCGGGCTTCCCTGTGCCAGGCGGGTTGCGATTTCGACCACGCGTGCCGCCGGAACCTCGCCCTCGAACGGGCAGCCAAACGCCGCCGAGATCGTCACCTGCGCTCGCACGCCCACGGCACGCGCAGCAGCTGCAATTTCGAGCCACACGGCGATCGACTCCTCGGTGCTCGCTCCCTGGTTGCGCTGGTTGAATGTATCGCTGGCAAACACCACCATGCCGATTTCCCGGCACCCGGACGCGAGCGCGCGTTCGAGGCCCTTCCGATTCAGCACCAGCCCCACATAGGTCACGCCAGCCCGTGGGGCGAGTGCCGCCATCACCTGCTCCGCATCGGCCATCTGTGGGACTTTCCTCGGATTGACGAAACTGGCCACTTCGATGCGGCGTACGCCGGCGTCAACCAGCCGATTGATGAGCTCGACCTTGGTGGCGGTTGGCAGCACCTCTGGCTCGCTTTGCAGGCCGTCGCGGGGTCCGACCTCGATGATTTCGACGTATCTCTTCATTGCTGCGGTTTCGCGGGTTTCGGTCGCGCGGATTATACATTTGCCTCCGCGCTCGCCTCTGGCCGTAAAGGGACGATGGAATCCGCCGAGCGCGCGGCAATCGAAGCCCTTGCGCGGCCGTAATGCCCTATCATCCGGCGTATGGACACCCCGACCTCATCCAGCGTTCATGTCCTGGTCCTCGCGGCCGGTGCGTCCACGCGGCTGGGTCAGCCCAAGCAGCTGGTGCGGCTCGATGGCCGGCCCCTGCTGCACACGATGGTCACTCACGCTGTCGCCGCGGCGGGACACGCGGTCACCGTCGTGCTCGGCGCCCACGCGCAGGAGTTGGCGATGCTGCTCAAGCATTCGCCGGCGTCGGTCATCATCAATCGGCAGTGGGAAGAAGGGTTGGCCGCGTCGATCCGTTGCGGAATCGCTGCGCTGCCCCCCGCCTGCGACGCGGTCCTCATCATGCTTGCCGATCAAGTCGGCATCACGGGTGACGATCTCAAGCGCCTGATGTCGGCGTGGAAAGGTCAGGACGGCGTGATCGCTGCGAGCCTCTATTCCGGCAGCGTCGGTGTTCCCGCGATCTTCCCGCGCTGGTGCTTCGGTGAGTTGATGGCTCTGCGTGGCGATCGCGGCGCGCGCATGCTGCTGCTGCGTCATACCGACCGGTTGACCCGCGTGCCCATGCCCAACGCAGCACATGATCTCGATACGCCCGAGCAGCTCGAAACCCTCAGACGCTTGCGCCAGCCGCGTTCGTCCGGAGAAATCCGCTTGCCGCGTGCCCAGACCTGACCTCAGGCCCTGCTGACTGGCGCGAAATCCAGCAGCACCTCCCCCTCTTCCACCTTGTCGCCACCGGCAAAGTGAACGGATTCCACCAAACCGTCCGCGTGCGCCATGACGGTGTGCTCCATCTTCATCGCCTCGATGATCATCAATGGCTGTCCGCGCCGCACCGATTCCCCCGGTTTCACGAGGACCTGCAATACGTGACCCGGCATCGGCGAGGTGAGTCCCCCGGCGTGCGCGTCCCGCGATGCTCCGGCAACCGGATCATCCCACTCGAAGGTTGAGACCCGGCCCCCGTCGATGACGCTGACCCGGCCATCATGATCGAGCCAGCGCACGCAGAATACTTTTCCGTCCAACTGCGCTGCCAACTCGTCGGATGCTTCGAAGTGCGCATCGATAGCAAACGAACGGCCATCGACTTCTGCGTGCCACGAGCCCTTCGCCTGCACGAGATTGACTGCGATCAACCGGTCATGGCTCCTGAAGCGGCACTCGATTCTCGGCGGAGCATTGAGACGCCAGCCGTCGCGTGCATTCCAGGGACTGCGCGTGCGGCGGTCGCGCTCATCTACCGCCGCCTGGCTGAGTACCCAACCGATGGCGGCAAACGCGGCTGCGCGCGCGTCCGCGCTACCGTCTTGATCGGCAAACAGCTCGACCTGGTGCGCGGCAATGAACCCCGTATCGACACGAGCCGCTTGGAACTGTGGATGCTCGCCGACCGATCGCAGCAGCGCCAGATTGGTCGTGACACCGATGATTTCGCAGCGCTCGA
The DNA here is from genome assembly GCA_036515135.1 of Steroidobacteraceae bacterium. Classification (GTDB taxonomy): domain Bacteria; phylum Pseudomonadota; class Gammaproteobacteria; order Steroidobacterales; family Steroidobacteraceae; genus DATBVX01. The sequence continues at coordinate 2,668 of DATBVX010000046.1, forward strand.
GCGCACGCCGCAGCTGGCGCAGTGCCGCTTCACGATCGGCTCCATGAACAATCACCTTCGCCAGCAACGGATCGTAGTGAACCGTCACCTCGTCCCCCTGGCGCACTCCCGCATCGATCCTGACGGCGGGATCGGGCGCCGGCCAGCGCAAGTGAACGATTGTCCCGGTTGAGGGCAGAAACTCACGCACGGGGTCCTCGGCATAGAGTCGCGCCTCGAACGCGTGGCCGCTCAGAGGCACCTGCGCTTGTGAAAGCGGCAATGACTCACCGGCTGCGACGCGGATCTGCCACTCCACGAGGTCGAGCCCGGTGATCATCTCCGTAACCGGGTGTTCCACCTGTAATCGTGTGTTCATCTCCAGAAAGTAGAAGCCGCCGTCGGAGACGATGAATTCCACCGTTCCTGCGCCCTGGTAGCCGACTGCGCGCGCGGCGGTCACCGCGGCCGCTCCCATTCGCTCGCGCATTTCGGGTGACACGCCGGGAGCCGGTGCCTCCTCGATGATCTTTTGATGGCGCCGCTGGACCGAGCAGTCGCGTTCGTGCAGGTGAATGCAGTGACCCTGGCTATCCGCAAAGACCTGGATCTCGACATGGCGCGGCCGGAGGAGGTAGCGTTCCAGCAGCACGCGGTCATCGCCAAACGCTTTCATGGCCTCCCGCTTCGCGCCCTCGAGTGCGGCCCGGAATTCACTCGCCTGGCGGACGATGCGCATCCCCTTGCCGCCGCCGCCCGCAGAAGCCTTGATCAGAAGCGGATACCCGGTCCGTTCCGCCTCCAATGCGAGCCGCGTGGCGTCTTGCGAGTCACCATGGTAGCCGGGCACCAGGGGTACTCCCGCCGATTCCATCAGGCGCTTGGCGGCGATCTTCGAGCCCATCGCGCGCATGGCGGCGGCTGGCGGACCGATGAATACGATTCCGGCCTGGTTGCACGCGCTGGCAAAGTCCGCGTTCTCGGACAAGAACCCGTAGCCGGGATGAATCGCTTCTGCGTCCGCGCGCCGGGCGGCCTCGATGATGACGCCGATGTTGAGATAGCTGTCACCGGCCGGCGCCGGACCAATGCGTTCCGCTGCGTCCGCGAGTGCCACATGCAGTGCGCGTACGTCGGCATCCGAGAACACAGCGATCGAGCGCAGACCCAGCCTCGCGACCGTGCGCAGCACGCGGCAGGCAATCTCGCCTCGATTGGCAATCAGGACCGACTTGAACACGGCTACATGCGAAAGATGCCGTAGGCCCGCTCGCCTTCATCCGCGCGGTTGCGGGCGGCCGAAAGCGCCAGCACCAGCAAGCGCCGCGTATCGATCGGATCGATCACGCCGTCATCCCAAAGTCGCGCCGATGCATAATACGGGTGCCCCTGCCGCTCATACTGTTCGCGGATGCTGTCCTTGAACGCTTTCTCGTCCTCCGCGCTCCAGTCCTTGCCTCGAGTTTCCAAACCCTCGCGCCGCACGACCGCCAGCACAGTGGCTGCCTGTTCTCCACCCATCACGGATATCCGCGCATTCGGCCACATCCACAGAAAGCGCCCGCCATATGCGCGACCGCACATCGCATAGTTACCCGCACCGAATGAACCGCCGATGATTACCGTGAGCTTGGGCACCGTCGCCCCCGCTACGGCGGTAACCATCTTCGCGCCATCGCGCGCGATACCCGCGTTCTCATACTTGCGGCCCACCATGAAGCCGCTGATGTTCTGCAGGAAGAGCAGCGGTACGCGGCGCCGGTTACAGAGCTCGATGAAATGCGTGCCCTTGAGCGCCGACTCTGAGAACAGGATGCCGTTGTTCGCCACGATGCCGATCGGCAGACCCGCCAGGTGCGCGAAGCCGCAGACCAGCGTTTTGCCGTACAGGGCCTTGAATTCGTCCAGCTCAGAGTCGTCGACCAGGCGCGCGATCACCTCGCGAACGTCATAGGGGATGCGCGTGTCACGGGGAATCACGCCGTAAAGCTCGTCCGCCGCGTACCTCGGCACTTGCTCGGCACGGGTCGGCGGGCCGGTGGGCGTGCGATTGAGATTGCCGACCAGCTTGCGAGCCAACGCCAGTGCGTGCGCGTCATCTTCCGCCAGGTGATCCGTGACGCCCGAAATCCGGCTGTGCACATCGCCACCCCCAAGCGATTCGGCATCGACGATTTCACCGGTGGCGGCTTTCACCAATGGCGGACCACCGAGAAAGATCGTCCCCTGGTTACGCACGATGATGCTCTCGTCGCACATCGCCGGCACATAAGCGCCGCCAGCCGTACACGATCCCATCACGACCGCGAGCTGCGGAATGGCACGGGCCGAGAGTTGCGCCTGGTTGTAGAAGATGCGGCCGAAATGCTCGCGATCCGGAAAGACCTCGTCCTGCAACGGCAGGAAGGCACCGCCGGAATCGACCAGGTAGACGCACGGCAAGTTATTGTCGAGCGCGATCTCCTGCGCGCGGAGGTGTTTCTTGACGGTCACAGGGCAGTAGCTGCCGCCCTTCACCGTCGCATCGTTGGCGACGATCATGCACTCGATACCGGTAATGCGTCCGATTCCGGCCACGAGGCCTGCCGCGGGGATCCATTCGCCGTAAAGCTCATGGCCGGCGAGCTGACCGATCTCCAGGAACGGCGATCCGGGGTCGAGCAGCCGATCGATGCGCTCGCGCACGAGCAGCTTGCCGCGCGAACGGTGTCGCTCACGGGCCTCGGCACTGCCGCCCTCGCTGATGCGCGCCACTAACCTGCGCAGATCATGCGCCAGCGCACGGTTGGCCTCGGCGTTGCAACGGAAGTTGTCCGACTCAGGATCGACTTCGCTCTGGATGACGGTCATCGGCGCGCCCGTTCAATCGGTCGCTTCGAACAGCTCGCGCCCGATCAGCATGCGGCGAATCTCGCTCGTTCCGGCGCCGATCTCGTACAGCTTGGCATCGCGCAGCAGGCGGCCGGCGGGATAATCGTTCACATAGCCATTGGCGCCGAGTGCCTGAATGGCCTCGAGAGCGCAAGCCGTGGCGCGCTCGGCGGCGAAGAGGATGCAGCCCGCGGCATCGAAGCGCGTGGTCTGCCCGCGATCGCAGGCGCGTGCGACGGCATAGACGTATGCGCGACAGGCATTGAGCGTCGTGTACATGTCCGCGACCTTGGCCTGCATGAGCTGAAACGTGCCGATGGGCTGGCCGAACTGCTTGCGTTCGTGGATGTAAGGCATCACCACATCGAGGCACGCCTGCATGATTCCCAGCGGTCCGCCGGAGAGCACCACGCGCTCGTAATCGAGCCCGCTCATCAGCACGCGCGATCCGTTCCCAACCTCGTGCAACACGTTTTGCGCCGGGAGGACGCAATTCGTGAACACGAGTTCGCTCGTGTCGGAGCCCCGCATGCCGAGCTTGTCGAGCTTCTGCGCACTCGTGAACCCCGGTGTGCCCTTCTCGACGATGAACGTGGTGATACCCCGTGGCCCCATTGCCGGATCGAGCGTGGCATAGAAAATGACCACGTCGGCACCAGGCCCGTTGGTGATCCACATCTTGCTGCCATTGATCACGAATCCGTCCCCGCGCCGCTCCGCACGCGTGCGCATGCCGACGACGTCGGATCCCGAACCCGCTTCACTCATCGCGAGCGCGCCGATGTGCTCACCGCTGATGAGCTTGGGCAGGTATAGGGTCTTTTGCGCCGGCGTGCCCCAGCGACGCAGCTGATTGGTGCACAGGTTCGAGTGCGCCCCATACGAGAGCCCCACGGCGGCCGAGGCACGGCTGATCTCTTCCATGGCCACCACGTGTTCGAGGTAGCCCATTCCGGTACCGCCGAACTCTTCCTCTACGGTCAGGCCGAGGAGGCCGAGTGCGCCCAGCTCGGGCCAAAGCTCGCGCGGAAAACGATTGTTGCGGTCGATTTCCTCCGCCAGCGGGGCGATGCGTTCCCTGGCAAAGGCGCGCACGGTTTGACGCAGCAGGTCGACCGCTTCACCGAGTCCGAAATCGAATTCGATCACGGCAACTCCGGGCTGCGACGCGGCCCGACGGGCCGGCGACAGCGCAATTGGGTGGCTGGACATGGGTGGTAATTCTGTCCGACAATCCGACGATCAGTCAATATTTCGGCATGGTGCAGTGCAACCGTCATGTTAGAGTCCGACGTCAAGAAGCTCCCCCGAGCCATGAGCAGCCTCTTCGAGCCGATCCACATTGAACCGGCGTATCGCCGCGTCGCCGCGACCATCGAGGCGAAGATCATGGCACGCGACCTGAATGACGGCGACGTCCTTCCCGCAGAGACCGATCTCGCACGGCAGTTCCGCGTTAACCGCTCCACGGTTCGGGAAGCGCTGCGAGAGCTGCAGAGCAAGGGGTTGGTGGCACGCCGCGAGGGTCGGAAGCGCCTGTTCATCGCTCACCCGCAAGCCTCCGACGTCGCTTCCGGCGTGAGCCGTGCGCTCGCGCTGCACGGGGTGACGTTTCTCGAGGTGTGGGAAGCGATGATGATCATCGAGCCGCAGGCGGCAGCACTGGCCGCGCGCAAGCGGGAAGCGGCGCAGCTCGAGGAACTGGTCGAACTCAGCGCGCGTTTCGAATCCTTGAGCGCCGACAGCGGGCGCGCGGTGTCCACGGTCGTCGAGTTCTTCCGCACCCTTGCCCGCTGCAGCCAGAACCACGTGCTGGTCCTCGCCCAGGCCCCCCTCACTCGCCTGTTGTCGCCAACCCTCGCGCGCATGATCGATCAGGTTCCGCAGGCGCGGGCGCGCATCGTCGCCGCCCAGCGTCACCTCATCGAGGCGATTCGCAGCCGCAACGCCGACGAGGCGCGCAGCTGGATGGAGAAACATATCCGCGATTTCAAGCGCGGCTACGAGCTGGCGGGAATCGGGCTCGACTATCGGGTAACGGCGTAGCGGCCTCAGCGTTTCTCTTCGGCCAGCAGGCCCACGGCGTCGCGGACATGGTCGCTCAGACCCACTCCGCCCTGCTGGCAATGCGTGATGATCTGCTCGCGCATGCGCGGATCCCAGAATCGCTTGAGATGACTGGCGACTTCGCGTGCGGCCTGGGTACGATCGGCCTCGGCTGCGAAAAAATCGCCGATATCATTCGCCATCTTGACCAGCCGTTGAATGTTCATCGATGCGGCCGTCAGGCAACCAGCCGCTCGCGATGCGAATACACGACGTGCTGCCGCTCGCGCGCAAAACCGACCAGCGTGAGACCGCTGCGCTCCGCCAGCCGGACAGCCAGCGCGGTCGGCGCGGACACCGCTGCAAGGAACGACACACCCACAATCGCGGCTTTCTGCACCATCTCGTAGCTTGCGCGGCTGGTCACGATCAGATAGCCGCTGGCGAAATCCGCACCGGTTCGCACCAGAGCGCCGATCACTTTGTCGAGCGCGTTGTGCCGCCCGACATCTTCGCGAACGAGCTGAATACCGCTGCCGGGCAGGACCCAGGCCGCGGCGTGCACGCTGCCGGTGCGCGCGTTGATCGGCTGCCGGCTGCGCAGATCGGCGAGGGCGCGATGCAGATCGCCGATGGTGACCGTGACGCCGCGCGTGATCGGCTCGGGTTGACGAATGGCCTGCTCCACGGTTTCGCTTCCACACAGACCGCAACCACTGCGCGCAGCCAGATTGCGCCGGCGTGTCAGGAGCTCCGAGAATCGACCCGTCGCAATATTGATGTGGACTTCCAGCGCGTCGTTCGCGGACACGACCTCGACAGAGCGAATCTCGTCGCCGCGCGAAACGACCGCCTCGCTCAGGGTGAAGCCCGTAGCCAGATCCTGGAGGTCCGCCGGCGTCGCCAGCATCACGACGTGGGCGACACCGTTATAGCTGAAAGCCACCGCGGCCTCTTCGGCGACCTCATCCTGTGCCGTCTCGGTCTTGCCGTCGCGCCAACGCCGGACGGTGACGGTGCAGGACGTGGCGGGAGGGACCTTGGTGACCGCTCTCCGCCTGCCCTCGTCATTCGCCATAGCCGACATCGGCGGCCCGCACCGGCGCGCGCTTCGCCTTGGACTCACGGTGCCGGGTCTGCCAGGCCTTCGGCTGATCGACGCGCACGACCTGCACGGCCGTCACCTTGTACTCCGGGCAGTTCGTGGCCCAGTCCGAAAACTCGGTGGTGACCAGGTTGGCACCTGACTCGGGGAAGTGAAACGTCGTATAGGCCACGCCCGGATTGACGCGATCGGTCAGCGTCGCGCGCATTACCGTTTCGCCCGCGCGGCTTGCGATCCCGACCCAGTCACCGTTCTTGATGCCGCGGACTTCGGCATCGTGCGGATGAATCTCCAGCCGGTCCTCCGCGTGCCAGACGACATTGGCGGTGCGGCGCGTCTGCGCGCCGACGTTGTACTGCGTCAGCACGCGGCCGGTGGTCAGGATGAGCGGGAAACGGCTCGTGGTGCGCTCGTCCGTCGGAACGTAGCCGGTGAGATAGAACTTGCCCTTGCCGCGCACGAACTGGCCGACGTGCATCGTCGGCGTACCGTCGGGGGTTGCCGCGTTGCACGGCCACTGGATGCTGCCCAGCCGGTCCAGCTTTTCGTACGTCACTCCGGTGAAGGTCGGCGTCAGGGCGGCGATCTCGGCCATGATTTCCGCTGGATGCGAATAGTGCATCGGGTAGCCGAGCGCATTGGCAAGTCTCAGCGTGATTTCCCAATCGGCTAATCCCGCCACAGGCTCCATGACTTTGCGAATGCGCGAGATGCGCCGCTCGGCATTGGTAAACGTGCCGTCCTTCTCGAGGAAGGACGACCCCGGCAGGAACACGTGCGCAAATTTTGCCGTCTCGACCAGGAACAGGTCCTGCACCACGACGCATTCCATTGCCGAGAGGGCCGCCGTGACGTGCTGCGTGTTGGGGTCTGACTGCGCGAAGTCTTCGCCCTGGATATAGAGACCCTTGAAGCTGCCGTCGAGGGCAGCCTCGAACATGTTGGGTATCCGCAGACCCGGCTCGCCCAGCAGCGTCACGCCCCAAGCCGCCTCGAATTGCGCCCGCGCTTTCGCGTCCGAAACGTGGCGGTAGCCGCTGAACTCGTGCGGGAATGACCCCATGTCGCACGCGCCCTGGACGTTGTTCTGCCCGCGCAGCGGGCTCACGCCAACGCCTTCACGGCCGAGATTTCCCGTCGCCATCGCCAGATTGGCGATGCCTAAGACCATGGTCGTGCCCTGGCTGTGCTCCGTCACCCCGAGGCCGTAATAGATCGCGGCATTGCGCGCCGTGGCGTAGAGCCGCGCCGCGTCGCGCACGAGTTCAGCCCGCACGCCGGTGATGGCCTCGGTCGCTTCCGGCGCATGCCGTGGATCGGAAACGAATTCCTTCCACTTCCGATACGAGTCCGTCTCGCAGCGTTCGCCGACGTATTGCTCCTTCGCCAGGCCTTCGGTGACAACGACGTGTGCCAGGGCATTGATCACCGCCACGTTGGTGCCCGGCATTAGCTGCAGGTGAAACGCGGCCTCGATGTGCGGCGTTCGTACCAGGCTGATGACGCGCGGGTCGACGATGATGAGCTTGGCGCCCTGGCGGAGCCGCCGCTTGAGTTGCGAGGCGAAGACCGGGTGACCCTCGGTCGGGTTGGCGCCGATGATCATGATCACATCGGCCTTCTGCACCGACGTGAATTCCTGCGTGCCCGCCGATTCGCCCAGCGTGTATTTCAGGCCGTAGCCGGTCGGCGAATGGCACACGCGTGCACAAGTGTCGACGTTGTTGTTGCCGAGTGCGGCGCGCACGAGCTTCTGAACCAGAAAGACTTCCTCGTTCGTGCAACGCGACGAAGTGATGCCGCCCACCGCGAAGCGGCCGTACTTCGCCTGCAAGCGCTTGAATTCTGCCGCCGTGTGTGCAATCGCCTCGTCCCAACTGACCGCGCGCCACGGATCGGAGATGCTGCGACGAATCAGCGGTTGGGTGACACGATCCGGGTGCGTCGCGTAACCGTATGCGAAACGACCCTTGACGCAGGCATGACCCTGATTGGCGCGGCCATCGCGGTTCGGCACCATGCGTACGACCTGCTCGTGGCGCACTTCGGCCTTCAGCGAACAGCCGACTCCGCAGTATCCACAGGTCGTGGTGACCGCCTGTACCGGCTGCCCCATTGCGATCAGGCTCTTCTCGCTCAGCGCGCCGGTCGGACAGGCCTCGACGCACGCTCCGCAGGAAACGCACTCGGATTCGATGAAAGACTCGTGCTGGCTCGCTGACACGCGAGACGCGAAGCCACGGCCCTCGATGGTCAGCGCCAGCGTGCTCTGCGTTTCGTCGCAGGCGCGCACGCAGCGCGAGCACACGATGCACAGATCCGGATCGAACGCGAAATACGGGTTGCTGGTGTCCTTCGCGGCCGGCCGTTGCGTCGCGCCATTGGGTCCGTATCGCGATTCGGTGATCCCATGCTGCTCGGCCATGTCCTGCAGCTCGCAGTGGCCATTCGCAGGGCAGCTCTCGCAGTCGAGCGGATGATCCGAGACATAGAGATCGAGCACGTTGCGCCGCAGCTTCGTGAGCTGCTCGCTCGAGGTGTGAATCCTCATCCCGTCCGCGACCTCGGTGGTGCACGAGGCGGGGAAGCCCTTGCGCCCTTCGATCTCGACCAGGCACAGGCGGCAGGATCCGAATGCCTTGAGCGAGTCCGTAGCGCAGAGTTTCGGAATGCTCGCGCCTGCGGCAGCGGCAGCACGCATGACGGAGGTACCTGTCGGGACCGTGACGGCAACCCCATCGATCTCGACGGTGACTCGCGCCTCACCTGGGCCTGGCGGCGTACCGAGATCACGGTAATCAATCGCGTACATCAGACTGCTCCTTCGGTCGCGGCGATCGGGGCGCTCTCAGTGCCTGGCGTCCCCGGTGAAATCCGCGGCGAAATACTTGAGTGCGCTGCGCACCGGGTAGGGAGTCATCCCGCCCAACCCGCACAGCGAGCCGTGCAACAACGTTTCGCACAATTCCTCGAGCAGGGCAAGGTTTCGCTCCCGGTCCACGCCCTGAATGATGCGGTCGATCACTTCCGCACCACGCGTCGAGCCGATTCGGCAAGGCGTGCATTTGCCGCATGATTCAAGCGCGCAGAATTCCATCGCGTAACGCGCCATGTGCGCCATGTCGACCGTGTCGTCGAATACGACGATGCCCCCGTGACCGAGCAAAGCCCCGATTTCCGTGAAGGCCTCGTAGTCCATGGCGGTATCGAACTGCGACTCGGGAATGTAGGCACCGAGCGGCCCGCCCACCTGCACTGCCCGGATCGGGCGTCCGCTTGCCGAGCCCCCGCCATAGTCGTACAGGAGCTCCCGCAAGGTGACGCCGAAAGCGCGCTCGATGAGACCACCGCGCTGGATGTTTCCCGCAAGCTGGATCGGGAGCGTCCCGCGCGAGCGCCCCATCCCGTACTCGCGGTAGAACTCGGCACCGCGGTGCAGGATGACCGGAACACTGGTGAGCGTGACTACATTGTTGACGATCGTAGGCAATCCAAACAGACCCTTGATGGCCGGGAGCGGCGGACGCACGCGCACTTCGCCGCGCTTGCCCTCGAGGCTTTCGAGCATGGAGGTCTCTTCGCCGCAAATGTAGGCGCCCGCCCCGAGACGAACCTCGAGATCGAAGCGTTTACCGCTGCCGCGAATGTCGCTCCCCAGGTAGCCCTCCCGATACGCGATCGCGATCGCGTCACGAAGCACATCGTGGGCATGCGGGTACTCGACACGCAGATAGATGTAGCCCTGAGTCGCGCCGACCGCGACACCCGCGATGGTCATGCCCTCGATCAGCGAGAACGGGTCGCCTTCCATCAACATGCGGTCGGCGAACGTCCCCGAATCGCCCTCGTCCGCATTGCAGGCGATGTACTTTCGCGAAGTGGTCTGCTCGAGCACGGTCTTCCACTTGATCCCCGTGGGAAACGCTGCACCGCCGCGTCCACGCAGACCCGAGTCGATGAGCATTTTGACGATGTCGGTACCGCCCAGCGCCAACGCGCGTTCCAGTCCGCGGTAGCCGTCGTGCGCCTGATACTCCGCGAGCGACAAGGGATCGATGACGCCGACACGCGCGAAGGTCAGCCGTTGCTGATTGACGAGGTACGGAATCTGGTCCGACAGCCCGAGAAGGAGGCGATGTGCGCCGCCCTGCAAAAAGTCGGCGGCGAACAGGCCGGGAACATCAGCGGTGGCAACCGGGCCGTAGGCCACACGCCCCCGGGGCGTGGCAACCTCGATCAGCGGTTCCAGCCAGAATAGCCCGCGCGAACCCACGCGACACACCTTCACGTCGAGCTTGTGATTGCGCACGTGCGCAAGGATCGCAGCGGCGACTTCGCCGGCCCCCAATGACAGAGCGCTGGCATCGCGTGGGACGTAGACGGTCATCGTCATGAACGCCGCCCCAACCGCGCCACCAGTTCCTCGAAGCGCTCCGGAGTGACACGACCGAAGAGCTCGCGATCGATCATCACCGCGGGTGAGCAGGCGCAATTTCCCAGGCAATACACCGGTTCGAGCGAGAACTCGCCGCCGGCCGTGGTCTGATGGAAATCAATGCCGAGCGTGCGCTTGGCGTGTTCCGCCAGCGCCTCGCCGTTCATCGACTGGCACGCCTCGGCCCTGCAGATGCGCACCGTGTGCCGTCCCGCCGGATGGTCACGAAAGTAATGATAAAAACTGATGACGCCGTGCACTTCGGCGCGCGAAAGGTTCAACCCCTCGGCGACGACGGGGACCGCTGCGGGTGGAATGTGGCCGAGCGCTTCCTGGATCGCGTGCAGCACCAGCAGCAACGGCCCCGGCTCGCCCTTGAGACGGCCGATGATCGCATCGATCTGCTCGCGCGCCGCCGCTTCAAGCGTGCGCATCATGTTGCCTGCCCCGTTACTGATCGGTCCTTTAGGACCGGCCGCTTTCGATGCGGAGATTACGCCTCCGCGCGCGCCACGAAAACTCTCTTCAATATCGATAGTGATCCGACTTGAAGGGACCCTCGTTGGCGACACCGATGTAGCGTGCCTGCTCGTCGGTGAGCTCGGTGAGTTGTGCGCCCAGCTTCTTGAGCTGCAGCCGCGCGACCTTTTCGTCGAGGTGCTTCGGCAGAACATGCACGCCGACCGGGTACTTCTGCGGGTTGCCCCAGAGCTCGATCTGCGCCAGCACCTGGTTGGCGAAGGAAGAGGACATCACGTAGCTCGGATGACCGGTGCCACAACCGAGGTTCACCAGCCGCCCCTCGGCCAGCAGGATGATCCGCTTGCCATCGGGAAAGATGACGTGATCGACCTGCGGCTTGATGTTCTCCCACGCGTAGGTCTTGAGGGAAGCGATGTCGATCTCGTTGTCGAAGTGGCCGATGTTGCACACGATCGCGTTGTGCTTCATCCGCCGCATGTGTCCGTGCGTGATGACATGGAAATTGCCCGTCGCGGTGACGAAGATGTCGCCCTTGTCGGCGGCATAGTCCATCGTCACGATCCGGTAGCCTTCCATCGCTGCCTGCAGCGCGCAGATCGGGTCGATCTCGGTGACCCAAACCTGTGCCGACAACGCGCGTAAAGCCTGTGCCGATCCCTTGCCCACGTCGCCGTAGCCGCACACCACCGCCACCTTGCCCGCGATCATTACGTCGGTAGCGCGCTTGATGCCGTCGACCAGCGATTCACGGCATCCGTAAAGATTGTCGAACTTGGACTTGGTAACGGAGTCGTTGACGTTGACGGCCGGGAACGCGAGTGCTCCCTCCTTGGCCATCTGGTACAGGCGCTTCACCCCTGTCGTCGTCTCCTCCGTCACTCCTTTGATGCTCTTGAGGCGCGAGGAGTACCACTGCGGATCACGCGCCAGCGTGCGCTTGATCGCGGCGAACAAAGCCTCTTCTTCTTCGCTCGTGGGCCGGCTGATCACCGAGGCATCGCGCTCGGCCTTGCTGCCGAGATGCACGAGCAACGTGGCGTCGCCGCCATCGTCGAGAATCATGTCGGTGTGGCCGCCGTCCGGCCAATCGAAGATACGGTGCGTATAGTCCCAATAGTCGGTCAGCGATTCGCCCTTCCAGGCGAACACTGGGGTGCCGCGCGCGGCGATCGCGGCCGCTGCGTGATCCTGCGTCGAAAAGATATTGCAGGAGGCCCATCGCACCTGCGCACCCAGCGCCTGCAGCGTTTCGATGAGCACCGCGGTCTGAATCGTCATGTGCAGCGAACCGCTGACGCGTGCGCCCTTCAAGGGCTGCACGGGAGTAAATTCCTCGCGGATAGCGATCAACCCCGGCATCTCCGTTTCCGCAATGGCGATCTCCTTTCTGCCCCAATCCGCCAGTGCCAGATCGGCCACCCGGAAGTCCTGTCGATGCTTCAGTTCCGCATTCATGTGCTCTCCTCCAATCCTCGGTCCCGGCGCCGCGTCACGCGCCGATGGCGTAGGTCGCTGCCAGCGCGCGCAACGACGACTGTGGGCGGGCGCCGAAGTGGCTGATCGCTTCCGCCGCGCACAGGCTGGCCAGTTTGCCACACCGCGCCAGGTCAAACCCCGTCGCCAGCCCGTAAAGAAATCCGCTCGCATACAGATCGCCCGCACCGGTAGTGTCCAGCACCGGCGCCAGCGGTACCGATGCGATCTCGTGCGTTTCGCCCGCAGTCAGCACCAGCGACCCCCGTTCACTGCGGGTGATAACGGTAATGGCGACATCGGACGACAATCTGGCACGGATCACAGCGGCCTGGTCCGATCCCAGCAGCTTCATGATCTCCCTCTCGTTGGCGAACAGGACATCCACGCCGCTCCGGAGCAAAGCGAGAAAGTCGTCCCGGTGGCGTTCCACGCAGAAGGCATCCGACAAGGTGAGCGCCACGCGCTTGCCCGCGGCGTGGGCGAGTTCGCGGGCTCGCCGGAACGCGGCCTTGGCGAGCGGAGGGTCGAAGAGATAGCCTTCCAGATAAGTGATCGCCGCGCTGCGAATGGTGGCAGCATCGACGTCATCCGGCGTGAGTTGGGTGGCGGCACCGAGAAAGGTAGCCATGGTGCGGTGAGCATCCGGCGTGACCAGCACCAGGCAGCGCGCCGTCGATGGTGCTCCGCGCAGCGGCGTGGTCGGAAAGTGGATACCCAGCGCGCGGAGATCGTGGCGGAAGACTTCGCCTAACTGGTCGTCGCAGGTCTTGCCGATGAACCCGCAGCGTGCACCCAGCGACGCAAGACCCGCTATGGTGTTCGCAGCCGAACCCCCGGAAGTCTCGATTCCCTGCCCCATGGCGCCATAGATTCGCGCCGCCGTGGCCTCGTCGACCAGGAGCATCGCGCCCTTGGTCAATTCATGCTCTTCCAGAAACGCGGAGGTCGTCATCGCCACGACATCGACGATGGCGTTGCCGATCCCCACCACGTCGAATTGCGTCGTGCTCATGTCTGGCGCGCCGTGAGTCAGCGGAAGATCACGGTCCGGTGACCATTGAGCAGGATCCGCCGTTCAACGTGCCAGGTGACGGCTCGCGCCAGCACCATGCATTCCACGTCGCGTCCCGTCGCCACGTACTCATCCTGGCTCATCGAGTGACTTACGCGCGCCACGTCCTGTTCGATGATCGGACCTTCGTCGAGATCCGCAGTGACATAGTGTGCCGTCGCGCCGATGAGCTTGACGCCGCGGTCGTGGGCCTGGTGATAAGGTTTCGCGCCCTGAAAGCTCGGCAGGAACGAGTGATGGATATTGATCACGCGCTCCTGCAGGCGCGTACACAGCTCGGGCGACAGGACCTGCATGTAGCGCGCCAGCACGACCAGCTCGCAGCGTTCGGTTTCGATGAGGTCGACGAGCCGCGCTTCCTGGCGAATCTTGTTGCCTGGATCGACCGGCAGGTGGTGAAACGGGATGTCGTGCGTCGCCGCCAGCTGGTAGAAGTCGCGATGATTGGACACGATCGCGACGATCTCGACCCGCAGCGCACCGATCCGGTATCGATACAGCAGATCGTTCAGGCAGTGCCCGAACTTCGACACCATGATCATGATCCGCGGCTTGATGGCGGTGTCGTAAAGCCGCCATTGCATGCCGAATTGCAGCCCGATCGGCGCAAACGCCTCGCTCACTGCGGTCAGGTCTGCCGAGCTCTCTGGCGCAAAGCACACGCGCATGAAAAAGCGCCCGTGCATCTCGTCGCCAAATTGCGCGCTGTCCAGAATGTTGCAGCGTTGCGCCACGAGGAAGTTCGCCACCGCGGCGACAATGCCCATTCGGTCCGGGCACGACAGGGTGAGGATGAAGCGCCGCATCACGCAGTCTCATCGACGACGAATCCCTGCGCGTCATCGAGCCTGAACCGGCCCTGACCGACCGCGTGGATCCAGCGGCAGGTACGCAACAGGCCGCCAAACGAAAACAGGTGAATCCCCTCGATGTCGAGCCCCTGGCCGCGTGCCCGCGCCAACTCGCCGACGAGGGCTTCCGGGCCACGGTCGCCGAGCAGCCGGCCGAAGCTTGCCGTGCGGCTGCTGAGGGCGCGGATTGAAGGTCCAACGCCACAGTGCATGGCGTATTTCAGCAGCGTGGAGAGTCGTGCCGGGCCCGCGAGCCCGACGCGAACGCCGTTGCTTATGCCGCGCGCACGCAGACCACGAACCCATTCGATGATCGGGGCGCTGTCAAAAGTAAACTGCGTAATGAAACTGGCCTCGAACCCGCGCTCCTGCGCATAACGGACTTTCTCCTCTTCGCTGGCGCGCAAGACGTCGGTCCCGATTTGCGGGTGGCCCTCGGGATGACCGGCGATACTCACGCGGCGGATGCCGTGCTGCTCGAGCAACCCGGTCCGCAGGACTTCGCTCGAAGCCATAAACGGGCCGACCGATTGCGGTCGGTCGCCGGCGATCAGCAGCACTTGAGTAACGGCGGCGCGCGTTACCAACTGCTCGAGCAGCTGATCGAGCTCCCGCGCGCTCGCAAGCTGGCGTGCAGGGATATGGGGTATCGGCTTGAGGCCGCAGTTACTGACCTCGATTGCCGCTTCCACGGTCTGTTCCCACCGTTGCCGCGGCAGGTGGCTGATGAACATCCGGCTCCCCGCGGGCAACAGCGCACCGGCGTCGCGCAGCCCGGTCGCATCGTGAAATGTCATCTCGACCGAGGTGTCCCGGCACAGCTGCACGATCGCGTCATGCTCGACCCGTAAGCCGGGCGGCACGTCGCGCGCGAGATCGATATTCGTGGGTACCGTCATGTCTTTGGCCTGCGGGGTTTGGGAGCCGCGCTCAAGGTGTGTAGCGCTGCCGTGAAATCACGTAGGACTCATTGTTGAACCAGAGCTGGCCGTGCTTACGCAGAACTTCGCGTGTGGCGTCGAGGTAGCCACGATCGCCCATCACGGCCTCGAGACGGTCGTCCTCAATCTGGGCTACATAGACCGCAGCATTCCACGCCGCCAGCAACGTCGACGTGCCGATCGACGAAGTGATCTCCGACGGCAACGTGTGCATGTCATAGCGGAATATCGAGCGCTGATCCGAATAAGCGTTGAAGTTGAGCCCGCGCGCCTCGGGACCGAGCGCCTGTTTGGTCGCCTTGAGGAGCTCGTGGCGATCCATCTGGAATGGATTCTCGCCCGGCCAGATCTCTTGAATGATCTCCAGTCCCGGATCATCGCCATGTGAGTGAATGCCGATCAGGCGGCCACCCGGTCCCAGTGCGCGCGCCAGCGGCGCGACCACCTTGCTGGCCTTGAACTCGATTGGCGCCCTGGCGCGGTACGGCTGCGATGCAAGGACCAGATCGAATTCGGCTCGCACGGCGCCCTGCACTGGGCGCACGGCATCGAGAAGCAGCCCGTGATCCTCGCGATAGATCACCAGCACGATGGGCCGCTCGTAGACCGGATTGCCCGAAGTCATGCTGATCTTGGCCGTCCAGTGCGAGGACAGAAAGCCCTGCAGGTCGGTGATCTGGCGCTCGAACTGGCCTGCAGTGCTGCCCGAGAGGGCCACTTCCTTCCACACCAGGCCGCTGGCCGCCGCGAGTGAATTGGGCTTGAGCCAGGGGGCTTCCGAGTAATACATGTTCGTCATCACGAGCACCGTCGCGGGATGCTCGTTGAAGCGATCAGGCATTTTATCGAGCGCGAGGCGCACGTCCTCGAGGCTGATTTCCTTCCCCAGGATGTAGAACGGAATCGTCGGAAAGCGGTCGTGCATCGAACGCATGACGCGCGCGAGGACGGTTCCGTCGCCTACGCCCGCATCGAACAGCCGCAACGCCGGCGGTCGCGGCCGCACGTGCTCGAGCTCCAGCTCCACGCGCTGGGCAGCCACCCATTTCTCCGTGCAGGTAGTGACGAACAGCAGGTATTTTTGCCGGTTGTCGTAGAAGCGAAAGTGCATCGCGGAGCCACTGCCATCCGGTGCCGGCGTTTCACCGCGTGAGGCGACGCCACCCGGCCTGCGGGTAGTCGATTTGACGGCAGGCAGCGCCGGGGGCTCATCCTGGTGGGGGAGCGCAGTGACCCCATCCGATGAGGGGATGCGGGAAGCGAGCGCGCCACCGAATACCGCGCTCGCACGTGGCGCAGCGGCGGGACCGCGCGCGATGAAGGCACGCACCCGCTCGACGGTGTGGGTCGTCACGCGGCCACCGAAACGCAGGCGCGTAACGAACTTGCCGTCGTTGACGGCACGGCGGCCAAACGTACTCTCGGCCATCCCGACGTGGCGGCAGAAGTTAGAAATGTCCTGCAGCAGCTTTTCGTTGTCCGCGCGGTGCCGTACCTTGCTGAATGGCGATCTTTGAACTGGCGCGTGCATGAGCCCCTCTCTCGTCCCCAATCAGCATGTTTACGGTGCGACGACCGAATCTGGGCCGATTGAACTTGCCCACAGGTCCCACTTTCAAGGTGGGATTGAGAGTGGGCCACGTCCCAACTGTACACTGATAATGTCCCGCCCGCAGCACAGGCGGAGTCAACCCGTACCTTGCGCCTGAGCGATTACCGACCGGGGAGAGCGATTCGTTTATGGCAACCGACTATCTCTTCACTTCCGAATCCGTTTCCGAGGGCCATCCGGACAAGGTGGCGGACCAGATTTCCGACGCCGTGCTCGACGCGATCCTGGCGAAAGATCCGCGCGGACGGGTCGCGTGCGAAACGCTGGTCAAGACCGGCATCGTCGTCGTGGCCG
>DATBVX010000047.1:0-3014 GCA_036515135.1 Steroidobacteraceae bacterium
ACCAGGTGCCGCGTCTCCTGGTTCAGGAGCGCGGTGACGACGACGAAATCGGCTTCGGCCATCAGCGTCTCGAGCGGCACCTTCCTCGCGCCGATGTAGCCGAGCTCGAGCTCTTCCGCGTAGGGGTCGGCGGCAAGGAGCCTCATGTCGAACGTCCTCGCCAGCCGCAGCAGCTCCTTGCCGATGCGCCCCGCGCCCACCACGCCGAGCGTGCGCCCGGTGAGCCCCATGCCCATGTGATCCACGCGGTCGTTCCAGCGCCCTTGCCTCGTCATGCGGTCCTTGGCCAACAGACGATGCGCGAGCGCCAGCACGAGCGTGAGCGCCATGGTGTCCACCGGCCGCGGCATGGCATTCGGCGTGTTGCACACGAGCACACCTGCGACGGTCATCTCCGCCACGTCCACGCTGTCGTAGCCCACCCCGTGGCGCGAGACGATTTTCAGTCGCAGGTCCTTGCCGGCGACCGCCGCCGCGGGCACGCGCGGCGAGTTCACGTAGAGCGCGTCGTACTTCGCCGCGTGCTCCGTGGTGATCTCGCGGATGCCCTTCGGCAGCCACTCCCACTCGAGTCCCGGCACGTCGAGCGCCTTGAGCGGCTTGCGGCCGAACACCGGCTCGCCTTTGGCGTCGAGGATGTCGCTCGTGACGCCGACCTTGAAGGTCATGGCTTGCGCATTCCGTCGAGCATAGCGCGCGTCGCTTCCTGCAGCATGCCCTGGTCGGTGCCGGTGGCGATCATGCGAAAGCCGTGGCCGAGGTACTCCTGGCCGAGCGCGGCGCTCGCCGCCATGTAGCCCGCGGCTTTGCCGTGCTTCTGCGCGGCGCCGATGATCCTGCGGATCGCCTCCTGGAACAGCGGGTGCGAGAACTGCCCCGGGATGCCGAGGAAGTTGCTCATGTCGAAGTGCCCGAGCCACAGGACGTCTACGCCCGGCACCGCGGCGATCGCCTCCACGTTCTCCAGTCCGGATTTCGTCTCGATCATGGCGATGACCAACGTGCGCTCGTGGATCATCTTCATCTTCTCGACGACGTCGCCACCCTCGTAGTCGTCGTGCGCGAAGCCGAAAGCGGCGCCGCGCCTGCCGCCCGCGGGCGGGTAGCGCGTGCAGGAGACGATGAACTCGGCCTGCTGCGCTGTATCGACGAGAGGCACCATCACGCCGAGCGCGCCACTGTCCAAGGCGCGGGCGATGAAATCGTATTCGGTGCCCGGCACGCGCACGAGCGGCACCACGCCGAGCGCGCGGCACAGGATGAACTGGGGCTTGAGCGTCTCGTAGGAGGTGCCGGTGTGCTCCATGCAGTACATCGCGTACTCGGCGCCGGCGTTCATCATGAGGCGCGGCATGCCGGGGGTGAAGAACTCGAAGATCATGGAGCCGAAGGCGGTGCCGCCGGCGGCGAGCTTCTTCTTAACGGCGTTTTCGCGCATACGCGAATTATGCGTTGCCGGATCGCGGAGCTAGTTTGGGGGATGCTCTGTCGAAAGCTACTTCTCAACCATCTCAAACTTGCAAACAAGATCCTGAATTTCAGTGCCACGCTTGCCTGGAGTACTGTCCCTATACCTAAGCACAGAAACATACTCGGGGGCCTGAAAGGGCGTTTCGCCAAGACCCGCTTCGACTTCCTTCACGCTCGCGCGGCGATACTCGTACTCATGTACATAGGTCGTTCCATCCAGCACAAATGGTCGCACGTAAGCGCCATGTCCTACAAACTTTGGCACATTCGTCTTGCTCCACAGCTCGTCTGCCTTTAGCTCGTTCTGTGACACATCGAGAGCTCCGCGCTCATAGACCATGAGTTCTTCCCTTCCAAACCTCCCGCAATAGAACGATTGCTTGATAACGATTTCCTCACTACCGTCGTTGTCTATGTCGAGGGTCGCCACCAAGATCGCTCTGGGTCCATAGGTTGCGCTGCTGGGCGGAAGCAGTCTCTTGACTTTCCATTTAACGGCGTCGAACTCGGGACTGGAGGGATGGAACGAAGGTACAAGTAGTCTAAGCCGGAGCTTGTCGTCTCTAGGCGCAGGTATTTTGATCCCAACTAAACTGGACACGTCCCTACGGTCGTGAGGTTTCTCAAAGTGCCTGTTGTAGACTTCTTGCATCCGCGTGCACACCGAGCGCGAGTGGCCATCGCGTATCTGGTATTCGTAAGTAGTTTGCTCTGACGCACCTGCTACGGTAACAGTGAGCGCCAGTGTCAATAAGACGCGGGGGATCACGGTGACTCCTTGATTATCAATGAGTGCCACCAAATTGCCGAGAACGCGACGACGGATTATCGCGCAAGTCGCTGCGGCTTCC
The DNA here is from genome assembly GCA_036515135.1 of Steroidobacteraceae bacterium. Lineage (GTDB taxonomy): Bacteria > Pseudomonadota > Gammaproteobacteria > Steroidobacterales > Steroidobacteraceae > DATBVX01. Next base: position 2,322 of record DATBVX010000047.1, read on the forward strand.
ACGTCAGCATCGCCCAGGCGAGGCCAGCCGAAGACGACGCAGCTACTCGCGCACGTGAAAGCCGATGCCGCGCTTCGGCGGATCTGGGGGAGGCTGCAGCAATGGAAGGAGCTTCCGATAGACGTCGCGCAACGCGGCGTCATGCTGCAGCAGCGTCCGGTCTATCTCAGCAAGACGCCTCAGAATTGCAGGGTTGGCGGCAAGCCCGTCGCGCAAGCGAACGAAAGCCCGGATAACGTACACGCTCATCCGGTTCGCACGCTCGCTGCGCAGGATGTTCGCAGCCATGAGCGCGCCGTGTTCGGTAAACGCCCAAGGACGATATGCCTTCCCTCGACGGGATGCCGAACTGGTCGCGAATTGCGACCAGTTCATTGATGCCACCGAGAACTCCGTCCTCAGCCGCAGAAACTCGGCATCAGAAAGTTGAAACGCGAAGTCAGAAGGGAATCGCCCTCGATTGCGCTTGAACGACTCATTGAACCGCTTCGTGCGAACGCCATAGAGCCGAGCAAGGTCCGCATCCAGTATGACGCGGTGGCCCCGAATCTCGACAATCAAGGGCTCAAGCGCGGGTGGAACTCCCGGGTCACGGGTCATCCCCCACTAACGCAAGAGGTCGGGCTGCGGATGACAGCCTAGACCGCCGCCAGCCTGACTGGAATCCTCCTAGGCCCGAACGGCTTGCCGAAC
>DATBVX010000048.1:0-6786 GCA_036515135.1 Steroidobacteraceae bacterium
TGGTCGTTCAAGTCCGATTCAAGCCGCACTTCCTCGAGTTCGAGCCCGAGCTGTTGACCGAGCTGGCTCGCGAGGATCGCACTGCCTTGAGCCAGCAGCTGGTCGCGGCTCTCCTGCGTGGAGGCGCCACCGGGGCCTTGATACGCGCCGATGTCTCCACCAGCAACGATGAGCGAGGCGATCTGGCTCTGCGGCAAGGAGGGCTCCGACCAGAAGGAAAGCCGCGGATTGCGGAGCGTCCCACGCACGTTTACGCCGACGAGTGCGTCGGGAAACTGCTTGCTGGCACGCAGATCGACGCCGGGATCGGTCAAGGGCCCGCCGCTAAAGATGAGTCGGCCGCGCTCGATGTCGAGCTCACGCGTATAGGCAGAGTACTTTCCCTCCGCGACCCGGAGCTCGCCGGTCGCCGTGCTGACCTCATCCGGAGCCGCATAGGCCGCAACGTTCCCTTCGATGCGTGCCTTCAGGCCGTACGAATTGATGCGCACGTCCTTGCCCAGCACCAGCTGAACGCCCGTCGTGACCTCGAAGCCGTCGGCATCCTCGTCGGAGCGGGTCCCGACGACTATTTCGTCCGACGACGCCAGAACGGCGCCACTCAGGTCCGCGGGCGTGAGAAACGCGCTCGGCACGCGCACTGCGCCATCGACCCCGATGCGCCGGCCATCGATCCTGAACCGCAGGTCGGGCGACACCAGAATCCGCGCCTCCGGCACGTTGACCAGTTCGAGATTTTCACCTTTGAACTTGAGCTGGCCGAAGGGTTGGCGATCGCGCCACTCGAGATTCCCGGCCAGCTCGGCGCTGCCGTTTCCGGCACGCAGTTTTGCCGCCAGCTTGAGCGCATTGTCCTTAAGATCCACGCGCAAGCCGATCTCGCGCAATTGCATGTTGACCGCGTACAGATCGAGCTCGCCCTCGCTCAAAACCAGCGCACCGGAGATCTCGGGCAGGCCGAGCGTCCCCGCCAAACGCAGGTCCGCCTGCAGTTTTCCGGCCGCGCGATCGACCTCTGGCACGAACCGCGGCACAAATCCAAGCTCGCGCGTCTCGGCGTGCAGCGAACCGGTGAGTGGAAGCTTTCTCCAGTCCGCCGCAGCCGTTCGATCGGCGCTCGCCAGCGCATCGAGCATCGCGGCCTCGCCGGCATCGATGCGAACGGCGCCCTCAAAGCGCCGTGGCGTAGCATCCAGGGTCGCCCGTCCCGATCCGATGGTGACGCTTTGCATCTCTCCGTTGGCGCGTCGATAGCGGAAGACGCCGTCCGCAAAGACTCCGGTCGCTCCACCGACCCACGGCTGGCCGGGCGTCTGTGACAGGTCCGCCTTCAGGCTCAAGACGCCCGTGTATTGCGAGTCGCGTTTCGAGCTCGCGCCCAGAATCTGCAGAGGAATGCCCGTGATGTCGATTGCCAGGTCCCAGGGTCCGGCGCGATGCCAGTTGCCGCGCCCACAAGCGCGTTCCGCCGCGCCCGTCAGGCAAAGCTGTTCGAGCTCGGCGAGCTCTCTACCGATCGCGTACTGTGCGGGGGCCGTGAGCGCGAGCGTCGACCTTGCAACGCGCACATCCATTTCGTTGATCGTTCCGCGCCAGATACCTTGCGCGTAGTTCGATTGGGTCTTAAGTGAGATGTGCGAGTCATGCGCTTCCGCTGAGAACTCGAGCTGGTGCGCACTCGCCCGGCCATCGAGCATGACTTGCGCGGACCTGACGTGACGCCCGCGAGTTTCGAGATCGGTGCCGGTCACCCGCAGATGTGACTCACGCCGATCGCTCGGATCGAGATCGGCATCGGCTTCGAGCGCGCCGAGGCGATAGTCGAGATAGACAAGCTCCCTGGCGCCCACGGAAGCGACCAGCCGGGGCTCGGCCTCGTCGCCGGAGAGCGTGCCCTGCGAACGCAGCGAGCCACTCGCCTGCGGGAGTAACTCGGAGGCATCGGGAACGGCCAGCTGCCACCTGAGGTTGTGCTGTCCGCCGTACTGCCCGCTCGCTTCGAGACGGGCCGTGCCAAATCGCAGATCTGCATCAGCGATCGAGTACCGGCCGCTGTCATGGCTGATGCGCGCACGCGCTCTCACAGGTTGCGAACGCAACGTGCCGCGCAGATCGCGCAGGTCAGTGGACCACTTGGCATCGCGCTCGAATCCGACCCCGGTTGCGGAAAGATCGAGCGCGAGCCGCCCGGGAAAACGGGCATCGAACCGCGCGGGATCGAGGCCGCGAATCCGGGCGTTGACCTTCCAGGCGTTGTCGTTGGCCCAGTTCAATTCACCGTCCGCTTGCATTTCGGCATCGAACCCCTGGGCCAGGAGACTCTCGAAGCGCAACGAGTCGCGAGCGAGCCGGCCATCGCTCGACAGATTGAACGGCGTTGATTCGCGAATCACAACATCGCACTCAACTGAATAGCGATAAGGGAGTTCTCCGGCCAGCGTGAACTCGCCACGTGGGCTGCGAAGTTTCGCGGGTGAGTCCAATGGCCAACTGAGATCGCGCCATAGACCGCGCAGCTCGAGGGCCGTCGCTTCGCCGGCAAATTCCGCCGATCCACTGGCATCCAGAACTCCGCGGCCGGACTTCGGAGTCAAGCGTAGTTGGTCGGCTCGCAACGTACGCTCGGAGTAATTTCCCGCGAACGAGACGTTCAGCGGACCAGTGTCCGGTCGCAGCGGATCGATGGTTCCGTTGAACTTGAAGCCGGCACGATCACCACTGCCTGCCAACACTGCGGACCGCAGTCCGAGCTTGGACTCGCGAGACCACGGCTTGAGCGTGAAGTCCGTCAGTCTCGCATTCGCATCCCAACGCCAATCATGTGTCAGCTCGCTGAGCGCGCCAGTCACATCGGCGGCCATGGGCTCGGCCACCCGGCCGCTGAATTCGAGCCGCTCGAGATCACCGTTGAGCTTCACGCGGCCTGCCCAACGCGGCTGGCCCGGAAAGCTTACGATCCACTCGATGTCACCCTTCATCCGCAGCGGATCGCCCGCACCAATCTCGGCGCCACCCTCAAGATCAAACTGCTCGCTCACGAGCGCAGCGCGCTCGAGTGTCAGAGTCTGCGAGGTCACGCTGGAGGCGACATGGATCCCGGTACCGTTGAGAGTGCGTCCGCTCTGCAAATGCAGTTGCACCGAATCGATCGAGATGGAATCCGCCTGGACCCGAAGCCAGCGCGGCACGAAGCGGGGTGCACGTTTGCTGGCGGGCTTTGTGCGCGGCTTGATGATGACATTGGCGTTTCCGACGGCGAGATAGTCGGCATGGATCGTCTGCGCCAGGAGGCTGCGCAGCTTGACGTCCGCGTGGATGTCATCCGCCACGATGTGGACGCGCTCGTGATCAAGCTCGAAATGAGTGGCGCTGAGCGGTCCAGTGAGGCGACCCTGGAGCCCGTCGATGCGGACCCGCGTCTTGCCCACCTTGGTGATGCGCGCGGCAAGCCACTGCAGGCCGGATTCGGTGTAGCAGAGCCAGTAGAGTCCGACCGCCGGCGCGCCGAGCGCGATCAGCAGGCTCAGCGTCACGATGATGAGCGTGCGGCGCTTAATCACAGGCGCGGCTGAATGTTGAGATGGATGCGCGGACTCGCATCGCGTTGCGAGAGCGCCTGCGCGACGTCGAGACCCAGGGTCACGACGGGAATGCGCCAGCGGAAGCCGAGGCCCACCGAGTACTCGACCGGGTCGCCGAGCTTGTTCAACGCGTTGCCCGCATCGAAGAACGCGGCGACGCCGAATCGGCGCGGCAGGTCGCGCTCGATCTCGATGCTCCCGACCATGAGATGCCGGCCGCCGGTGCGATTGCCATCCGCATCCACCGGTGACAACTCGTTGAGGCCGAAGCCTCGGACGCTGCGGTCGCCGCCGGCAAAGAAGCGCCGCGAGCCCGGGAGCTCGGAGAAATCCGCGACGGCGCTCAGGCCCAGATCGCCGCGCAGGATGAGGTGCCACACGTCGCCGAGGTGGAACACGCGCTCGTCCTGAATGCGGAGCTGAAGGAAGTTTGCGTCCGACCCAAATGCGCTGTGGGACCCGATGAGCTGCGCGTACAGGCCGTGGCCGAGCACGAGCGAGTCGACGCCAAAATTCGCGGGCAGAAGCGCATAGCTGATGCCCGGCATGAGGAAAGTATCCGTATTGCGCTCCGCGTCTGATTCGCTGACGCTGCGCTCGAGCGTCGTGAAGAGCACGCGCTGCCACCGCCCACGAATCTGCGTCAGGCTCGCGGTCAATTCCTGCGAGCTCACGTCGAGATCGGCGAGTTCCTCGCGGCTCCAGGTCCAGTTCGCGCCCAAATGCTCGAGCGCCGGATCACCGACCGGGATGATGTAGCGCGCTTCGATCGCCTGCTTGGTGTTGGAGCCGAGCAGTTCGACGCGCCAGCGGTGTCCCTTCTCGTTCACGCGGCGGTTGTCCCAGGCCAGCGTTCCACGGACGCGGGTGTCGGTTCCATAGCCGATCGCGACCGTGTACTTGTTCTTCTTTGAAGGCTGGGCGCGGATCGTGACGGGAACGGTGAGGGTCTGCGGGTCGCGGGCGCCGGGGATGATCTCGACGCTCGAGAAGTACTGGCTGTCGTCGAGCGCAAACTGCGTCGTGAGGATCTTGATTGCCTCGAAGTAGTCGCCTTCCTGGTAGCGCAGGTAACGCCGGACCAGGCGGGGCTCAATCACGTCCTGCTCGATCTCGGTCTGACCGAATCGGTAGCGTTGCCCCGTCTCGAGCGCCAGATCCGCAGTGGCGCGCCTGTTCAGTGGATCGACCTTGAGCTGGTGATGCACGTAGCGCGCATCGAGAAACCCTGAGCCCAAGGCGGTGCGCTGCAGATCGCCTTTGAGCTTGTCATACGCCGCGTGGCTCAGCCGTCGCCCCGGCTTCAGCTCGGAGTCCGCGATCAGCGTGCGGAACATCGATTCCTCGGCGCCCGGGCCCGTGACCTCGACGCTCACTTCCTGAAGAATCACGGGCTTACCGGGATCGATGTGCAGGGTGATGCGCCAGTCGCGCCCGTTCTCCAGCCGCTTGATGTCCGATTGCAGCGTGGGCTCGTAGTAGCCGAACGGGCGTAACGCATGTCGCACTTCGTTCGGCGCGCGCTCGTGCAGTCGCTCGATCGTGTCAGCCGTGAGGTCGTCGCGTTCCCGGTAACGCTGCAGGCTCAGGAATACGAGCAGATTGGCCTCAATGTCTTTGTCGACACCCTCGATGACCAGGTCGATGTCCGCCGAGGCGGGTTGCCACATCATGAGAGCAAAACATACGGCGAGCGCGCGGCAGCAGTTCCGGGTCAGTGGCCGTTTCATGAGCGCGTCGCGGTTGAAAAATCAGAGGGCTTCGAACTCGAACGAGCTGGTACTTAAGATCCGACCGTCGCGGTCGAAGCAGTGTTCCTGGACCGCAACGTGCCGTTCGTAATCGATGCGGACGACCGTCGAGCAGCGTGTCCCATAGCGCTCGTTCACGATGAAGGGCGATGACAGCAACCGCTCCCATTCCTGGCTAACGCCGGTACTTGGGAGCAGATGATCCGCCACTGGCGTGCGGTCACCCAGCATCTCGAACAACCCATCGAGCTGCGGTTCGTCAAGTGCGATCAGGCGCTCGAATCGTTGGCGCGTCAGCGTGAGCTTGGGCCAGGGCGTATCGAGAAGGTGATTGCTGAGCCCGTAGACGCCCGGTGCGAGCTCGCGTCCGACCTCCGGCGCACGATTCGAGGCGTAAGCCATCGAGCGCTCATCCGCGAGTAGCAGGTTGAATCCGCCGAAGCGGCCGGCCTCGGGCGTCAGCTGGTCGGTGAACTGCAGGCTATCGGGCTCGCCCGCGAGGTAACGGGTGATCAGGAGACCGCGGGAGGGGGCGCCCGGCTCGGGGCGTTGCAAGTCCCGATAGTTGGTGACGACACCGAAGCGGCCGCGCCGCGAGACCGCGAGCCAGGTGCCGCTGGCCTGCAGATCGCGTCCGCCGAGAATCCCGGCATGATCCTCCCACCACGCGAGTGCCGCGGCAGGGCGGTCATGGAATTCGTCGCGGTTGCCGGCAAAGATCAACCGGTAGCGAGGGTGAACATTCCAGGCAAAGACCAACAGGCACATGCCTGCATTCTAGCTGTCTCCCTCTCCCGCTTGCGGTAGAGCGGCGGGGTAACGGTCGATCTCCCTCTTCCGTTTACGGGAGAGCGGCGCGCTAAGGGTCGATCTCCCTCTCCCGTTTGCGGGAGAGGGTCGGGGTGAGGGCTTCTGCACCTAAAGGCAGTTACGCAGCGCGTCCCACGCGGTCTTCGTGATCAGAGCGTTGACGACGGCCAGAAACACGTGGCGCACGAATGGGCTGTCGCGGCGAATGGCGAGCCTCGCACTGAGGGTGACGCCCGTAATGCTGCACACAGCCATGGCGGTGCCAACCGGCCACATGACGGCACCAACGGACTGAAGATTTCCGGGGGCGCGCGACTGGCGGTGAAGGTCCCGGTGAGCTACAGGATGGGATCTACCGCTTTCCCGCGGGCGGCGTGAGCCAGAGGGGCGGCCGCGTCAGATGCGCGACGGCATTGGCGTAGTAATGCACCACCGGCAACTCGTCGGGATTCAGGCGGTAGCGGCCTTGGGCTTCGAGCACCAGCCGTCTCAGTGTCAGCATGCGCAACCCGACCAGCACCGAATAGTCCGGATCGCGGCGGGGGACGTAGACGTGCGCACCGAGCGATTCGAACTCGCGCTGCAATTTCTGGGCGCGGTCACGGATCTCCGCCTCGGTCCATTCGCGTCGCGGCTCGTCGACG
>DATBVX010000049.1:0-14020 GCA_036515135.1 Steroidobacteraceae bacterium
CGGAATCCCCGGCGTCGGCCGCTCGGGAACCGCAATCGAGCGATCTGTGAGCGCCGATCCTCCGATGCCCGCCAGGTCGACGCGCATCACTCGATGCTCGACCGCGCCGAGCGACTGCGCTACACGGCGTGCGGCGTCAAGTTCGACACCGTGGCGTTGGCCGTAGTCGACGCTCAATGCGTGGCAGGTGAAACCCTCGGAGCGCGCGATGGCGAGCGCGGTGGCGGAGTCGAGACCGCCTGAGAGCAGGACTACGGCGCGTTTGATCAAGGACCCTCACCCCCACCCTCTCCCACATTGTGGGAGAGGGGGAAGATTACTTCCCCGGGACATTTCCCCACAGATACTTGTGCAACTGGATCTGGAGCCGTACGGGCGCGTGATCCGCAAGAATCCACTCCGCAAGCTCCACCGCCTTGACCTGCTCATGGCTGGGCGAGAACAGGATCGGGCAGCGACCGGCGAGCTCGTGTTCGGCGACGAACCGTCGGCTCCAGTCATAATCGGTGCGATCACAGATGACGAATTTGAGCTGATCCGTTGCGCGCAGATCAGCGAGGTTTTCCAATCGATTGCGCGCGCACTCGCCGGATCCCGGTGTCTTGATGTCAACCACACGCACGACGCGCGGGTCGACGCTCGTCACGTCGAGCGCCCCGCTGGTCTCGAGCGAGACCCTGTAGCCCTCGTCGCACAGTCTTGTCAGGAGAGCCAGGCACTCACGCTGCGCCAGCGGCTCACCGCCCGTCACGCACACGTAGCGTGTCTGATGACGCGCAACCTCGCGGAGGATTTCGTCGATCGTATGCCAGCTGCCGCCATAAAAAGCGTAGGCAGTATCGCAGTACTGGCAGCGCAACGGGCAACCGGTGAGTCTGACGAACACCGTCGGAATGCCGGTCGTGTCCGCTTCGCCCTGTAACGAATGAAAGATCTCTGTGATCTTCAGGCGGTCGCGATCAGGCGACGATTGTGGCAACGATGTCGACATGGAACAGGCCTGGTGCCTGACGCCCGAAGCTCGGGGCCTGATGCCCCGGGGCCTCCTAACTAGCGGCCCTCACTCGTCATCCTTTCGACTCGTTTGAGAGCCTCCCCGGCTGCGCTCGAATCGGGGTAGTCGCGCTGTACACGCGTGAGCGCGTCGCGCGCGGGCTTCCAGGCCTTGAGCTCGTACTGTGTGTAGCCGATCTTGAGCCAGGCGTCGGGAAGCTTGCGTGACTCCGGGTAGCGATCGACCACGATGCGGAATGCCTTCAAAGCCTCGTCATAGCGGCGGGTGACGTAGAAACTCTCACCCAGCCAGTACTGCGCGTTGTCGGCCAGCGCGCTGTCCGGAAACGTCAACAGGAACCGCTGAAATGCCGCCGTCGCCTTCTCGTACTGGCCGGCCTTGAGCAAGTCGAACGCCGCCTGGTAGTTCATCCGGTCGGAACCCGCCGGAACCGGCAATGCACCCGTATCGCCGGCGCCCTCGGCCGCGGGCAGGCCCCCTTCAAGCGCCTTCAGTCGCTGGTCCAGATCAGCGTACAGTCCCCGCTGCTGGTTCTTCACATTCCCGGAGGCGTGCTGGATCTCCTCGAGCTCGCCGCGCAGCGCGCGCATGTCGGTCTGCAGCGATTGCAGCTGCTGGGCGAGATCGAGCAGGCTCTGGTTCGCCAGCACGCGCTCGATGCGTTCGAGCCGGCTGTCGAGGTCGTTCATCTTCACGACCATCGGATCCACTTCCGGCGTTGTCGCGCAGCCCGTGGCGAGCGCCGTCGCCATCGTCAACACGGCGAGTGCCAAGCGTCGCTTCATCGATCAATTCCCGTACACGAGCTCAACCCGACGATTCTTGGCCCAGGCTGCCTCATCGCTGCCGCTCTCGGCCGGCCGCTCCTCGCCGTAACTGACGGTCACGAGCTGCGCATCGCCCGTGCCCTGAAGCATCAACGCCCGGCGCACTGCTTGCGCCCGTCGTTCACCCAGACCGATGTTGTACTCCCGCGAGCCCCGCTCATCGGCATGCCCCTCGAGGCGCACCTTCATGCTCGGATTCGTCGCCGCGTACTGTGCGTGATTGGCGAGCACCTCGCGATACTCGGGCCGAATGTCGGCGTTGTCGAAATCGAAGTAGATCACTCGCTGCGCCATCGCGCGCCGACGCGCCTGCTCGCGTGCGTCAAGCCTCTCGCCCTCCCCCGTCTCGGTCGACTCCACGGGTGACTGTGCGCTCGAATCCGCAGGAGGAGCCGACGGTGTTTCCTTCACCGTTTCGGGTTTGGGGCACCCCGTAAGCGTGAAGGCGGATGCCAGTAGCGCGATCAATAGGACTTTTCGCATGGCGACACTCCATTCCGGTTCATCGGGCAAATGCATCGGCTTTCTATCACATCGATGGCGAATCGGTCATCCGCTCGCCGCTGTTCATCATGGCGTGGGGAACGGCGCCCAGACAGGCTCGCGAATGTCGCCATGCTCGGCGGCGAGGCGCTGCTGCACGCTGCCATCGACGGATACCGTCGCGAGGACCCCGCGACCTCGGTCCTGGGTTCCGTAAATGAGCACCGCGCCGTTGGGCGCGAAACTGGGTGACTCATCGAGCCGCCCCTCAGTGAGCACGCGCGCAGAGCCGCTGTTCAAGTCGAGCACGCCGATGCGGTATGCGCCCTGGTCGAGCGTGACCATTGCGAGCGTCGAGCCGTCGGGCGAAAGCCGCGGCCGCGCATTGTAGGTGCCTTCAAACGTCACCCGCTGCGGCCGGTCGCCCGGCGCAAGTCCGACACGATAGATCTGCGGGTTGCCAGAGCGATCCGACGTGAAGTACAGGCTCTTGCCGTCTGGGGACCAGACTGGCTCGGTGTCGATGCCATTGTCGTCCGTGATCCGCGTCAGGACCTGTTCGACGAGACCCAGCACGTAGATGTCGAGGTTGCCATCCTTGCGCGAGAGCGTCAGCGCGAGGCGCTGCGCGTCGGGCGACCATGCGGGCGCGCCATTGATTCCAGCCCGCGCCGAAACGCGGCGACGCTCGCCGGTACGCAGGTACTGTGTATAGATCGAGGCGACGCGGCTCTCGAAAGACACATAGGCGAGGGTCTGGCCATCCGGTGACCACGCTGGCGACATCAGCGGCTCGGTGGATTCAGCGGCGACACGCGGATTCTCGCCATCGGCATCCGCCACGATCAGCTGGAAGCGGCGATTTGGGACCTGGCCTTCGACCGCGACGTAGGCGATGCGCGTCGCGAACGCCCCGCGAATGCCGGTGAGCTTCTCGAACAGGAGATCAGCCACGCGGTGACTCGCCGCCCGCAACGTTGCCGTCGTTGCCGGCTGCTGATAGTTCAGCAGCTTCTGCCCGTTGAGCACGTTGATGAGCTCGAATTGGATGGTGTAGCGACCCTCTGCACCGGGTTGCAGCTGCCCTACGACGACAAAGTCGTTGCGCAACAACCGCCAGTCGTCCAGCTCGACATCCTCGCCGCGCGTGGGCAGCTCGATCATGTCGGCTCGCGCCATCGGCGTGAATCGCCCGCTGCTCCTCAGGTCTCGCGCGAGAAGCTCGGCCACGTCGAACGGCGCGTTGCCGATGCCCGCCCAGCCGAAGGGGACGATCGCAATGGGTATTGGATCCGTGACGCCTTCGGTGATCTCGATCGTGAGCTCGGCGCGCGCGGCCGAAAATAGGGCGACGCACGCGATGCTGCCGGCCAGAATGCTTGCACTGGATCTCACGCTCTATCCTCATTCATCCGGTTTGAATTCAAGCCGCAGGTTCCTCTCGAACAACGATGGATCCGCGGGTTTCGGCAGCGGCGAGGCCCGGTACACCGCGGCCTCGATCGATTGCCGCACGTAGTCGTCGCCATTGCACTCACCGACACGCACTCCAACAACCTCACCGCCCGGCACCTGCGTGACGTAGACGACGCAGTTGAGACCCGCGCGCGCCGTAGGCGGTCGGATCCATGCCCGCTGCACGCGCGCCTGGATCTGCGCGACGTACTGCGCCAGCAATCCCGCATCGACTGCCGCAGCACGCTGCTCCTCCTCAGCCATGCGGCGCTTCAGCTCCGCTTCGCGCTCGCGCTTCTGACGCGTGTCCTCCGCCTTGCGCTTCTTTTCCGCGGCGGCCTTTGCGTCCTGCTCCTTCTTGCGTTTTGACTCCAGCTCGAGAGCCTTGGCGCGCTCGGCCTCTTCCTTCTTGCGCTGCTCGCTTCGCTCGAGCTCCGCCTTTTCCTCCTGCGCCCGTTGCTGCTTGAGCTGGTCGAGGCGCTTCTCTTCCGCCTCACGCTCGCGTCGTGCTTCCTCGGCCCGCTCCTCTTCGTCGCGCGCCGCGCGTTCGCGCCGCCGTTCATCTTCGTCCAGCCGGCGCATCTCTTTGGCGACGGCGGCTTCGTCCACGACTGTAGCCTCAAGCGCGATCTGCGGCTTGGGAGTCGGTCGTGAGCCCAGGTTCACGAAGCCGACCGCGAGCAGGCCGATGACTGTGGCGTGCAGCAGCGCCGACAGCACCAGCGGCCCCGCATGCTCGCGGACGAACCCCGCCATGATCAGTCAACGCGCGTCGCGACTGCGACGCACCGGTTCTTCGAGCGGGTCGGTTATGAACCCGACTTTCTCGGCACCGGCCCGCTGCAGCAGCACCATCGCGGTCACCACCCGCCCATAAGCCACCGCTTGATCCGCCTTCACCAGCACCGGCGTCTGCGGATCGCGGCGGAGGACCGCAGCCGCGCGTGTCAGCACGGTTGCCTCGTCCACGGCGCGATCCTCGTCGCGCCCGATGTTCAGGTACAAGCGGCCCTGGGCGTCCACGCTTAAGACCAGCGGCTCATGTCGTTTGAGCATCTCGGGATCGAGCGGTTCCGCGCCCGCGTCAGGCAGATCGACCTTGATGCCTTGGGTCAGGAGCGGCGCCGTGATCATGAAGATGATCAGGAGCACCAGCATGACATCGATGTAGGGAACGACGTTGATCTCCCCCATCAGCTTGCGGCCGCGTGTGCGTGCGGGCATGACTCAAGCGCTCCGCGCGGCGGCATGCCGCTGCAGGATCGTGGAAAACTCTTCCATAAAGGTGTCGTAGCGCAGCTCGAGCCGGCTCACCTGGTCGGCATAGCGGTTGTAGGCGATCACCGCCGGAATCGCCGCAAACAGGCCCATCGCGGTGGCGATCAGTGCCTCCGCGATGCCAGGCGCAACCATGGCGAGAGTCGCCTGCTGTACGTTGCCGAGCGAGTGAAACGAATTCATGATGCCCCAGACCGTGCCGAAAAGACCGACGTACGGGCTGGTCGAGCCGATGGTCGCGAGCGTCGCCAGGTTCTGCTCGAGCCGGTCCATCTCACGCAATTGGGCAACTTTCATGGCACGTTGCGCACCCTCGAGGAGCTGTGTCGGCACTGCCCCCGCCTGCTGGCGCTGCCGCGTGAACTCGCGAAAACCCGACTCGAAAATGCTCTCCATGCCGCTGATTATTCCGCGTCGCGAATCAAGCGAGCGGTACAGTGCCGAGAGCTCGCCACCCGACCAGAAGTTGGTCTCGAAACTGTCTGCCAGCGAGCGAGCGCGGCGTACCAGCGCCCGCTTGCGCAGAATGATGGCCCAGGACGCGAGTGAAGCGCCGAGCAGCAAGGCCATCACCAGTTGCACGATGAGGCTCGCCTCGAGCACGAGCCGGATGACCGACAGGTCCGATGTCATTGACTCACCCTGCGTACCGCTTGATTCCCTGCGCCAGCTCGTCCGGCAGACGGCGGGGCCGCAGGCTCTCGTGATCCAGGCAGGCGACCCGCGTGCCGCCGGTGGTGAGCAAGTCACCGCCGACGCGCTCCCGCCAGATGCTCTGCTGAAACGCGAAGGAGACCCGGCCTTCCATCGCGACCTCGCAGGTCACCATCAGCAGGTCATCGAGGCGCGCCGGCAACCTGTAGTCCACATTGACCGATACGATGGCAAAGATGATTCCCTGATCCGCGGCCAGCCGATTTTGATGGATGCCGAAGCTGCGCAGGAGTTCCGTCCGTGCGCGCTCCATGAACTTGAGATAGTTGGCATAGTAGACGATCCCGCCGGCGTCGGTGTCCTCCCAGTAGACGCGCACCGGCCAGGTAAAGGGTTCGGCCACGTCAGCTCCGGTCGTTGAACAGCGACAGGCTCGCGGTGGCGTGCTCGCTGGCGGGTGCCTTGAGCCCGAAGTGCAGGTAGGCAGTGCGCGTGGCGACGCGCCCGCGCGCCGTGCGCATCAGAAAGCCCTGCTGGATCAGGAACGGCTCGATGACGTCTTCGATCGTGCCACGCTCCTCGCTCATCGCTGCCGCCAGGCTATCCACGCCAACGGGCCCGCCGTCGAACTTCTCGATGATCGTGAGCAGGAGCTTGCGATCGAGCATGTCGAATCCCTGCGGATCGACTTCCAGCAGATCGAGCGCGGCCGACGCCACGGCATCCGTGATGTGGCCACTCGCGCGCACCTCGGCGTAGTCGCGAGCGCGCCGCAGGAGCCGATTGGCGATGCGTGGCGTGCCACGCGAACGGCTGGCGATACGTGCTGCTCCCGCAGTGTCGATCGCCAGCTTGAGGATCCGCGCCGAGCGTTCGATGATCCGCTGCAGATCCTCGGCACTGTAGAACTCCAGCCGCTGGACGATTCCGAAGCGGTCGCGCAATGGCGAGGTCAGCAAGCCGGCGCGCGTCGTTGCTCCTACCAGGGTGAACGGCGGGAGATTGAGCTTGATGGAGCGCGCCGCCGGTCCTTCGCCGATCATGATGTCGAGCTGAAAATCCTCCATCGCCGGGTAGAGGATCTCCTCGACGACCGGACTCAGCCGGTGAATCTCATCGACGAACAGCACATCGCGCGGTTGCAGATTGGTCAGCAGCGCGGCCAGATCGCCGGGCCGCTCGAGCACGGGACCCGAAGTCTGGCGCAGGTTGACGGCGAGCTCGTTGGCGACGATATGCGCCAGCGTCGTCTTGCCGAGTCCGGGCGGCCCGAAGATGAGCACGTGATCGAGCGCCTCACCGCGATTGCGAGCGGCCGTGATGAACACTTGCATCTGCGCCTTTACGGCGGATTGGCCGACGTACTCCGCCAGGCAGCGCGGACGCACCGCGCGATCGACGAATTCGTCATCGCCGTTGCCCTCGGCCGCAATGAGTCTTTCTTCTGCCATGTCAGTCTTTCGCTGCTGCCTGCAAAGCACGCCGGATCAGGTCCTCGACGGTTCCATCGCTCCCGTCGGCGGCCTTGAGCAAACGGGTGACTTCGGCCGGTTTGTAACCCAACGCGACCAGTGCGCCGAATGCCTCGGCGTGCGCGCTGCCGCCGGCACCCGGAACCTGCGCTTGTTCCCCGACGCCCGCCAGGTTACCGACGCGATCGCGCATCTCGATCAACAGTCGTTCAGCAGTCTTGCGCCCGATCCCCGGAATGCGCACCAGACTGTCGGAATCCTCCGCCTCGATGCAACGCAGGAAGCCCTCGACGCTGATTCCCGACAGCAGCCCCAGCGCGATCTTCGGACCGACGCCGGAAACCTTGAGCAGGCCGCGGAACAGGCGCCGCTCCGCTTCGGTCGCAAAACCGTACAGCACCTGCGCATCCTCGCGCACCACGAGATGAGTGAACAGGTGAATCTCGGCGCCATTCGGCGGCAGATCGTAAAAGGTCGACATCGGCGCATCCAGCTCGTACCCGACGCCGTTGACGTCGACCGTGAGCGCCGGAGGGTGCTTGGCGATGAGCCGACCGCGCAACGAGCCGATCATCGGGCGCTGAGCAGGCGGCGCAGGCTGCGCCCGTGTGCGTGACAGAGCGCGACTGCCAGCGCATCGGCCGCATCGGCGTTCACGCGTGCCTTCAGGCTGAGCAGTGCCTTCACCATGTGCTGAACCTGGATCTTGTCCGCGTTGCCCGAACCCACCACGGCCAGCTTGATCTCGCGGGGCGAGTATTCGAACACCTGCACAGCCCCTGCAAAGGCACCGCAAAGCGCTGCGCCACGCGCCTGGCCGAGCTTGAGCGCGCTGTCCGCATTGCGGTGGACGAACACGCGCTCGATAGCGATCTCGGCGGGCGTGAACTGCGCGATGAGACGGCGCACCTGCTCGAAGATGATCTGCAAGCGTTCGGGGAAGTCCTCGCCGTTGGTGCTGATCGCGCCGCTCGCGACGTACCGGGCGTCGGGGCCGGTGAAATCGACGATGCCAAAGCCCGTGTGTCGCGATCCCGGATCGAGCCCCAGGACGCGCGTCGCGGTGGCGTTGCCGTCCCCGACTGCCGCGCTCGCGACAGTCCCGGACGGCCTATGCGCGCGCCAGGATCTCGTCCGGTAGGTCCGCATTCGAGTATACGTTCTGCACGTCGTCGAGATCTTCCAGGGCCTCCAGCATACGCAGCATCGACTCGGCCTGCTCGCCTTCGAGTAGCGTCGTGGTCGAAGCCCGCATCGTAATCTCCGCGTCTCCCGGCGCAAGCCCGGCGCGCGACATCGCCTCGCGCACGCGGTCGTAGTCGCCGGGATCGGTCAACACGTCGATCGAGTGATCGGCGTTGGTGATGACGTCCTCCGCTCCGGCCTCGAGTGCCGCCTCCATGACACGGTCCTCGTCGCTTCCCGGCGGGTAACAGAGCATGCCAACGTGGTTGAAGAGATACCCGACAGAGCCGTCGGCACCGAGATTGCCGCCGTGGCGCGTGAAAGCATGGCGCACCTCGGAGACGGTGCGATTGCGGTTGTCGGTCAGGCACTGAACCATCACGGCGGCACCGCCCGGTCCATAACCCTCGTAGCGGATCTCTTCGAAGTTGTCGGTGCCGAGCTCGCCAGTGCCGCGCTTGATCGCACGCTCGATGTTGTCTCGCGGCATGCTGGCAGCCCTGGCCTTCTCGACAATCATTCGCAAGCGCGGGTTGGAATCTGGGTCACCGCCGCCGACCCGGGCTGCCGTAGTGATCTCGCGAATGACCTTGGTGAAGATCTTGCCGCGCTTCTTGTCCTGGGCCCCTTTGCGATGCTGGATGTTGGCCCATTTACTGTGACCTGCCATGCGAAAGAGGCTCTCGATCCGGCCCGGAATGTTGCGGGTATGATAGCCTGAAT
Organism: Steroidobacteraceae bacterium; assembly: GCA_036515135.1. Lineage (GTDB taxonomy): Bacteria > Pseudomonadota > Gammaproteobacteria > Steroidobacterales > Steroidobacteraceae > DATBVX01. The sequence continues at coordinate 9,093 of DATBVX010000049.1, forward strand.
TCGGCTCCCTCCGACACCTCCACCCGGGCCGATTCGATCGTGGAAACAACCACTTCCAGCTTCCGACCGCCAGCGCCCGCAGTGCTCGCCGCACGCGCGCAACTGAGCGCTTCCGGCGCCGAACGCGAACCGCTCGTGGAACGCGCGCTCGAGCTGGAGAGAATCGTATCGACACTCGCGGTGGACGACGATGTGAGCGTAGCCGCGCTGCTCCTGCCGCTGCTCGAGGCCGGCGCGATCACGGATGAGCGCGCCCAGGAGCGTTTCGGTGCCGAGCCGTTGCGTCTCGCGCGCGACCTCGGGCGTCTCGGCAAGTTCGGTCTTCCGGCCCACTGGCAGGCGGAGCAGAAACTCTCAGGCACCCAGGCGGAGGTCCTGCGCAAGATGCTGCTCGCGATCGTGACCGATCCGCGGCTCATCATTCTCAAGCTTGCCGATCAGCTCCTGCGGTTGCGCCAGGCAAAGCACTGGAAGCCGGACGAGCAGCGCCAGATCGCCCTTGAGGCGCGCGAGATCTATGCGCCGCTCGCCAACCGGCTCGGTGTGTGGCAGATCAAGTGGGAACTTGAAGACCTCGCCTTCCGCTATCTCGAGCCGGAGAGCTACCGCCGCATCGCGGCCGCGCTGAAGTCGCGGCGCACCGATCGCGAGCGGGTGATCGAAGAGGTCAAGGCCGAGTTGCAGGCCGAGCTCGCCAAGGTCGGCGTGCGCGCCGAGGTCGCCGGACGGCCGAAGCACATCTACAGCATCTGGCGCAAGATGCAGCGCAAGCAACTCGGCTTCGACGAAGTGCTGGACGTGCGCGCCGTACGAGTGCTCGTCGAGACGGTCTCGGATTGCTATGCGGCGCTCGGCGTAGTGCACGGACGCTGGACCTACATCCCGGGCGAGTTCGACGACTACATCGCCACGCCGAAGGACAACCACTACCGCTCGCTCCACACCGCGGTGATCGGCCCGGGCGGGGAGCCGCTCGAGGTGCAGATCCGTACGCACGAAATGCACCGGCATGCAGAGCTGGGTGTCGCCGCTCATTGGAAGTACAAGGAAGGCGGCGCGCGCGATGCGGCCTATGAAACCAAGATACGCTGGGTGCGCCAGCTCCTCGAGCCACCGGAAGGCGGCGAGTCCGAGGGCGATTTCCTCGACCGCGTGCGGGCCGAGATCTTCGCCGATCGGATCTACGTGCTGAGCCCCAAGGGCGAAGTCATCGATCTGCCGCGCGATGCCACGCCCCTCGACTTCGCGTACCACGTGCATACCGACCTGGGTCATCGTTGCCGCGGCGCCAAGGTCAACGGCCGGATGGTGCCGCTCACCTACAAGTTGAGCAATGGTGAGCTGGTCGAGATCATCGCGGCGAAACTGCCGCAACCGAGCCGCGACTGGTTGAGCCCGCACTACGGGTTTCTCGCTTCGCCGCGCAGCCGCGCCAAAGTGCGTGCCTGGTTTCGCAAGCTGGATGAAGCACAGACCGTCGCGCCGGAGCGCGGGACACCCGAACCCATGACGAGTCCCGTTCCCGCAGTCCCGCGCGGTCGATCGGGATCGGCGAGTTCGGGCGGGGTTGTCGTGGAAGAAATCGGCAACCTCCTGTCCCATCTGGCGCGCTGCTGCCGTCCGGTTCCACCCGAGCCCATCGTCGGCTACATCACGCTGGGCCGCGGTGTCAGCATCCACCGCGAGGACTGCCTGAGCCTTCGGCGCCTGCGCGCGCGCCAGCCGCAACGCCTCCTCAGCGTCGCCTGGGGGGACAAGCGCGATCAGCTGTTCGATGTCGACATCGCCATCCACGCGTTCGACCGCCGTGGCCTGGTGCGCGACATCAGCGCGGTGCTGGCCGACGAAAAGATCAGCATTCAACAGATGAGCACGACCACCAATGCGCGCGAAAACACCGCGGACGTTTCGTTGCGCGTCGGCGTGCACGGCCTGGATGAACTCAGCCGCGTGCTTGGGCGCATCAGCGGCCTGCCCAACGTGGTGCGCGCACGCCGGACCGTGCAGGGACCGGGGCGCAGCCCATGAGCGAGCGGGCACCCGACGTGGTACTGGTCGACCACGATCTCGAGGCGCTCAAGGCGCTGATCGAGCCGCTGCGCAACGAACTCGAGTTCTACCTCACGATCAGCGGCACTGATGCGCTGGCCATGCTGGCCCGATATCCGATCGGCGTCATCGTCGCGGGGCAGACGCTTTTCAGCGGCACCGGCATCGAGGTCCTCGTCCACGCACGTCGCAGCTCTCCCCGCACGGCACGCGTTCTGTTGGCCAACGCCGTCGAACGCCGGGCCGCGGAGCCAGCAGTCGCTGCCGCAGAATTGTTCCAGATCCTGAAGCGGCCTTGCACGCGCCAGCAGCTCAAGGAAGTCCTGCAGGCGGCCTCTTGGTCGGCGCAGGTCAAGCCCGAGGGTGGGCAGGTTGAACACGTCGTGATGGAGACCGGTGAGCATCGGCAGATCGCCGACTCCGCCAGCGGCGCACCCGTAACGGTTCTCACGACCGATGCCGGCCTTTTCGATTCGATCCGCTCCGCGGTCCATGAGCATCACGACGTTCACCTTGCCACCCGCCAAAGCGATGCAGTCGATCTCGCGGCCGCGGGGCAATGCGCGATCCTGGTCACGGACCAGGCGCTGGCCCAAGCCGCGCTGGAGCGCATCACGCACGAGCTCAAGTTGCGCGAACCGGCCCTGATCACGATTGCCGCGGGCGATCGTGATCAGGGCAACGCACTCATCGGCCTGCTCGGCAACGGCGTGATCCATCGTTTCCTGCTGAAGCCGGTGGCCCCCGGTTTGGCCCGCCTCGCCATCGAGTCTGCAGCACGACAGCACGTTGCGCTCAAGGCCCATCCGTTTTCAGAGCCGAGAGCCCACCCGCACCCTGAACTCAAGGCCCACCCCCAGCCGGAGCTCAACGCCGAACCGAGCCCTGAACCGGCCTTTGAACTCCGGCCGATGATGCCGGCGCCCGCCGCAGCGTCCTCCATTGAGGAGAAAGATGAGCGCGAGATTTCTCGACCGGCACGCCGACCGTCGAACCGCTGGCTGGCGAAGGGTGCAGCGATCGCCGGGACACTCGCGATCGCTGCTGCGCTTTGGTGGGCGTTTTCAGATCGCGAGCCCGCAATCGATCCGCGCCAGGTCGCCATCGACCGTGCCCTCGCCGCCGCCAATCAGGCCTTCCGCGCCGGTCAGTTCGTCGAGCCAGCGGAATCGAGCGCACTCTTCTTCTATACCCGGGCTCTCGAGATCGATCCACGGCAACCGGCGGCCAGCGCCGGCGTGAATCGCATCGCCGACCATTTCATCCAGCAGGCCGAGACACGCCTGGTCGAGGGCGACCTGGTGGCGGCCGCCGCGGCACTCGACGTGGTTCGGCGCGCGCGTCCTCAACACAAACGGCTGCGCTTTCTCGATGCCCAGTTGAAACAGGAACAGGAGGACCTGCTGGTTCTGCAGGCACGCGAGTCGGCCACCGCTGGCGACCTGCAAGTTGCGCAGCAATTGCTCACCCAAGCCGAACAGCTCGGCACCGGCAGCTCGACCGAAGTCGCGGCCGCGCAGGCAGTGGTCAGCGATCAGGAGCGCAGCCGCGAAGTGAACCGCCTGCTCAATGGCGCACGATTGCGGCTTGCGCAGGGAAAACTGGTGGCACCCGCCAACGATAGCGCCAAGTTCTATTTGAGCGGGGCGCGACAGGTGGAACCCGGCAATCTCGCGGTTCAGCAAGGGATCCGTGATCTGCAGGAGCGCGTGGTCGCGGAAGCGGATGCGGCGCTGGAGGCTCGCCGGCTCGACAGTGCCCGCAACTGGATCAACGAAGCCCGCGAGCTCGACGTCGAGGCCGTCGAGCTCAAACGGTTGCAGGAACGCTTGACCGCTGCGACCACCCAGGACACGAAGGGCAATCTGCTTGCTCTGACGATTCGCCGAACACAGGAGAATCGCCTGCTGGAACCGACTCAGGACAGCGCACGCTTCTACCTTGCGCAGCTGACCGAGATGGATCCGGCGTTTCCGGGCTTGCAGAGCGCAACCGTCGCGCTCGGAGCCAAGCTGGCCGCAAGCGCCCAATCCGCGACCTTGCAACGTCAGTTCGACAGCGCCGAGCGATTGATCGCCGAAGCAAGGCAACTGGGTTATGCCGGCGCGGACCTGGCAGCGGCGGAATCCGCTCTTCGCGTCGCACGCGAGACTCCACAGATGCGACCGCGCGCGCCCGAGGAAGTCGCGCCGCGGCGAATCCGTTCCGTAGCACCAAAGTATCCACCGGATGCGCTTGAGGACAGTCTTCAGGGGTGGGTCGACGTGAGTTTCGCGGTGGCGCGCGACGGGAGCGTCGCTGATGCCCGCGTGGAAGCGGCGGAACCGCGCAACCGCTTCGATCGTGCGGCACTCGCCGCGGTCCGACAATGGAAATTCGAGCCACGCCCCGCCGATGCACCCGACTATACCCAGCGTCTGAGGACGCGCGTCCAGTTCCAGCTCGAGGACTGATCGCCTGACGCAATTCTCCGCGCAAGCAATCGAAGGCGCGGCAAAACCGCATCGGCGTCCACCGATGCGAACACAATCTACGTCCGCTGTGCGCTAGTGTAGGGCGGTACCGGGATTGCGCATCCGTGGAGTCTCGCTTTTTTGCCAGGTGGCGAGCTCATCATCAGCGAACGCAATGGCGGCATCCGGATCTGGGGCCCGCGTGGACTCGATCCGCTGCCCGTAACTGGAGTGCCCGCTGCGTATGCGGAGGTCGATGGCGGTCTGCTGGGGCTCGCCCTGCATCCCCGATCTGCTGACACCCGATGGCTTTACCTGTGCCTGTCGATTGGCGACAAGCGCGCCAACGCCACGCGCGTCGTGCGTGGGCGGCTGATCGGCCACGAATTGCGAGAGGTGATCCCGATCTTCACGGCTCACCCTCTC
>DATBVX010000050.1:0-2937 GCA_036515135.1 Steroidobacteraceae bacterium
GGGTTGCCGTGATAGAGGAGGGCAGCCTTGTCGCGCTGCATGCGCGTACTGGCGCCGCCAGCGAGCACGAGACCGTAGATGATGGGCGTCGAGTTGCGCATTGGTGAGTGGTGAGGGGTGAGTAGTGAGGGGTGAGGGGTGAGGGGTCAGAATTTGGCCGGACACGGCTTCTGGCTACTCACTACTCACTTTTCAAGTGTCACTCTTTCCCCCTCTCTTCTCCAGCAGGCGCGTTTCCGCGATCACGATGTCGTGCGAGAGCGCCTTGCACATGTCGTAGATCGTGAGCGCCGCAATCGATGCACCCGTCAGCGCCTCCATTTCGACGCCGGTCTTGTGGTGCACGCTCACCGTGCAGCGAATCAGGACGTCCGTTGCGCCGTCCATGCGGATTTCGATCTTGCAGTTCTCGATGCCGAGCGGATGACAGAACGGAATCAATTCGTGCGTGCGCTTGGCGGCCATGACGCCTGCGACGATCGCGGTATCGAACACCGGCCCCTTCGCCGTTCTGAACCCCGTACCTGCCAGCGCCTCTGCAACCGACGGGGGCAAGCGCACGGTCGACTGCGCCACTGCCGTCCGGTACGTCGCCTCCTTCTTGCTGACATCGACCATCGTCGGGCGGCCGCCGGAATCGACATGCGACAACGTGCTCATGCGTCACCCGCCGATGTAGTACATCTCGACCTTCTTCTGCGACTGGTCGTGTGACGTGGCCCGCAACTCGCTGTAACGATCGGCGCGCGCGCGCCAAATGCCACGAATCTTTTCGAGCAGTTGCTCATCGGTCTCTCCCTGCCTGAGCGCCGTCCGCAGGTCATGCCCCTGAGTCGCGAACAGGCACGTGTAAAGCACGCCGTCCGATGACAGCCGTGCGCGGGAGCAAGCGCCGCAGAAGGGTTCCGTCACGGAGGAGATGAAGCCGATCTCGCCTGCGCCATCGTCGAACACGTAGCGTTCGGCCACTTCACCGCGATAGTTCTCGGCGACCGCACGCAACGGCCAACGCGCCTGGATCCGTTGCATGAGCTCGCGCGAGGGCACCACGCGATCGAGGCTCCAGTGATTGCGGTTGCCGACATCCATGTACTCGATGAAGCGCACGATGACACCGGTGCCCCGAAAATGTGCCACCAGATCGAGCACCGTGTGATCGTTGAGGCCACGCTCCACCACCGCGTTGATCTTGACCGGCGTCAGGCCGGCTTCCTGCGCCGCGCGAATTCCGGCGAGCACCTGCTCGAGGCCACCGAATCCGCCACTCATCTTTCTGAAGATCTCTTCAGCGAGACTGTCGAGGCTCACGGTGATGCGCTTCAACCCGTTTGCCTTGAGCTCGGCTGCATACTTTGCGAGCAGCATCCCGTTGGTCGTCAGGGCGACGTCTTCGACCCCGGCGAGAGACGTCAGCTCGCCCACCAGGTCCGGAAGATTCGCGCGCAGCAACGGTTCACCACCGGTGAGCCTCACCTTGCGCACACCGAGCGTCACGAACAGGCGCGTGAGGCGCACGATCTCCTCGAACGACAGGCGTTCGTTTGATTTCAGAAAACGATAATTCTCGTGGAAGGTTTCGCGCGGCATGCAGTACGGGCAGCGGAAATTGCAGCGGTCCATGACCGATATGCGCAGGTCGTGTAATGCCCGGCCGCGCGTATCCACCGGCACCGCGGTTCCACCCAGGGCAACGATCGGAAATTCAGTTCGAGCAGCCATCGTTCACCACCGGTAGAGACGCGTCACGAACCCCTTCGGCCAGACATTGGGGCCGGGCGGGAGTTCCACGAAGCCATCGGTACCCGCCAGCGACGTGAAATCCCCGGAACCATGTGTGGGCTTGGGCACGGCCCAGGGCCGGCCCCAGTCATCGTAGTTCACTGTGACCGGAAGAAAGAAGGCCATCAATGCCTTGAACTCGACGGCCTCAGAGATCGCGATCCGCTCGACCGCCGGGGCATCCTGCCCCATCGCCTGGTACAGCGCCGGCAGGACATAACGGGCGAGGCACACCAGCGTCGAGACCGGATTTCCCGGCAGCGCAAACACGGCCTGGCCGCTCTCCGCGACACCAAACCACATCGGCATGCCCGGCCGCTGGGCGATGCGGTGGAACACCAGCCGCACACCAAGTTCCTCGAGCACCTTGGGCACCAGATCGAATCGGCCCATCGACACGCCGCCGCTCAGGATCAATACGTCGTGCGTGTGGAGGTGGAGCGTGAGTCGCTCGCGCAGGGTCTTCAGATCGTCCGGCAGGTGATCGTCCGCCACGCGCACGAATCCGCGCTGGCGCAGCGCCGCGGCGATTCCATAGGCATTCGAACGGCGGACCTGATGGGAAAGAATCGGCTCGCCGGGCTCGACCAGCTCGTTGCCGGTGGAGATCACGATCACGGTCGGCTGGCTGCTGACCCGCACGCGCGACATTCCAGCCGAGGCGGCCACCGCAATTTCCGGAGCGCGCAACAAGGTCCCGACCTTGAGCAACAATTCACCCTGACGGCCGTCGGTGGCGCGGCGGTGCACGTTCTGCCAGCCGACGATCTCTGCGCCGGCCTTGAGACTCACCTGAGCGTCAGCCAGCTCGATTTGCTCGACCGGGATGACGGCATCGCAACCCTGCGGCAGCACGGCGCCGGTCATGACTTCGATGCACGCATCGCCGGCCGACAACCGCATCGGTGGATCGCCGGCGGCCTGCATTCCCTGCATTCGGAAGGTGCGCCGGCCGTTCCGGGATACGCTGCTGTCGACCGCTATGCCGTCCATCGCAACCCGATCAAACGGCGGTTGATCGCGTTCGGCGTAGACGTTTTCACGCAGCACCGATCCCATGCATTGCGGGAGCGGCAGCGACTCGATCGGCAGGCACGTGAGGTGCTGCTGGATGAGCGCTTCGGCTTCGGCGGGTGAAAGCATGGCTCGCGCGAGCCG
>DATBVX010000051.1:0-6213 GCA_036515135.1 Steroidobacteraceae bacterium
CTCGAGGAGCGGGGCGGGCACGCCCGGGCCGGTGTCGATGACGGCCGCCGTCGCCCGGCCCCCGGTCACCGCCAGCTCCACGCGCAGCATCCCGCGGGGCGGCGTCGCCTCGTGCGCGTTCATCAAGAGATTGAGGAAGAGCTGCTCGAGCTCGGCATGGTCGCCGAGGATCGTGCACGGCTCGCGCCCGAGGGCGACGGTGACGACGATGTTCTTCTCCTCGCAGGCCGCGCGCATTGCCTCGAGGGCATCGCCGATCGGCAGCCGCAGGTCGAGGGGATGGCGCGGCCGGTCGCTCGGCCGCGACAGTGTGCGCAGGCGCTCGAGGAGCCGTTCCATGCGGCCGATCTCGCGGGCGGCGATCCGGCCGAACTCCTCGACGAAGCGCGCGTCGGTGTGGCGCCGCGGCAGGAGCTGGGCGAACGTCTTGATGGCGACGAGTGGATTCTTGATCTCGTGCGCGATGCCCGAGGCCAGCATCTCGAAGTAGGCGAGCCGCTCGGCGTGCCGGCGCCCGGCCTCCAGCTCCTTGAGCGGCGTGAGGTCGCTGAAGACGGTCACGGCGCCGAGCACGGCGCCTTCCGGCGCGTGCAGGGGCGACGTCGTGCAGATGATCGGGCGCGTCGTGGTACCGTCCGACAGCTCGATCTCCGGCTGCGTGAACGCCCGCCCCTCGGCGACGCTGGCCTGGAGCGCCTCGCTCAGGCCGATGGGCAGCGTCGTTACGGGCTGGCCGAGCGCCCGGTCGGCCGGAATCCCGGTGAGCTGCGCCGCGGCGCGGTTGAAGAGGGCGATCTCGCCCGTCGCCTCGATCGCGACGACGCCGCTCTCGATCGTCGCCACGATATTGTTGATGTACTCGTTCGCGAGCACCACCTGCGCGTAGAGCTGGGCGTTCTTGACGGCAACGCCGGCCTGGTTCGCGAGCGTCATCAGGAGATCGAGATCCTGAGGGTAGAAGGGATCGCCCGAGAGCTTGGGCCCCACCGCGATCACGCCGATCAGGGTGCTCTCGGAGATGAGGGGGAGCAGGAGCGCCCAGTTGAGCCGGGTGAGCTCCTCGTGGAGGCGCCGCCCGTGCTCGGTCGCCCGCTTGCGCGGGATCTCGTCGGTGACGAGCAGGTCCTTCGATTCGGTGAGCGCGCGCACGACCGCGGTGGGCGCCCGGTCGGGCGTCTCGAACCCGCTGCTCTTCGGATGCGCCTCGCGCGCCGCCCGCCGGAAGCCGTCGCGGTCCTTCAGGTAGATCGCGACGCCCTCGGACTGCGTGGACGTGACGACCGTGTGCGTCAGGAACGGCAGCAGCGCCTTGAGGTCGAGCACGCGCGTGAGCGCCTTGCTCGCCTCGCGCACCGTGCGCTGGTAGTTCGCGTGAGTGCGATAGACGTAGCGGTCGAGGAGCCGCCCCACCCCGTCGCGCGTCAGCGGGATGAGCAGGCTGACTGCGGCGATCGTGGCGAGCAAGATGACGAGCTCGTGCGTTTCCAGATGGAGCGAGAGCCGGGGCCACGCGAACGTAATGAGCGCTGCGACGGGCACGAGTGAGACCAGCATCGCGATAGCCAACGTCAGGCCGCGATGGATGACCAGGCGCAAGTCCATCAGGCGATGGCGGATGATCGCGTGTGCGACGAGGGCGATAAAACTGAGTCCAAAATATGGTCCGATCCACGAGTGCGCAGACCGTCCAGTTATTATCGGACTAAGTAAATTCACGATGATTGGACCTGATCCCGACAGGAGCATCGCGGCGCCTAGATGCTGGAGCCGGGCACGTTCTTGACCCTTTGCCCGTCGCCACTTCGAAACGCAGATTCCGAGCGCGGTACTCCATGCTGCGATGAAGTAGACGGCAAACACAGAAAGGAGTGGGCCGGACTTTCTCGTCAGACCTGCTTCCGTCATTGCGGGGCTGTGAACGATGAGGGATGGCGTGAGTGATAGAAGCGTAAATGCACCGCCTACAAAGAGCGTCGCGCGAACCCACTTCGCCGAGGGCCAGCGGCTCACTGTGGGGTATGCATAGGCGAAGGATAAGAAGGTTGCTGGTATGAGGCTCGCGCTGGCGAATGTTAGGCGGCTCCACGCCTCCAGATGACCTCCACCGTACAGCCCGGCAACTCCTAGAACCCATCCAGCTCCGGAGAGACTGAAGGCAGCAAACCAGCGATGAATCGTGCTATCGGGACGTGCTCGCCAGACAAAAAGCGCGAGCGCGATTGCCGCAAGGGCCACGAAAATTAGGGAAGCCTGAGTCATGCTGGCGCGACTTCAGGAGAGAGACAAGGGAACTCAACCTCTGCAATGCTTCCGCCAAAGCTGGAGCGAGGGAGAAGTGTTAGTCGCGCCCGATGGAAGTCAGCGATCTCGCGGCAGATCGATAGTCCCAGCCCGGTCCCAGCAGGCTTGGTGGTGAAGAACGGCTCGAAGATCTTGGCGCGTACTGATGGACTAATTCCTGTCCCCTCGTCGATAACGCGGACAACCACGGAGTCCGCAGTCGTGCGGCCGGGCAAATGGTCGGCTTCGATGCTGACTGCGCCTCCGTCTGGCATCGCTTCGATCGCATTTCTAAGGAGGTTCACGAAAAGCTGAACGAGTTGGCTTGGGTCACCGAGAATTGGCGGCAGTTCGTCAGGGCATTGTAGTTGAATCTTTACTCGCTGTTCCTGCGCAGCTGGAGAATGAATGACAACGATGTCGTTAAGAAGCGGCGGCAAAGAAACCACGCTCAGCTTACCGCCTTCACTCGGTGCCATGAGGCGCAAGCGATCAGCTAACCGAACGATTCGCGAGACTTCGATGGGTAACAGGCGCACAGCCGTATCGCGGTATTCGGGGTCATTAAAACGATCAGGAAGCATTGAAATGAAGTTCGATATCGCCGCAAGAGGGTTTCTGATTTCGTGCGCGATGCCGGCATAGAACCGAGCCATGATTGCCAAGTGCTCTACACGTCTCTGGTTTCTTTCAAGGGCCTTCACTGTGGAGAGATCCGTGACAATGACAAGCGCGCCTGCGACACGACCTTCGTCATCGTGTAGTACAGCAGTGGAAAGGATTACATGGAGGAGTCCACGGGATTCGTGGTCCATCGCAACTTCGACTTCGCGCGGGTGCCACGAGAGGCGAACGGCCATGGCTAGGGCCCAGCCAATTTCGGAGGGAAGCACATCAAGCAGGGCTCCCCGATTCTCTTCCTTCAAGCTCAATAGCCGCCCAGCCGCTGGATTGAAGCTAGTAATCTTGCCGGTCACATCTACCGCTACCACCGCGGATTCCAGGGACTCGAGGAGACGGTCAGAATACTCGAGCATCTGAATGCGCTGGCGGTACAGAAGAGCGTTCTCAAGGGCGATTGATGCCAGCTCGGCTAGCGATTCGATGAAGACTAAGTCGGTCTTGAAGTACGCGTCTCCGCTTCGTCGAGGTCCGAGGAGAACTGCGCCTAACAGTTGACCTCGTCGCCCCAGGGTAACGACGATCTCAGTTCCTGCGGCGCTCAGTGCCTCATGAGCCATCCTGGCGGCGCCGGCCTCTCCGCTTGGGTTCACAAGCAAGACGGCCGGATTTGATTGTTCTGTTATTAGAGCGGCGAGTGTTAGCAGGTCTATCGCGCCTGGTGAATCCTCTGAGACCTTTTCGAAGGCATGACTCTCGAATGGTCGAACCAGCATGGTGAATGTTTCGGGCACAAAGACATTCGTCAGAATCTGACGAAGTTCTGCCGACAGCTCTCGCGGCTGCATTAGACGGCTTAGTTGGCGCGTCGCATTTCGTAATGCGGATGCATGATCGGTGCGGCCACGATAGAGATATGGGTCGATTACGCGGCTGAAGAATCGTTGCGAGGGGCTGGACAGCATGGCAAGCACAACAATCGCAACAATTAGAACTTCAGAGCTCACGAGAAACGATTCCGTCTTCAGGCCAGGCACGAGCAGATGTGTAAGCGTAAGGATGAGAGCAGAAGTGATGGCGATCGCAAGCGTGTACGCCAACCCGCGGTTGATAAACAAGCGGAGATCCATCAACCGATGACGAATGATGGCGTGGCCGACGAGCGCGACCAGAGGAAGCGTGAAATAGGGGCCCATCCAGCTGTACTGTGACCGCCCTGTAAGGATGGGAATCATCAGATTCGTAGTGATGCCGCCTGCGCTTAGAATGACGAGCCCGATCCCAAGATGCTGGAGCTGTGCGCGAGGCAGTCCCCGTTCGCGGCGCCACTTGCCAATGAATGCGCCAAGAGCCGTGATAAGACAGCCTAAAAAGTAGATAGTAAAGACCGGAAACAGGAGGCCAGACGTGCGCTGAATTCCAGACGGGGTTAGCGAGATGTCGTAAGCAATTAGCCTCGTCGTCAGTGACAGCGTAGCGAGAGCAGCACCAGCAGAGAGCATTATCCAGAGAAATCTCGGCGTCGGCCAGGTGCTTGTCGAAGGAAAGACTCGCGAGAATGCGAGGAATGTTGCGGGCATCATTGAGGCGCTTGCAAAGGTAACTCGGCCCCAGAACTCTGTACTAGTTCCGGTCTCAACCCCTCCGATCCCGAGGACCCAGCCAGCGATAGCGGACGTGAGGACAGCGAACCATCGATTAACGGAACTGTCCGCTCGGGCCCGCCAAACGTAAACAGCGAGTACGACCAACAGTGATGCTAGGGTCAGTAGAGAAAGAGCGCGCACTCTTTCAGCACGGCGCGCCCAGAATCATCGCGACGTGTGATCCGCCGATGCTCTGGGCGTGGATGAGAACGGTTCGTACTCGCACTGCGCGTGCGACGTTTGGGACGTAATCGAGGTCACATGCCGGATCCCTGAACTCATAGTTGATCGTTGGGGGTACGGTGTTGTCTCGAATTGCGAGGCAGGACGCAACAATCTGCATCGCCCCGCTGGCAGCTAAGGCCTGTCCACACATGGACTTGATCGATGAAATCGGCAGACACCACGCTCGTTTGCCGAATGCTAGCTTTATTCCAGCAGTCTCAGAGGCATCGTAGTCAATCAAAGAGTTTCCATGAGCACACACATAGTCGATATCCTCGGGAGCCAGATCAGCGTCCTTGAGTGCCAACTCCATTGCGCGGGCGGCCGGCTCGCCGGTGGCATCAACGTTCCGCATGTGTACGCCTTCCGTAACACTTCCACTGCCGAGGATCCGAGCGTAGATTGGTGCCCTCCTGGCTCGTGCGGTTGCTTCATCTTCGACTACGACAGTCGCCGAGCCCTCAGCGAGTACCAGTCCACTTCTCAGCTTGTCGAAGGGGCGGCTTGCTTCTGCAGGCGGTCCCGACCAACTGGACAGCGCGCCGAGGGCACGAAAGGCCTCAATCGAGGCAGCTGCCAGTGGCGTTTCCGTAGCCCCTGCCAGCACGACGCTGGCTTTGTTCCGACTTACCTTTTCTGCCGCCCACCCAACGGCGTCTATTCCGGCAGCACAGGCTGTCGCGATGCTCGCGGTCTGTCCTCGGGCCCCAACACTGATCGCGACGTGGCTAGTGGCTGCGTGGCCTGGATACTCCAGGACTGTCCATGGGCGCATTTCTTCTCCGCGAAGGAAGGAAAGGAAATTCGAGTGCTCGATGTCCACTAGACCACTCATCGACGTGCCCATGGACACCATGAATCTTTCGGGTTCGATCTCGGAAGATTCAAGAGAACTGTCCTTGAGGGCCATCTTTGCTGCGGCGACGGCGAACTGGCTAAAGCGGCCAGCGATCTTTACAGTCTGGCTGGACACCCAATCTCTCGGATTGAAATCGCGTACTTCACCGACCATCCGGCACTCTTGCGGCAGCTTTGACCCATCGAAGAGGGTGGGGGTGCGGATCCCCGACTTCCCCGCCTTTGCGGCGGCCCAGAACTTCTCAACACCAACACCAATGGGCGAGACGATGCCAAGTCCCGTGATGACGGGCTGGCGCTTCATCAGACGGGTTTCCCCCCGATGGCCATGACCGACGTTTTCGCCCCCAAAACCCCGCGCTTACGTTAGCAGGAAAACGGGCAAACGACCAAGTTCTCCGCTCGGAGACTGCTAGAATAGGTGAACCAACCACCCATGTCCAGGCAGCCGATCACCCGTCGCCGGTTCCTGACCCTGCCCCTCACCCTCCTCCTGGCCCCCGTGGCCCTCCGGCTGGGCCCGCGCGACCGGGTCTGGGCCCAGTCGGAGTCGCGCAAGGTCTCCTACGCCGTGGACGTCGGG
>DATBVX010000052.1:0-5840 GCA_036515135.1 Steroidobacteraceae bacterium
CAATTCAGCTACCGCTTCAAACTCTGAGCCCTCGGGCACGCTCCATGGTCGCACCGTCGCGCGGGATCGACCTGGCGTCGGAGGACGGGTATTGGGTCGGGCGCTTTCGCGCGATGGCGAGCCCCTGCGAAGTGCTGATCGAGACTGCGAGTGAGGCAGAGGCACGGGACGTTACCGAGCGAGTCGCAGCCTGTGCCTGGCGGATCGACGATAAGTTCAGCCGCTATCGCACGGATAACATCGTCGACGCGATCAACGTGTCCGGTGGCGCGCCGATTACGGTCGATGAGGAAACCGCCAACCTGCTCGACTTTGCCGCCACACTGCATCGTCTGTCCAATGGCCGATTCGATATCACCTCCGGTGTCCTGCGCCGCGCATGGACGTTTGACGGTGGGCTGCGCGTGCCGTCTCAGGCGGTGATCGATGCGATCCTGCCGTTCGTCGGCTGGGACAAGGCGAGCTGGCAGCGACCCGCGCTTACGCTGTTGCCAGGCATGCAGATCGACTTTGGCGGCATCGGCAAGGAGTACGCGGTCGATCAAGCCGTGCAAATCACGAGCGGTGCTTCGGGCGCGAGTGCCCTGATCAACTTCGGCGGCGACCTCTCGATCACGCGCCCAAGGCGTGACGGTCGGCCATGGCGGGTTGGGATCGAAGACACGCAAGCATCGCCACGCGTCGCCTCACGACTCATCGATCTACGCCATGGCGCACTTGCAACCAGCGGCGATACGTATCGATTCGTGCTCAAGGACGGCAGGCGATATACGCATATCCTCGACCCGCGAACCGGCTGGCCGATTGAAAATGCACCGCGCTCAGTGACGGTGGCGGCACCGACCTGCACCCAGGCGGGCATGCTCACGACCCTCGCGATTCTGCAGGGCGCGGACGCCGAACGATTCCTCGAAGCGGAAGGAGCGCACTACTGGATCCACTGGCGCTGAATTCAAACGGGCATGGCGCAGATCGTGACAATGGCGCAAGATGCGCGGCCATCGTACCTGCCGATGAGAAATCGGGGTCACGATTTCACAACAACTCGAAGGAGATTCACGATGCGATTCCATGCGAAATTCCTTGCGTTGGGCCTGCTGCTGGGTTCGACCGTTGCCCTGGCTGATCTCGAACCCTGGAAAGACTACGAGACGAGCGAAACGGTTTGGTCGGTCACGACCATCCGCGTCGCGCCCAACATGGATGATGCCTATCTCGAAGGTCTGGCGAAAACTTGGGTCTCGACCAACGAGATCGCGAAGAAGCTCGGACAGATCAAGGACTACGCGATCTATCGCAGCGACCTGCCGCAGAGTGGCGATTTCAATCTGCTGCTGGTAGTCGAATTTGCGAGCACCGCCGACTTGGCACCGAACAAGGCCCGCTACGAGGCGTTCATGAAGGAATTCGGCAAAGAAAAGTCGGATGAAACGACTCAATACTCACAGAAGAACTATCCGGCCATGCGCGAGATCACGGGCGAATATCAGGTTCGCAAGATCACGCTCAAGAAGTAGCGTACGAACGGACCCTCTCGCCGGTTTCCCCGGGGAGAGGGTCACTCCTGCGGGGTCGCGGGCACGTCCGGGCCGTCGAAGTCGAATGCACTCGCGGCGTATACTGCTGTTGAGAAGAATTACCAAGCAGAGGGAGATCGTTCCATGGATGCAATCCGAGTCCGACTCTTTTCGGACTCCTTGCGGCTGATCAGCGCACTCGCGTTGGTGCTCGGCATCGGCCTATCAGCGCCAGCGGTCGCCCAGGAGCATGCGTCCGAGACTGACAAGGACGCCATCAAGCCTCAGACCGGCGAATTCTCGCCCTACGTAAACCAGAACTTTCCGAACCGGGTGTTCTGGGGCGACACGCATTTGCACACGTCGAATTCCGCCGACGCTGGCTTCCTCAACGACAAGGTGGGACCCGAGGAAGCGTTCCGCTTCGCACGCGGCGAGGTGGTCACTTCCACCGGTGGCCTGCGCGTGAAACTGCAGCGGCCTTATGACTTCCTCGTCGTATCCGATCACGCCGAGTATCTGGGGCTGACGCCGGGGCTTCGAAAGTCAGACCCGGTCCTTCTGGCTAATGAAACAGGCCGCCGCTGGCATGACATGCTCAAGAAGGGCGCGGAGACCGCGTTTCAAGCCGCAATGGAATGCGTGCGCAGCATTAACGCCCGCGACGAGAAGATGAAGAACGAAGCCTTCGGTCGTTCGATGTGGGCTGACAACTGCGAGATCGCGGATCGCTATAACCAGCCCGGTGCATTCACGGCCTTCATTGGTTTCGAGTGGACGTCGATGCCGGGCGGTCGCAATTTACACCGCGTGGTGATTTTCAGGGACGACAAGGTTCGCGCGACGCAGGTGATCCCCTTGTCTTTCTTCGACACCGCCGATCCTGAAGAGCTGTGGAAGTACATGGATGCCTACGAAAAGAAAACGGGCGGCCGCATGCTGGCCATTCCTCACAATGGAAACCTGAGCAATGGTCTGATGTTCGCCGTTGATCGCCTCGACGGGAAGAAATTCGATCGCGCCTATGCACAGAACCGCATGCGCTGGGAACCCCTTTACGAGGTCACCCAGATCAAAGGCGATGGCGAAGCGCATCCCTTTCTATCGCCGGATGATGAGTTCGCCAATTACGAGATTTGGGACAAGGGCGATCTGACGGGACAGACGCCGAAGAAGAACGAAATGTTGCAGTATGAATATGCCCGTTCGAGTCTCAAGTCGGGTCTTCAGCTGGAGAACCAGCTCGGCGTCAACCCGTTCAAGTTCGGCCTGGTCGGCAGCACCGATAGTCACACGGGGCTTTCCACCACGACCGAGGACAACTTCTTCGGCAAACACTCTGGCGTTGAGCCCGGGCCGCATCGCTGGGAGCACACGGTCATTCAGTCCCCAATCGATCCCAAGCTCTCGATCTACGGTTGGGAGCAGGCGGCCTCGGGTCTCGCGGCCGTTTGGGCTCGAAGCAATACCCGTGAGGCGCTGTTCGACGCCATGCAACGCAAGGAAACTTACGGTACGACCGGCACGCGTATGGTCGTCCGCGTCTTTGCGGGCTGGGACTTTGCGGCTGACGAGGTCACTCGCCCCGATTTTGCTGAACAGGGTTATGACCGTGGCGTACCGATGGGCGGCGACTTGAAGGCTGCTCCCCCGGGTAAGGCGCCGACGTTCGTGATTCGCGCCATGCGCGATCCCGACGGCGCCAATCTCGACCGGATCCAGGTCATCAAGGGGTGGCTCGATTCCGCGGGCAAGCAACGAGAAAAGGTCTATGACGCCGCAGTCTCCGACGGCCGCAAGATCGACGCAGACGGGCGCTGCCGATCGCCTGTCGGTAACACGGTGGATGTGGCCAACGCCGGATTCGCCAACACCATCGGTGATGCGGTGCTCGGCGCGTACTGGAAAGACCCCGCGTTCAACCCGAAAGAACGCGCGTTCTACTACGTCCGCGTCATCGAAATCCCATCGCCACGCTGGACGGCCTACGAGGCGAAGCGATTTAACGTCAAGATGCCCGCGAGCGTTCCTATGACTACCCAGGAGCGCGCTTACACGTCGCCGATCTGGTACACGCCCTGATTGAACAGCAGGGCAAGACACCTGAAAGCCCCGCCCTCGCGGGGCTTTCTTGTTTCGGGCGGTGTGCGAATACTATGCGCATGCGCCCCGAGAAGCAGACCGTCCTGCACAGCTGGTGCAGGCAGATCGACTGGGATGCGCCGACGATCGTCGGGGGCGAGGGCGCACGGCTATTCACCGAGGATGGCCGGACGATCCTGGATCTCAGCAGCCTGAGCGAGTGCAGCAACCTCGGGCATCAGCATCCGCACGTCGTTGCCGCCATCCGCGATCAGGCCGAAAAGCTTTGCTTTGTCACAAACGCATGGGGCGCAGAGCCGCGGGCGAAGCTGGCCGATCTGTTGCTCGAAAAGTCCGGGTTTGAGGCCGGGCGCGTGTTTTTTACGCTGGGTGGCGCGGATGCCAACGAACACGCGGTGAAGTTCGCGCGCCAGGCGAGCGGCAAGTCGCAGGGTTGGGTCATCGCGCGCGACCGTTCGTACCACGGCGCGAGCTATGCGGCGATGGCGTTGTCCGGCGACTCGAGGACGCAGGAACAAGTGGACGCGGCCGCGTATGGGGTCGTGCATGCGCCGCCGCCGTATGCATATCGCTGCCCGTTTGGGGCGGACAGTCCGGAGGCATGCGGAGTGGCCGCTGCTGGCTACATCGGCGCGCTGATCGATGAACTGGGTGCCGGCAACGTCGCCGCGGTGGTGATGGAACCGAACGCCGGGACCAACGGCATCGTCGCGCCCGAAAGTTTCTGGCCCGCGCTCCGGGACGCCACGCAGGAGCACGGTGTGTACCTCGTCGCGGATGAGGTGATGAGTGGCTTTGGCCGCTGCGGTGAATGGTTCGCCTGGCAACATTATGGCGAAGACGCGCGACCGGATCTGATGACCCTGGCCAAGGGTCTGACGGGTGCGCATCTTCCGCTCGGCGCAGTCGTCGTATCCGCACGCGTGGCGCGGATACTCGAGCCCCAGATGCTGTACACCGGCCTCACGTATTGTGGCCATCCGTTGTCGTGCGCGGCGGGTGTAGCGGCAATCGAGAGCTACGAACGAGAGAACCTGATTGCACGCTCGCGACGGCTCGGCGCGGAGTTGTTCGATCGCCTAAAGGAGATTCAGTCGCGGCGGGCCTTCATTGGCGACGTCCGCGGTGGTCATGGCCTGTTTGCCGTAATCGAGCTGGTCCGGGACCGCAAGAGCCGCGAGCCGCTGTCACCCTGGTCAGAAATGCACCCGGAGCTCAAGCAGTTGCTGAAGAAGGGTCTGGAGGCGGGCGTATCGTTCGCAGCGCGCGGGAATCTGATCCTGGTCGCCCCACCGCTGGTGATCGAAGAGAACGAGTTGGCCGACGCGCTGCATCTGCTCGATCGGCTGATCGGGGAGCTGGAAGCGGGGTTTACGCAGCCAATGCAGGGGCCCTCACCCCAGCCCTCTCCCGCAAGCGGGAGAGGGAGTGGAGCTTCACCCCAGCCTTCAGGCCAACCCTCTCCCGTGAAGCGGGAGAGGGAGAAGAGCAAGAGATGATCTTCAAGCTCACCTATTCGACGATGTTCAATCCACCGCCGGAGTTGCACACGCAATTCGATGCAGCGATGGAGCGCGTGAGATCCAGGATGGGTGCAACTCATCCGCTCCACATCGATGGCAATGATCGCCCCGCCAGGCAAATCAGGCCCAAGCGCAATCCCGCTGACCAGGAGCAGGTGCTTGGCGAGTTCGCGGCGGCGAGTGCCGCCGATGTCGATGACGCGATCAAGGCCGCGCAAGGCGCGTTCGAGAGCTGGAAGCGAGTCCAGATGTCAGAGCGCCTGCAGCTGCTGCGCCGGGTTGGACAGCTGATCGAGGAGCGCGTGTACGACATCGCGGCGGCGCTGACCCTCGAAGTCGGCAAGAACCGCATGGAAGCGCTCGGCGAGACGCAGGAAACCGCGGATTTCTTCTACGTGTACTGCGATGACTTCGAGCGACGCAACGGCTTCGATCAGGTGCTGCCCAATGATCCGCTGACGACTCACGTGTCGCGCAACCGCAGCGTGATGAAGCCGTACGGCGTGTGGGTGGTCATCACGCCATTCAACTTTCCTCTGGCGCTGGCGGGTGGCCCAGTCGCCGCCGCGCTCGTCACCGGCAACACGGTAGTGTTAAAGGGCGCGACGGTCACGCCTTGGGCTGGTCGGCTTCTGGCGGACTGCATTCGCGATGCGGGGCTACCGCCGGGCGTCTTTAACTACCTCAGTGGCTCCAG
>DATBVX010000053.1:0-20091 GCA_036515135.1 Steroidobacteraceae bacterium
CCCCGTCCCCTGCCGGTCATTCTGTTCTATACCACCGCGATCGTCGGCCCGGACGGGGCGACCCTCTTCTTCGAGGATATCTACGGCCACGACGCGCGGCTGGCGCGGGTGATGGACGCGAGTCGCCTGCCGCGTCGGGCGAGTTGACCGGAGCAGACTTCAGCCGAGCCAGCGGCGGACGCGCCCGGTGTCGAGATGCACGAAATCGGACTTGCGGTATAGGCCCACGCCGCCGCGAGCAAGGTCGAGCGCCACTTCGCTCAGCCGTTCGCATTTCACGCCCTTAAGCCGCACGTCGATCGCCTTGCCGTCCAGATGCAGGCTCCTGCGCGCCACGCCGCCGTTCTGCGCACGCAACATCTCGTTCGAAGCCGCCGAGCGGAAGCCGGAGATCACCTCGAACTCGGGATCCGCACCCGCCGCCCGCGCAACTTCGTACAGCTGATCGAACAGCTTCGGATCCATCACGCCCACATCGCCCGTACGATGGTCTCGCAGGATCCGGTTGAGCTGCAGGAGCACGTTGCGCTGGTACTCGCCCGCCGCAGCGAATACAGCCTCGAGCGACTCGCTGGTGTGCGTGTTGTAGAGGCCGATCCACCGCGATGGCGCGGCAGCCTCGGCCAGCTCGGAATACCGGGCCGCAATGATCGCGGGTGCCGCGATCAGGGCACTCTTGAGCAGGCGCCGGCGCACCAGGTTCACTGGCCGTTCGAGGAGCTCAACGTCAGGGTGCAGCGTGTGAATTCTGGCCATAAAACAGGTCCGGTTCGGTGTGGCGGCCGGTTCGATCGGACAACGATAATAAGGGCGCGAAACCCGCAGGCCAAGCCTATTTCCGGACCGTCATCACAGTCCCGGTATCCCCGGCGTTCAGGTTCACGCTCACCACGTGGGCCTTCGGAAAGAAATTGAAGTCCGAGGCGCTCGCCCAGGTATAGGCGCCCATCGCGCGGCCAATCACCAGGTCGCCGTTCCTGAGCTCCGGCAACGCGATGTTCTCGTTGATCACGTCGATGCTGTCGCAGGTCGGTCCGGCCACGACCGAAGCAAAACGCGGCTCCCCCCGTCGCAATGATTCGAGCGGATAGCGCGCGTGATCGAAGAGCTGGCCGCTGTACGACCCGTACAGCCCGTCATCCAGGTAGTACCACCACGTGTCGTCACGTCGTGCGCGACCGATCACGGTGGCGACGCCGATCGCTGCCGGGGCAGCGATGAAGCGGCCCGGCTCGGCGATGATGCGCACGTCTCTTGGAACCGAGTGGAGTGCCGCGCGAATCGGCGCGCAGAACTCTTCGATCGGCTCCACCGGCTTCGTGTAGTCGACCGGGAATCCGCCACCGATATCGAGCATGTCGATGTCCGCGATCTGGTCGCGGCGTGCCTGCTCGATGAGGGCCACGCAGGCCGCGGTGGCCTCGACATGCTTCGCTGGATCGGTTGCCTGCGAGCCGACGTGAAACGAAAACCCGCGCACGCGCACGCCGAGGCGACGCGACTCCTTGAGCAAGACTCCCGCATCGCCCGGTTCGCACCCGAACTTGCGCGACAAGTCACACACGGCGTCAGGGCTGCGAAACGAGATCCTGAGCAGGAGCCGTGCCTGACCGCGGTATCGCGTGAACTTGGCGATTTCGTCGGGATTGTCCGCGACGAAGGTATCGACACCGAATTCGAGCGCATCGCGAATGTCGCTGTCACGCTTGATCGGATGCGTGTGCACGCAGCGCGCGGGCGCGATGCCGAGCTCGCGCACCACGCCCACTTCGCCGCTCGACGCCAGATCAAACCCGGCTCCAAGCTGCGCCAGCGCGGCGACGACAGCGGGATGCGGGAGTGGCTTGAGCGCGTAGTGCAGGTCAATGCCCGGTAGCGCGGCCTGTAGCCGGAGGTACTGCTGGCGTATGCGCTCGCAATCGATGATCAGGAGCGGTGAGCCAAATTGCGCCACCAGCCGCTTGATCTCGGCCGGCTCGAACGGGTCGATCAGCCTGTTCGCTGCCCGTGCCGGGCTGCGAGCTTTCAGTACCGTCGCCATCGCGATCTCAAGTCTCCTCCAAAACCAAAAGGGCCAGACCTCGCGAGCCTGACCCCCATTTCATGCCGCGGATTCTAGGCCAATCGCGTCGCTGCGCAAGAGTTGGAGCACTCGGAGCCGCAGGCCTCGGAGAAGATGCTGCAGCCCCGCTCGGCGTATCGAACCCCGACCGTGTCTGCAGCACGAGAAGACCGGCATCCGGCTCCGAGTGCCTCTACCCGAAGCGATCGAGCGCGTAGGGCTTGAGGTCGATCGCGGGAGTGCGGCCCATCATCAGGTCGGCGAGGGCGCGGCCGGAACCCGCGGCCATGGTCCAGCCAAGGTGCCCATGACCGGTGTTGAGGAACAGATTCTCGATCGGCGTGCGGCTCACGATCGGCACGCCGTCGGCCGACATCGGGCGCAGACCACTCCAGGGCACGATGCGGTCACGATCGACCGCGCGGGCGATCAGCGGAAAGGTTCGGCTCAGCAGCCGCATCAGGTTCTCGATGCGCGAGCTCGGAACGGAAAGGTCATGTCCAGCGAATTCCGCCGTTCCGGCGATCCGCAGCTTGCCGCCCAGCGGCGCGGCCACCGCATGCAATTCGTCGTCGAGGATCGGAATCGCAGGGGCCGCCACGCGCGCTGGCATCGGGACGGTGATGGAGTAGCCCTTTACGGGTGCGACCGGCAGCCGGAGTCCGAGACCTCGTAGCAATCGCGGGCTGAAGCTTCCCGCAGCCACGACAACCGCATCTGCAGCGAAAGACTCCGATGACGCCCGCACGCCGCGGACTCGGCGACCGTCGTACTCCAGCGCATCGACGCTCGTGGAGTAACGAAACTCCACGCCACGGGCCTCCGCCAGTGCCGCCTGCGCTTCGCAGAAGCGCAGCGCATCTCCGTGCTCGTCATCGGGAAAGTGAATCGAGCCCGTCAGCTCATCGCCGATGGGTTTCAGCGAGGGCTCGAGGGCGATCGTCTCGCTGCGATCGAGCTCCCGCCACGACACGCCGTGACTGCCCATCCAGGCCGCCATCGCGCGTGCGGCATCGAATGCTCGGGGATTACGCGTCAGCTTGAGCGTGCCGAGCGTGCCCTGGTCATAATCGATCGCGGCACGCGAGCGCAGTTCACGCAGGGTTGCGAGCGAATAGGTCGCGAGGCTCAGGTTGGCAAGGGTGTTGGCGTGAAATCGCCGTTCGCTCGATTCGCGCAGGAATCGCCATCCCCAGCCCGCGAGCGCAGGGAGCGCCCGTGGCCTGACCAGCATCGGCGAATCCTCGCGACCGAGCCAGCCCAGCAGGCGCCAGAAAACGCCCGGCGCATTCCACGGGTCGGACATGCTCGGGGTGACCAGCGCACCATTGGCAAAACTCGTTTCGCGACCGGGGCCAGCGGCGCGGTCCACGACAGTCACCTGCGCGCCGAGCTCGCGCAGCCAGTACGCACTGCAGATGCCGAGGAGCCCGCTGCCGACCACGATGACCTTCATGGTCGGCACAATGCCAAAGATCAGCCCTCACCCCAACCCTCTCCCGCAAGCGAAAGGGGGTCGGCGTGAGGGCTCCACTCCCTCTCCCACGTGTGGGAGAGGGTTGGGGTGAGGCCAATCAGGACGCGCGGCGGAGCTCGGTGGTGTTGCGGTGGCGCGCGGCGGCGATGCGTGACAGGGCGATTTCGTCTGCGACTTCGTTGGCAGCGCGCTCTTCCCGCATCGCCTGGATCAGCACCAGCCGTGTCGTCTCGTAAATGCCGTTAACGCGTGACCAGACGTCCTTTTCGGCGTGCCCGCCCTGGTATTCCAGCGCGGCACTCATGATCCCACCCGCATTCACGACGTAATCGGGCGCATAGAGGATTCCTTGGCGCATCAGTTCCGCGCCGACATCGTCGGTGGCGAGCTGATTATTGGCTGCGCCGACGATCAACGAGGCCCGAAGCCGCGCCACGTTGTCGCGGTTGAGAACCGCACCCAGGGCACACGGCGCGATCACGTCTACCGACTCGAACAGGACCTCTTCGGGAGCGACGATTCGCGCGCTGAATTCGCCGGCAGCGCGTTCGGCGTTTGCCACGTTCACATCCGCAACCACGAGCGCAGCCCCGGCCCTGTAGAGAAGCTTGCACAGCTGATATCCGACCTGCCCCACGCCCTGGACGGCGACCTTCAGGCCTGCGAACGAGCTGCGACCCATCTTGAGCTCGACGGCTGCGCGCATGCCGAGGAACACGCCGAATGCGGTCTTTGGTGCCGGGTTGCCCCCGGCGGAAGCACCGCGCTGCCTGCGGCCTGACACGTAACGGGTTTCCTGGGCCAGGATCTCGATGTCGGCCTCGCTGATGCCGACGTCCTCGGCGGTGACATAGCGACCGCCAAAACTCTCGATGCAGCGTCCGAACGCGCGCAGCAACGACTCGCTCTTGTCGTGTCGAGAATCGCCGAAGATCACGGACTTGCCACCGCCGAACGGCAACCCGGCCATGGCATTCTTGAAACTCATGCTGCGCGAAAGCCTGAGCACGTCCTCGAGCGCGGCTTCTTCACTGGCGTACGGCCACATGCGACAGCCGCCCGCGGCGGGACCGAGCGCGGTGCTGTGCAAGGCAACGATGGCCTTCAGCCCGCTCTCCTGATCGCGGAAGAACGACACACTCTCGTGATCCCGAAACGCATCGGCCCGGAAAACCATCTTCGCCTCCTGTGGCCACAGACAACGGTGTTGACACGCTATTCCATCCGATCGGCATTTTCATTCCAATCTACGTCATCAAACCCAGCCAGCTTGGAAAACCATTCCTGCAATGGCATCATTCGTAGTACGTTCCTCCTAAAGCTATTTTGCGTTGCATCGATGGATCGGACCGACCTTCGCATCCTCAGCCTGCTGCAGATCGATGCCGCGCGCTCCAACGCGGACCTCGCTGAAGCCGTCGGTCTGTCGGTCTCGCCTTGCTGGCGGCGGGTGGCCCTCCTGGAAGAGCAAGGTGTGATCCGCAAGCGGGTCGCGATCCTCGATCGCGAGAAGCTGGGCCTCGGCGTCACCGTCATCGTCCAGGTCCGCCTGACGACTCACGGCCGCCAGTCCCTGGTCGATTTCGAGGAGCGGGTTCGCGAGCTGCCGGAGGTCACGCAGTGTTTTACGGTGATGGGTGCGATCGATTTCGTGCTGGTGGTGATCACGACCGACATCCGCGCCTACGAGCGCTTCATGCGCGAGCGGCTAGCGCAATTGCCCGGCGTACAGGCGATCGAGTCAAACATCGTGATGTCGGCCATCAAGGACACGACCGCGTTGCCGCTCGAACTGGTGAGCCTCGCGGATGACCGCTAGAGTCACCGCGATGCATGCCCCGAACGAGTCCCCGGATGCGGGCCAGGAACTGGCGATCCTCCTGCGATCACGCATACCGCTGCTCGTCATCGAGAGCCGCGATGAGACACGAGTGCTGAGGCTCCTGGCGGAACTTTCCGTGCGCGTCGCGCGCAGCGCGCACCTGCCGATGTTCCAGTGGACGGTGACGGACGGGCTCAAGCGCATCGACGTCGAGCTGGGTGGCGCCCAGCGCCACAATGCCGAGCCGCTGGAAGTGCTGCGTCACATTCGTGCGACCAACACGGCCGGCGTCTACATCCTGGTGGATTTTCACCCGTTCCTCGGCGAACCCGTGCACGTGCGGCTGCTGAAGGATATCTGCCTGGCGTATGAACAGGTGCCGCGAACCGTGGTGCTGCTGAGCGATGCCGTGAATCTGCCGCGCGAGCTCGAGCACTTCAGCGCGCGCTTCGACGTGAGCGTTCCGGAGCGCGAGGAACGGCGGGCCCTGATCCAGAACGTCGCGCAGGAATGGCTCAAGGCCAATCCCGGCGAACGCGTTCAGGCAGACCAGCGTGCGCTCGATCTCCTGGTCGAGAACCTCGGTGGTCTCACGACCGCCGATACGCGACGTCTGGCCCGCAAGGCGATCTTCGATGATGGCGCGCTGTCACACACAGACCTGCCGGCGATCATGCAGGCGAAGTACGAGTTGCTGAATCGCAGCGGCGTCCTGAGCTACGAGCACGACACGGCCAGGTTCGCCGATGTCGGCGGACTCGACCGCCTCAAGTCGTGGCTCAAGCGGCGCAAGCCGGCCTTCGACGGCACGGCGACGGGGCTCGAGCCGCCGAAGGGACTCCTGTTGCTCGGCGTACAGGGTTGCGGGAAGAGTCTTGCGGCGCGCGCTGCCGCCGGCATTTTCCAGGTGCCGCTCTTGCGGCTGGACTTCGCGGCGGTCTACAACAAGTGGCACGGCGAATCGGAGCGTAATCTGCGCGATACGCTCAAAACCGCCGAGCTGATGGCGCCGTGCGTACTGTGGATCGACGAGATCGAGAAGGGGGTTGCCACCGGCGACGGTGACAGCGGCACTTCGCGTCGCGCCCTCGGCACGTTTCTCACCTGGCTGGCGGAGAAGAGGACCGCCACGTTCGTCGTGGCGACCGCGAACGACATCGCGGCGTTGCCGCCCGAGTTGATCCGCAAGGGGCGTTTCGACGAGATCTTTTTCGTCGATCTGCCGCGCGCCGGGGTGCGCGGCCAGATTCTCGAGATCCACGCACGGCGACGCGGGCTGAAGCTGACCCCGATGGAGCTCAAGCAGTTGATCGTCGCAAGCGACGGGTTTTCCGGCGCCGAGATCGAACAGGCAGTGGTCTCCGCGCTCTACAGCGCACACGCCACCAAGGAAACGCCCGGCGCCACGCATGTCCTGCGGGAGCTCGAGGCAACGCGACCCCTGTCACTGGTGATGGCCGAGCGGATCGCGGCGTTGCGGGCGTGGGCGGCCGAGCGCACCGTTCCGGCCGATTCCGCATAAGAATCGGGACCTACGGCAGGACGCCTGCGCTCGACGCCAGATCGAACGGCGCTTCGAGCACGGTCCTGGTGATTGCTTTCTGCAGCCGATCGCGGACCGCATCCCAACGTTCATCGTCGGGCAGCTCCTGCACCAGGATCTTCACGCATCCCGCCTTGTCCAGCGTGCGCAGGTGCGCATAGAGATCGTGCGCGTACTGCTGCGGCCGGCGGCCGGCGTTGATCCACGTGGCGAGCTTGAGCGTCTTGAGCGGCAAGCGCAGCGCCAGCACCGCGACCCGCTCACCGCGATCGTTGAATCCACCCGCGAGCGCCTCGAGCGCGTCACCCTGGACGATCTCCAGGGGCGTCACCGGGGCATAATGCGAAGTGCTGCTGCCTGGAACGCGAGGCGCACCTGCATCCGGACCGATCATCACGTCGCCGGCTACGGCGCGGATCTGACTCAACGTGATCGAACCCGGGCGGAGCAGCCGCACGTGTCCGTCGGCGCAGGCGAGGATCGTAGACTCGACGCCGATCTGGCATTCGCCCCCGTCCAGCACGATCTTCACTGCATCGCCCAGCTCGTCGCGCACGTGCTCGGCACGCGTCGGGCTCACGTGCCCGTAACGATTGGCAGACGGCGCAGCGATGCCGCCGCCAAATGCCGTGAGCAGCTGCTGCGCCATCGGGTGCGAGGGAACGCGGATGGCAACCGTCTGCTGTCCACCCGTGACGACGTCGAGGACATTGGGTGCCTTGTGCAACACCAGCGTCATCGGGCCAGGCCAGAAACGAGCGGCGAGCTTCTCCGCCACCGCCGGCACATCGCGGGCCCAGCGATGCAGGTAGCGGATGCTGTCGAGGTGCACGATCAGTGGATGGCCGGCAGGCCGCCCCTTGACCGCAAAGATCTTGCGAACCGCGACCGGATTCGAGGCATTCGCACCGAGCCCGTAGACGGTCTCGGTCGGAAACGCGACCAGGTCGCCGGCCCTCAAGGCCTCGACCGCCGCCTGAATCTCGCGTTGAGTCGCACGCACCATGTGCAAAATGATACCAAGCTTAGGGAGGCGGCCGTTCCTGGCTCCGCAATGCCTGCCGGATCGCATCCTCCGTATGAGCGAGGAGTGGAGCCAGACGCGCATCGCTAAGTGCTGCCCGCGCTGCAGTGATCTCAGCGAGCGCTGCTTGCGGGTTTCCCTGATCGAGCAACGTCTGTGCCAGGTTATTCCGCGCGATCACGTGCCCCGGATCGATGCCCAGCAGCGTGCGATAGACCGATTCGGCATTGCCGAGATCGCCCCGCGCGTAGTTGACGTTGCCGATCCCCAGCAGCGCTGTCGTGTCGTCGGGCCAGCGCTGCAGCGCCGCGCCATACGCACGGGCCGCCGCATCGTATCGGTGCGCGGCCTCGAGCCCCGCTGCAGCCTCGAGATAGCGGCTGCGCTCGGCGCTGGCCGGTAAGGATTGCGGCTCGAGGACGACGATCGCCCAATGCCCGGCGCGTTCCCACGAAGCCATGAATTTCCGCGCCGACATTTGCGCGCGTTTCTCGGTACCCGATCGCAAGATCAGCCGATCCGAACCGGCGTCGAATCCCACCGCGACCGCGTAATGCCAGATCGGCATGCGTTCGAATCCGAGATTCTGCAACACCAGCACGGGATGCTGAGCCGCGATTTCACTCAGCAGAGCCGGCAGGTTCGGCGGCAGTGGATACGGCAATCGATCGAAGCTCCGGCTGGCCGCCTGCAGCTCGGCCTGCAGGCTCCCCTTGCGGCCGGGTAGGTACACGCGACCCACCAGCTCATCCGCAGTCACGTTGACGCCGGATGCCACCAGCACCGTGGCGAGCGCCGCCGGGCCACATTGAAAATCCCGCTGCGGGAAGAACGGCGTATCCACGAGCTCGACAACCGGCTGCGTGGTCGCGGACAGCACGGGAGCAATCAGCTCCGCGCGGTGCGCGCAGCCTGCGGTCAGCAGCGCGCCGAAGACAGCGGCAGCTGCTCTCGCCGTCAAGTCTTCTTGAAGATGTCGATGACGCCGACCAGTTCCAGGATCAGCAACACGATGAAGACGACGCCGATTACGGCGAGCAGATCGCCACCCGCCGGCAGCTCATCCATTCGATCCGCGAGCTGCGCGATCTCGACATCCGTGAGGGCGGCGAGTCGCGTATCCACCAGCCCGGGATCAACGCCCAGCGCCGTGAATTGCTGACGCACTTCCGCGCGATCGAGTCCTGCGCGGATCGTTGCGAGATCAGCGTCGCGCCGGCTTGCCTCGATCGCTGTCTGCGTGTCGATGATCCCCGCAGTGGCGACAACCGGGGTTCCCAGGTTGAGCAAAGAGAGACTGATGGCCACGACGCAACCACGCTGCAGCGATTTCCTGATCATGTCGACCCCTCTCGGTTCCACTGAGATGACGAGTGTAACGGATGCGTGCGCCGGCGGAGAGACACACCTGACGAGCGTCGGCGATCTGCGACAGGTCCTATTCCAGTTCGGTGCGGACCCAGCCGTTGGCACTGCGACGCAACTCATACGCCGGCCAGTAGTGCCGGTCGAGCTTGAGCGTGATGACCTCGACCGCGCTGTTCCAGGTGACGGTCTTCAGGCGCACCGAGGAACGGTCCTCGCGGCCCAGGACCACGCGCATGAAGCTGTCGAGATCGGGCGTGGGTTGACCGTCGACCTCGACGATGCGGCGGCCGGCATAGAGGCCGTAGCGCGTCGCCGGGGACCCATAGTAGAAGTACGCGACGAATACGCCCTCCGGCGCGATTCCGCGCTGCGCGGCCATCGCGCGATGCGGCGCCTGCAGCGTCGCGCCGGCCCAGATGAGCAGCCGGTCGATGTCGCGCCCGTCGAGGGGTACGGTGTTGACGTCGAGATCGAGCGGCACGCCGTCGCGCCAGACCGTGAGCCTGATGCTGCCTTTCTGGACCGCCCGCTCGACTTCGCGGAATCGATTGACGGGCTGACCGTCGATCGCCAGCACGAGGTCACCCGGTTGCAGAAGGGATGCCGCCGGCGAACCCGCCACGACTCGCGCCACCGCGAGTGCCTGGCGGCGCTTGGCGTCGTGGGCTTCGAGGCGTTCGATCCATTCCCGCGACAGACCCAGCTTGCTCGCGGCGGCCAACGGAACGACCTGAAACTCGGCTTCGAGGGAATACAGCGGCCGGCTTTCTGTGACCGCCGGAATCATCTCGGTCACGAGCTCGGCCGGCACGCCGCGGTTCTCCTGCTGCAGGTCGCGCCCCGCCTCGTAGGCGAAGCTCGACCACAATGCGACCACATCGCCGGAGCGGTTCACCAGCACGCCATCGTAGTCGCCCGGCGGATTGACCAGGCTGACTGTTTCCAGATTGCTGTCGCGAAACTGAAGCGTGCGGGATAAAGGGAACTCGAGCGCGTCGACGGCTGCGACCTTCGTCGCCTGTGACATCACCTTGTGATCGGACCGTAACCCGACCACCCACACGTCTTGACCGGCGCGCAGCGGCGTCGGATTGAGTTTGGCGGCGCGCACCGGTGTCTTGCCGATCAGCGCGGGGTCGTAGGACACCACCGCGAGGTTGTGCAGCGGATGGATGAACTCGACCTTGCCCGGAATTTCGATCGTGCCGGCGAAGGTGATGCGAACATCGCCGACCGCCACCGGCACGGTATTGCGATCGGTGACGATGAGTCCGCGTGCGGCATCGACGATGAGGCCCGTGCCGTGATAGTTGCGCTCGGTCACGCCGGCAACGGAATACGGCATGTCGAAGTTCACCAGCACCAGTGAATGCGTGACGCGATCCACGCGCGCGTCGTCCTGCGACACGAAGCGCGTGGTGGCGGGGAGCAATCCGTCTGTGGCGGGACCATCTGCGACCGGCTGACATGGCCAGATGCCGAGCTCGTCGTCGCGATGACACGCACGCGCGGGAAACCAGCGCCGATCCATGCGAATCACACGCCATTGCTGCCCGCGCGGATCGTCCAGCGTGAAGTAGCGCACCGTGGCACGCTCCGCATGCGCCAGCCCGGCAAGCATGTTTTCGAAGTCGGCCAGCGTGTTCATGGGCTTGCCGTCGACGCTCTGGATGACCGCGCCACGTGGCACTGCCGATGCACCGAGCACATAGCCGGGGTTGGCGACATATACGCCGCGCACCGGCGTGTTGAAGTGTCGCGCCTGCTGATACGAAAGCTCGTGGACCACGGCTTCACCGAATTCAATATAGCGGGCAGGGGTGATTGCATGCAGATCCTGCACGGCGAGCTGAACTGTGATCGGTTCACCACCGCGCTGCGCCTCGATCTCCACCTTGCCACCGACACTGGCATCGAGCAGCTCATTCAATGGATCGAACTCCGCGACCAGCCGGCCGTTCATGCGCACCAGGATGTCGCCCGGCTGCAGCACGCCCTCGGTCGGCGACCCGGGTTGAACTTCGGAGACGACCAGCATGCCGGTGAGATCGGAGAATGCGGCGCGCACCTCGCGCTCGGTATCGGGCCTGAGGCCCAGCCGCCGCAGCTCGTCGAACGGCGTGTACTCGAACACGGTCTGTAACGTGCCCCGACCGACGGGCTTGCCTTCCTGGATCAGCTTCAGCGCGCGCTGCACGCGCTTCAGGGGCAGATAAAAGCTCGATGCCGCGCCGCTGCTGCCGCCCGCATTGAGTGCGACCACCCGCCCCTTGACGTCGATCACTGGCGACCCGGAGGAACCGCCCGAAGTGCTCGAAGCCGCCTGAAGGTAAAACGTATTGAAATCGTTGTACTTGCCGATGCCGTAGTTGGGTGCGTCGCGATCGAGCCGCGCGAGAGTGCCGGCCAGAATCGACAGCTGCTCACCGGCGTCATTGCCAACCACGCGAATTTCACGCCCGACCTGCGCGCCCTCGGGAAACAGCGGCAGCTCCGCCGGCTTGATGAAGCGCAGCTTCGCAGGGTCATAGCGGTAGAAACCGAAGTCGTGCACCGGGTCACGATACACCGGGAAAAGCTGCACTTCCTCGCGGTTCAGAAATGTGGCTTGCGCGTTGACCGGCCCGGACGTAACCACGTGGCGATTGGTCAGCACCAGGCCGCGCCGGGCATCGACCACGAAGCCGGTGGCCTGCGCGGACGTATTCCACTCGGTATCGAAGGCGCGCACGGCGTCCACCTGGATTGCAACGACACCGTTCGCGATGCGCTCGAGGGTGCGCGTCCATGCCGGGCTCTCTTCACTCTCGATCGTCGGCAGCGGCGCGATCTGCGGTTGCTCCGGCGGAGGGGTGATATCGGTCTGGGCAACGACGGTGCCGGGTACCGCCA
The DNA here is from genome assembly GCA_036515135.1 of Steroidobacteraceae bacterium. Lineage (GTDB taxonomy): Bacteria > Pseudomonadota > Gammaproteobacteria > Steroidobacterales > Steroidobacteraceae > DATBVX01. Next base: position 12,189 of record DATBVX010000053.1, read on the forward strand.
GCAGCATCGCCAGCAAGATTCGATGTGCGTTTCGCATGAAACCTCGTTCGGTTGACAGTTGACGGTTGACGGTTGACAGCAGAAGAAGCTCCCGGAACCGGATCTTTCCTTCTCTCCACTGCCAATCGTCAACCGTCAACTGCGAACTCATACCATTAACACCAGCACCCATACCGCGCCCAGCAACACAAACGCCGCGAATACTGCCGCCGAGCCGATGTCCTTGGCGAGACCCGAGAGCTCGTGGTGCTCCGGCCCTATGCGGTCGATCGCCGCCTCCACCGCGCTGTTGAGCAGCTCGACGATCAGGATCAGGAGCATTGGTGCGACCAGCAGCGCGCGCTCGATGCCCGTCTGGCCGAGCCAAAACCCTGCGGGGATGACCACCACGGCGAGCGCCAGTTCCTGCCGGAAGGCCGCTTCTTCGCGAAAAGCACCGATGAAGCCGCGGACGCTGTTGCCGAACGCCCGAAACAACCGTGTCAGGCCGGTGGGTTTGATGCGCTCCGTCACGCAGCCGGCTTCCACACCAGATCGAGCTGCTTGGCCGCGCGCACGTCGTCGAGACGGCGAACTGGCAGATGGTAGGGCGCACCCCGGACCTTTGCCGGCTCCACCTGCGCCTCCTCCCCGATGGCAATCATCGCGTCGACGAAGGCGTCGAGATCTTCGAGCGCTTCGGATTCGGTCGGTTCGATGAGCAGGCATTCCGGAATGAGGAGCGGGAAGTAGGTGGTGGGCGCGTGAAAGCCATAGTCGAGCAGCCGCTTGGCGAAGTCCATCGCCGAAACCCCCTGCTCGCGAGCCTGGCGTTTGAGCGTGATGATGAACTCGTGACTCGCGCGCCGCTCGGGATACGCGGCGTCGAACCCGGCTGCGATAAGCCGCGCCAGCATGTAGTTGGCGTTGAGCGTCGCGTATTCGGCGACGCGCGTCATGCCCTCGCGTCCGAGCATCCGCATGTAGACGTAGGCGCGCAGCAGTACGCCCGCATTGCCCATGAAGCCCGACAGCCGACCGATTGACTGCGGGAGGTCCTTCTCATCGAGCCACCGATACCGGTCGTCCTCGCGGCCGACGACGGGTACCGGCAGAAACGGCAACAGGCGATTGCCGACGCCGACCGCGCCCGATCCCGGCCCGCCGCCGCCGTGGGGCGTCGAGAAGGTCTTGTGCAGGTTCATGTGGATCACATCGAAACCCATGTCGCCGGGGCGCACTTTGCCGAGAATCGCATTCAGATTCGCGCCGTCGTAGTAGAGCAGCCCACCCGCTTCATGCACCACCGTTGCGACCTCGACGATCCGCCGCTCGAATACCCCGAGGGTCGACGGATTGGTCAGCATGATCCCGGCGGTCCGTGGACCGACAGCGGCCTTGAGCGCCTCGAGATCGACGTCCCCATCCGCGCCGCAAGGGACCTCGCGCAAGGTGCAGCCGCACATCGTCGCGGTCGCGGGGTTGGTGCCGTGTGCGGCCTGCGGCACGATGATCTCGTTGCGCTCGAGATTTCTGCGCGCGCGGTGATACGCGATGATCATCGCCACACCGGTGAGCTCACCCTGCGCGCCCGCCATCGGCGTCAGCGATACGCCCTGCATTCCGGTGACGTCCTTCAGCATCTCCTGCAGCTCGAACATGCAGGCCAGATATCCCTGTCCGTGCGATTCCGGTGCCAGCGGGTGGCGCGCCAGGAACTCGGGCAGCATCGCCAGGCTGTTGCACGCCCTGGGGTTGTACTTCATCGTGCAGGAGCCCAGGGGATAGAAATGCGTATCGATCGAGAAGTTGAGCTGCGACAGGCGGGTAAAGTGCCGCACCGCCTGAAGTTCGGAAACCTCCGGCAGCAACGGTCGATCGGTGCGCAGCAGGTTCTGCGGCAGATCGGTCGGACGCTGGGCCGCGGGGATCTGCGCACTCGCGGTCCGGCCGCGACGCGAATGCTCGAAGATCACCTTCTCGGGGGCGGCGACATTCGAACGTCCAGTGCTGCTCACTTGGGCGGCCTCCCGGATCATGCCGCGCGCGCGGACTTGAGAACGTCCGCCAGCGCGGTCGCATACGCGTTGATGTCGGCCGTCGTCTTGGTCTCCGTGGCGCACACGAGCACCGCATCACCGAGCTCCGCGTGGAGCGCGCCGAGGTCGAGACCGCCCATGATGCCGCGCTCCGCGAGCGCCGCGAGGACGCCCGCGGCCGGACGATCGAGGGCGATCACGGCCTCGTGGAACCGCGGGCCGCTGAACTTGGCGCGCACGCCGGGGATGCGTGTGAGTGCGCGCACGAGCTCCTGTGTGCGCTCGTGGCTTGCGCTCGCCACGCGCTCGAGTCCCGCCGGGCCCAGGAGCGTCAGGTAGATCGTCGCAGCGGTCATCAGCAATCCCTGGTTGGTGCAGATGTTCGACGTCGCCTTGCCGCGGCGGATGTGCTGTTCGCGCGCCTGCAACGTCAGCGTGAACCCGGGGCGGCCGTCCAGATCGAGCGTGCGCCCGACGATACGGCCGGGCATCTGCCGCACGTGTGCCATGCGCGTCGTCATGAAGCCGAAGTACGGCCCGCCCGATGACAGTGGAACGCCGAGCGGCTGCCCTTCGCCGCATACGATATCGACGCCGTTGTCGCCCCACTTTCCGGGCGGCTTGAGCAGCGCGAGCGAAGTGGGATTGACGACCGCGATGATGAACGTGCCGTTGCCGCGTGCCCAGCGCGTCAGTTCATCGACATCCTCCAACACGCCAAAGAAGTTCGGTTGCTGAATGACCAGCGCCGTGATGTCCTGGGCATCGAATGCGGCAAGACTCTCGACGCGGATGTTCCCGGTGGCCGCGTCGTACGGCACCTCGTCAAACGTAAACTCCTGCAAGCCCGCAATGGTGCGTGCAACCTTGCGATAGGTGGGATTGAGGGAGGCCGGCAACAGGATGCGTGAGACCTTCGACTTGCGATTGGCGCGCACCGCCATGAGGCACGCTTCAGCGAGCGCAGAGGCCCCGTCATAGAGCGAAGCGTTCGAAACCTCCATGGCCGTAAGGCTCGCCATCATCGTCTGGTATTCGTAGATCGTCTGCAGCGTGCCCTGGCTCGCTTCGGCCTGGTAGGGCGTATAGGCGCTGTAGAATTCGCCGCGCGTCGTCACGGCCCACACTGCTGCGGGAATGTGGTGCTCGTAGGCGCCAGCGCCGATGAAGTTGAGCGGCATGCCGTCGCGCGCAGCTCGCTCGTGCATGATCCGGGTGATGTCCATCTCGTTGACGGCGGGCGGCAGGCCATCGAGCGGTCCGGACTTGAGCGCGGCGGGAATCTCGTCGAACAGGTCGTCGATGCGGCGCGCGCCGATGGCGTCGAGCATCGTGCGGACATCGGCGTCGGTATGCGGAATGAATGGCATCAGTGCGCCTCGGTTTCGAGATGCTTGGTGTAGGCGGCTGCATCCATGAGCTTAGCGAGCGCTGACTTGTCCGCGGGCTTGAGCTTGAGCAGCCAGCCGTTGCCGTAGGGATCCTGGTTCACGAGCTCGGGTGTCGCCACGAGATCCGCGTTGCCGTCGATTACCTCGCCGGCCACCGGGCTGTACACATCGGAGGCCGCCTTGACCGACTCGACCACCGCGCAAGCTTCGCCGGCGGCCAGCGTCCTGCCCGGTTCTGGCACCTCGACGAACACCAGGTCGCCGAGCGTGTCCTGGGCATGGTCGGTGATTCCGACGTCAATGCTGCCGTCCGGCAGCGAGCGCACCCACTCGTGGGATTTCGTGTACTTGAGATCGGAGGGAATCTTGCTCATGACACCAGGGGCCTCCCATAGCGGACGAATGGCGGTTTCACGACGCGGGCAGCGAGCAGCTTGCCGCGGATATCGACCTGCACGCGCTCGCCCGTAATCGCGGGTACGCGCGCCAGCCCAATCGATCGTTCGAGCGTTGGCGAGAACGTGCCACTCGTGACCTCACCCTCGCCGCCGTCCGGCACGATCACTTTTTGATGCGAGCGGAGCACGCCGCGTTCCTCGAGCAGCAGGCCGACCAGCTTGCGTGGGCTTCCGGCTCTGCGGACGGACTCGAGCGCGCCGCGACCGATGAAATCACGCTCGGCGGGCGTCCACGCCACTGTCCAGCCGAGACCCGACTCGAGCGGATGCTTCGATTCATCCATGTCGGACCCGTACAGGTTCATGCCCGCCTCGAGCCGCAGGGTATCGCGCGCTCCCAGGCCACAGAACGCGATGCCGGCCTCGTGCAGGACGTTCCAGATCTGCTCCCCACGCACGGCCGGCACGATCATCTCCCAGCCGTCCTCGCCGGTGTAGCCGGTGCGCGCGATGAAAAGCCCGGCAATCTCGGCGCCGATGAACGTATCGAGTGCAAGCGCTTGGGCGCGATCGGCCGCCGGCAGAATGGACGCCGCTTTCTCGCGCGCGTGCGGGCCCTGCACGGCGATCATCGCCAGGTCCTTGCGTTCGCTCACTTCGACGGAGAATTCCCCCGCGTGCCGGCGGATCCAGGCGATATCCTTAGCGCGCGTCCCGGCGTTGACCACCATCCGGAACCACGACTCGGTGAGAAAGTAGACGATGAGGTCGTCGAGGATGCCGGCGTCCTCGCGCAGCAGGCAGCTGTAGAGGGCTTTCCCGGGAATCTGCAGCCGGCCGATATCGTTCGCCAACAGGTGGCGCAGAAACGGCCGTACGCGGGCACCTTTCAGATCAACCACACCCATGTGCGAGACGTCGAACATGCCGGCATCGCGACGCACTGCGTGGTGCTCCTCGATCTGGGAGCCGTAGTTCACGGGCATGTCCCAGCCGCCGAAATCGACCATGCGCGCGCCGGCGCTCAGGTGTCGTGCGTAGAGAGGTGTGTTCAGGCCCATCAAACCCCCGAATGAAAAAGGGCGGCAAGCCTCGTACGGCCTGCCGCCCCTCTGTCCTGAAACCTGAGAGATCAAACGCAGTCCATCTGCGCCGCACCCCTTCGGTGGGTTGTGACAACCGCTCTCCAGAGCCCGCCTTGAGCCTGCCGTTCCCGTTGCCTGAGCGTTTCCGGGCGGGTTGCGCCTTCGGCGGCGAGGCACGTGCCCCACTCTCTCCGGACAGGCCTTGCGACGAGTGGCGCGCATGATAGCCAAACGGCCGCCGTGCCGCTATGTTTGCGCACCTCGAAGGCCTCCGCCGGCTGCCAAATTTACGGGTTTGACATGCGTATTCGCCCGCTCCTCGTTCCCGTTCTCGTTCTGCTGACGGCGTACAACGCGCCCGCTGGCGCCGACGCGGTGAGTGAACTGCACGCGCTGTTCGATTCTGCCTGGGAGCGCGACCTGGTGGAGAACCCGGTCGCGGCCACATCATTCGGTGATCCGCGCTACAACGATCGCTGGCCGGATCTGTCTTCTGCCGCGCTCGAGCGCAGCCACGCGCTCGATCGCAGGGTCCTCGCTGAGCTCGCGGGAATTCCGCGTGACTCGCTTCCTGCCACGGAGCAGCTCAACTATGACCTGTTCGAGCGCGAGTATCGCAATCGCACGGACGCTTATCCGTTCAAGCCGTACCTGTTCTCCTTCACGCACCGCGAAAGCCTGCCGGTCGCGAGCGAAATCGCCGAGTTGATTACCTTCGATACGGTGAACGACTACGAGGATTGGATCGCGCGAATGCAGCGCTTCGGGACTTACGTCGACCAGAACATCGCTCTGTTGCAGCAGGGATTGCGCGAACGCCGGACCCAGCCGCTGGCGGTGATGCGGCGTGTGCCATCGCAGATCGCCCAGCAGCTCGTGGAGCGGCCCGAGGACAGTCCCTTCTTTAAGCCCTTGCGCGAATCTCCGGCATCGATTGCTGCAGCCGAGCGCGAACGTCTGACAACTCGGGCGCGCGCGGCGATCGCGGAGGTCGTGATCCCCGCATTTCGACGTCTCGATCAATTCTTTGCCAAGGACTTCCTGCCGAAATTGCGCCAGACCGACGGCGTCTGGGACACGACCGATGGCACGAGCTACTACCAGAACCGGATTCGCTACCACACGACCACTTCGCTCACGGCGGACGAGATCCATGAGATCGGGCTCAAGGAAGTCGCGCGCATCCGCGGCGAGATGAACAAGATCATCGCGCTGCTGGGTTTCAAGGGAACCTTCCAGGACTTCGTGACATACCTGCGCACCGATCCGAAGTTCTATTACAAGACCGGCGACGAGCTGTTCGAGGCCTATCTCGCCGTCTCCAAGCGCATCGATCCCGAGCTGGTGAAACTGTTCGGCAAGATTCCACGGACTCCGTATGGCGTCCGCGCGATCCCGATGACCAGCGCGCCGAACACGACCACGGCTTACTACCAGCCGCCCTCTCTCGATGGCACGCGCGCGGGCTACTACTACGTGAACCTTTATCGCCCCGAGGTACGGCCGAAGTACGAGATGGAGGTGCTCTCGGTGCACGAAGCGGTGCCGGGCCATCATTTCCAGATCGCGCTTGCACAGGAGCAGGGCGACCTGCCGCTGTTCAGGCGCAACGCCGGCTACACCGCGTACGTCGAGGGCTGGGCGCTCTACACCGAGAGCCTCGGTGAGGACCTGGGACTCTACACCGATCCCTATTCCAAGTTCGGTCAGCTCACATACGACATGTGGCGCGCGGTGCGGTTGGTCGTCGACACCGGCATTCATCACAAGCGCTGGACCCGCCAGCAGGCGATCGACTATTTCAAGGCGAACGCGGCCAAGACCGAGGCCGATATCGTCAATGAGATCGATCGCTACATCTCCTGGCCCGGCCAGGCGCTCGCATACAAGATCGGCCAGCTCAAGATCAGGGCGCTGCGCGCGGAGGCGGAACAACGACTCGGAGCGCGGTTCAATGTCCGCGAGTTCCACGACACCGTGCTCGCGTCCGGCGCAGTACCGCTTGATGTGCTGGAGAGAACCATGCGCGGCTGGATCGAGAGCAAACTATCGGCCAGCTGATCCACTCCTTCTCCCGCATGCGGGCGACGGTTGGGGTGAGCGTCCACTCCCTCTCCCACTCGTGAGAGAGGGCCGGGGTGAGGGTCTCAATGAGAGCATCGTCAACATCATTCTTATTCGCCACGCTCCTGCTGCTCGGCGCGTGCACTCATCTCCAGGGCTCCGGCGAAACGCTCGAGCAGATCGAGCGACGGCGTTTCGCGGCGATGGTGGCGCAGGATGTGGCGGCGCTTGAGCCGATGCTCGCGGAGGAACTGCGATACGTGCACTCCAACGGTCAGCTCGAGAACAAGCCGCAATTCCTCGAAACCGTGCGCGCCGGCCGCATCCGCTACGAGTCCATCGAGGTGCGCGAGATCGAGGTCAGGCTTTATGACGACGTCGGCCTCGCATCCGGGCTCATCCTCGTTGGCGGTCGCTTGAGCGGCCAGGCGTTGCAGCTCGAACTGCGCTACACGGATGCCTACGTCAGGCGTGACGGTCGCTGGCAGCTCGTAGCGTGGCAAACGACGCGCGTTCCCACTTCGCAATAGGCCGGAGACGCCATGGCCCAGCCACGTCGTCGCTCGGTTGCCGTCCAGGTCGGTCGCATTCAAGTGGGTGGCGGCGCGCCCATTGTCGTGCAGTCGATGACGAATACCGATACCGCGGACGTTGAATCGACGACACAGCAGGTGAAAGCGCTCTCGCGGGCGGGATCCGAGCTGGTCCGCATCACCGTCAATACCGCTGAAGCCGCGGCCGCCGTTCCACACATCCGCGAACGCCTCGATGCCATGGGCGTCGACGTGCCGCTGATCGGCGACTTCCACTTCAACGGCCACAAGCTGCTCAAGGAGCACCCCGCTTGCGCCGAAGCATTGGCCAAGTACCGCATCAATCCCGGAAATGTCGGACGGGGGAGCAAGCGTGATCCGCAATTTGCGGAGATGATCCAAGTGGCCTGTCTT
>DATBVX010000054.1:0-3682 GCA_036515135.1 Steroidobacteraceae bacterium
CGCCGCTGATCACGGCGCGCTCAAACACTTGGGCCAGCCCGCCGTTTCGCGGTCGCAGCCCGACCTGCCAGCGATCACCTTGTGTCAGCCCGTAGAGCTCGAAGCTGTTCGCAAGCCGCTCCACATCGAACGCAAAGATCGCCAGTAACATCTCGAGCGCGGTCGCAAGCGCCGGTCGTTCCGCTTGAGGCACATGCGTTTCGGTTGCCCCATCACGGAGCGTCATGCCAGCCGCTGTGAGCAGGAACTCCGACGGAAAGGGCTCGTTGGTCCGCCACAGGATCCCCTGCTCGCGCGCCAACGCGAACTCACCGCTAGAAACGAGCGGGCGCGACAGCCCGCTCAAGTAGCGCCGCTGCACGAATTTTCCGCTGATCTCCGTCGTCGCCGACAACTCGGCGGCAGGACGCGCCAGAATGTCGTGCTTGAGTTGTGTCGCGCTCACGGATTGATCGAAGAGGCTGGCAGCTCGCGCAACTCGCGGCGTGGCGATCAATTCGATCCAGACGATCGCGATCAGGACAGCCGCAATGCGCGCGGCGTAGTTCATGGCGAGACGCCGAGGCGTTCGAACAGGATGGCCGGTGAGCGCAGGCACATCTCTCCGGTGCTCGCGCTTACCGCGACCTGCACCGTGCTCGCTTTCGTCAGTCGCGCGCCCGATGCGGCGCTCAGAATCAGGTACTCGATTCGCAGCCGGTACTCCCATTCGACCAGCGCGGCGTGCACCCTGACTCGATCGCCGAAGCGCAGCGGGCGCAAAAAACGCAGTTGCAGGTCGACGACGGGCCACAGAAAGCCTGAACGCGTCATCGCGTCGTAGTTGTAATCGAAGCGCTTGAGCAGCTGGCAGCGCGCCAGCTCGAGATACTTCGCATAGTGCCCATGCCACACGAAACCCGCCGGATCGAGATCGTGAAACGGCACTTCGATCTCGATCTCCGCCTCGTAGAGTGGCACCGCAGTCATGGGCGGGTGGCCTCCCTGAATCGTCGCGCGATGAGCCGGGGGAATCGCCATAACATGCCGAAGAACAGGCGTGCGTGCATGCGACTGATGAGCAGATTGTCGCGCCACAGATCGAAATGCGATACGCCGTCGAGCGGGTAAGTCACGCGCGTTGGAATGCCAATCATCGGCACTCCGCGCCAGTGGAGCCGCACCACGACCTCGGTGTCGAACTCCATACGCTGACCGAGCCGCTCGGATCCGGCGAGCGCGAGCAGTGGTGCCAGCGGATAGACGCGCAGGCCGCACATCGAGTCGCCCACCTGGAAGGAAAGCGTGTTGATCCAGACCCACAGATGCGTGAGGTACCGGCCATAGAGCCGTGAACGCGGCACCGAGTCATTGAAGCGCGGCTCACCCAGGATCAGCGCCTGCGGATGGCGCGATGATTGCGCCAGCAGCTCCGGCACGTCGTCACAGTCGTGCTGGCCGTCCGCGTCGATCTGCAGTGCGTGACTGTACCCCGCCGCCGCCGCGCTGCGACAGCCGCTCAATACGGCCGCACCCTTGCCCCGGTTCGACTCATGTGTGAGCAGCTTGACCGCGTCGGGATCCTGCGCGGCGAGTCTCTGTGCGACGGCGTGCGCGGCCGGTCCGGACCCGTCGTCGACGATCCAGCAAGTCAGTCCGTGACGCTTGAGCGCCTCCACGATACCGGCGAGGGTCTGCGGATGCTCGAAGTACGGGATGACGGCGCACGCACGAATCATCGCGCCAGGATGAAGCGTCCGGAGGAACAGGTCGAATCGTGCTGGCTGAAGCGAAAACTCAAGTTCCGTTCGCCCTCGGCCCAGTCGAGATCGAGCTTCAATTCCGCGCCCGGTCGGATGATCCGCAGGAATTTGAGGTCCGCGACTCTCTCGACAGCGGGGTCGAAACCGAAGTGCTCACACGCATGGGCCATTGCCCAGGCCAGCTGTACGACGCCCGGCAGGATCGGGTGCTGCGGGAAATGGCCGCGAAACCACCGCAAGCTGGCTGGCACCTGCAGCGTGAGGGTGAGTGCCAGCGGCCCGGAGACGACGCTCAGGACTTCGGGTCGCGTCGGGTATGCGGTCACGCCGCGGTCTCGTCCTGCAGCAGCATACGCACCGCGGTAACCACGTCGCGCACGGTGCGGACGTGCTTGAACTGCTCGGGCTGGACCTTGCGGCCGGTGAGCTCCTTGAGCTCGAGGATCAGATCGATCGCGTCCAGGCTGTCGATGTCGAGATCGGTATAGAGATGCGCGTCGAGCAAGATCTTTTCGGGCGGAAGTTCGAACAGCTCGGCCAGCACTCGCCTGACCTGCTCGAAAATTTCTTGTTCGGTGTGCATCGATGCAAAACGTTGCCAGAACCCGCTGCCATTATAGGCTGGCGGATTGGGGCTCGGGCGGATTCGTATGCATTGCGCCGGCCGGGGCGCGCATCACGGCCTCAATCCCCCGAGTAAAATGCACAGCAAGCAGCGAAGTCAGGTGACGCGCCGCGACTGAATTGGGCTCGCCGGCCAGCGCGTAACGCTGCGCCGCGATGGCCTGTCCGACCGTGATCGTGAAGTGCGGGCGCCGTACTGGAACCCGATACCAGCGCGATCCCTTGGTCAGGAACGGCAGGTCGCAGACGATCGTCACCGGGAGGACATCGGCATGCGAGGCCAGCGCGACCTGGGCGGCACCGCGCCTGAGCGACAACGGCTGCCCGGGAACCGAACGGGTACCTTCGGGGAACACCAGCAAGGAGCGGCCTGACTGCAGAATCCGCGCGCAATCCGGCACGAGCTGGGTGCCCTCGCTGTTCGGGATGTAGCCCGCCCAGATCACCGGCCAGCGCAGCGCCGGGTTGTGCCACAGCGCGCGCTTCACTACACAACCGGCGTCCGGCGTCAGCCACAGCATGAAAACGACGTCGATCAACGTGGGGTGGTTGGCGACGATCAGTTGACCGGGTCTGGCCAGCCGCTCGAGCCCGTGGACCTCGTACGTGAGCAACCCGAGGCTCTTCATGAACCAGATAAAGAGGCCCATCACCCGGCGCATCGCCGCATTGATGCGCCGTTGCGCCACCACCTTGTCGGGCGAAACGAGCCTTAAGAACGGGAACAGCGTCAGGCTCAGGAGCGTTCCTCCGACCCCGAAGATGGCGAAGGACAGCCCGGTACCGAAGCGGCGCGAGCCGCGATCGAGCCTGTTGCGGAGGCGCGTTTCCATCAGCGCGGTGACCCCATACAATGAGCTTAACGCATCTTTTCGTCATTTCACGGTGTCGACATTGTCCGACTCTTCCGCCGTCCTGACGCAGACCGCAGACGAAACGGCGCTCGCTGTCCTGTTAGTGGAGGTACTCGGCCTGCAAGATGTGACGCCCGCGCAGATTTCGCCGACCGCTCCTCTCTTCGGTTTCGACCGCGGGAGCTTGGGCCTCGACTCGATCGATGCGCTCGAGATCGCGCTGGCGATACGGCGGCAGTACGGCGTCGAGCTGCGCTCAGACGATGCGGGGACCCGTTCGGCATTCGCTTCCCTGCGAGAGCTCACCGCTCACGTCCTGACACGGCGCGGCGACAGCTGACCAAAGCCGATGCCTGTCCTCGCCGTGGCGTATCCCGTGCTGGTACACCTGGCCGTGATCTGGCCATTTCCCTGGCTCGAGTGGCTGGCGCTCGCGGTGTTGAGCGTCCTGCCACTCTATGG
>DATBVX010000055.1:0-2837 GCA_036515135.1 Steroidobacteraceae bacterium
ACGAGCGTTTGGCAGTGACTCCATCAGGAGTCCGGCGCCGCCTGCATGATCGAGATGGACGTGCGTGAGCAGCACGTAGTCGACCTGTTCCGGCGCAATGTCGAGCCGGTCGAGTGCCGCCAAGAGCTGCGGCACGCCTGAGGATGGCCCGGTATCGACGAACGCGGCGCGTCCGTCCTGTGTGATCAGGTGGCTCGCGTCCAGCCCGGGCCGGACGTAGAGCGTGTCGATCGAATGGATACCCTTGTGAGACACGGGGACTCGAACATGGTCGGAGCAGAACCGCCGCGGCAGCTACTTCGAGCCGGGTTTTTCTTCCTGGACGAACCACATCGCGTGCTTCGCGGTGGTCAGGGCGGGCCGCTGTTTGGCGTAGTAAGCGGCGAGCCCTTTGATGTCCTCATCAGTCAGACCGGTGACAAATCCCGCCATGATCGCGTTCTTGCGACCACCGTCGCGGTAATCGCGCAGCGCACGATCGAGGTAGTCGGCATGCTGCCCGGCCAGCGTTGGATACAGCGGCGTGATGCCCACGCCGTCCGGCCCGTGGCACGCCACACACAGCTCGGTTGCCTTTGCCGGTGCCTCGCCCACCGGCGTGGCACCCGGTTTGAGCGGCTCCGAGGCGAGAAAGGCTGCGATGTCCTGCATGTCCTGCTCGCTCATCGACGCGGCGTGCGAATACATGGTCGAATGAGAACGCTCGCCGCTCCGGTAAGCCTGGAGGGCGAGCGCCAGGTATTCGGAGTGCTGTCCCTCGAGCTTGGGCACGCTGTAGGTGGGATAGACGTTCTTGTAGCTCGGGATGCCGTGGCAGCCGTAGCACGTGTACGAGAGCTGCCGGCCACGCTCAGGGTCGGGCTCGGCGCGCAGCACGGGTGGCAAAGCCAGCGCGATGGCGACACTCGCGGCAGTCATGAACGCGGAAGCCAGAACGCGGGGCGCCATATCCTCTCCGAGGGTTGCGTGAGGCGAGGCGCGCAATGGTAATGAGCCGTGCCCTTAAGTTCCAGTTGGAGAGCGAACGATGATCGCCCTGATCCAGCGTGTCACGCGTGCCGAGGTGACCGTCGGCGAAGCTTCGGTTGCCAGAATTGAACGCGGCATCCTCGCGTTTATCGGCGTCCGCAAGGGTGACACCGAGGTCGCGGCGGATCGTCTGCTCGAGCGGATCGTCGGATACCGGATCTTTTCAGATGATGCCGGCCGGATGAACCTGAGCCTGAAGGATGTCGGCGGCGATCTGCTGCTGGTCTCGCAATTCACCTTGGCCGCGGATACGCGTTCCGGCATGCGTGCGGGCTTCAGCACGGCGGCTGCCCCCGATGAAGGACGGCGCCTCTTCGATCACCTCGTCGACGCCGCGCGTGCGTCGCTGCCGCGCGTGGCGACCGGCGAGTTCGGGGCCCATATGCAGGTCAGCCTGGTCAATGATGGTCCGGTGACGTTCTGGCTGGAAACGCCCGCAACTTCGCCATAACAGCGGCTTACGGCGTGCGGGGGCCGTCACCGAACCGGTCATGGCTTTTGGCGTATGATCCCCCGCTCGTCAAACACTTACGGAGACGTGGCATGGGTATCAGCTGGCAACACCTGCTCATCGTGTTGCTCATCGCGCTGGTCATTTTCGGCGCCAAGAAGCTGCGCAACATCGGGTCGGACCTGGGCGCGGCAGTCAAGGGCTTCAAGAAAGCCATGAACGAGGGCGACACCGAAGAGCAGGTCAAGCAGCTCAAGCACGACGAGGGCGATGCCGATTTCGACTCCAGCGAATCCTCGAAGCGCAGCGCGGACGCCAAGACCGGCACCGACCGCAAGGCCTGATTCCTCAGATGTTCGAAGTCGGCTTCACCGAGATCGTGCTGATCTTCGGCCTGGCGCTGATCGTGCTGGGGCCGCAGAAGCTGCCGAAGCTCGCCTCGCAGATCGGCCGCTGGGTGGGTCGCGCGCGTGCCATGGCGCGTCAACTGCGCGAGCAGCTCGATCAGGAAGTGAACTTCGAAGATACGCGACCCCATACGCCCACGTCCGTCGCAGCGCCGCCGCCGGCACCCGCAAGCCCAGAGACTTCCCCCGACTCGAATCCGGATCTGCAAGCACCTCATGAGCGACCCGGGCAGTGAACCGGAGACGCTTGCCGAAGGCACGCTGATCTCCCACCTGCTGGAACTCCGCGACCGGCTGCTGCGCGCCCTGATCGCCGTCATCGTCGTGGCCGTGCCGTGCACGGTCTTCAGGGAAGAGATCTTCGAGTTCGTCGCGCGCCCCTTGATGGAAAGGCTGCCTGACGGCGCCTCGATGATCGCGACCAACGTGATCGCGCCGTTCATGGCGCCATTCAAGCTCGCAATCATGGCGGCGCTCTTCATCGCGATGCCGTACGTCCTGTACCAGGCCTGGGCCTTCGTCGCTCCGGGGTTGTATCGCCGCGAAAAGCGCTTTGCGCTGCCACTGCTGCTTTCGAGCATCCTGCTCTTCTACGTCGGCGTCGCATTCGCCTACTTCGTCGTGTTCCCGGTGGCGTTCACCTTCTTTGCTGCCGCCGCCCCCGAAGGCGTTCTGATGATGACCGACATCAACAGTTACCTCGATTTCGTATTGCTGCTGTTCTTCGCCTTCGGCGTGGCGTTCGAGATCCCGATTGCGACCGTGCTGCTCGCGATTACCGGCCTCGTACGGCCGGAATCGCTGGCAGCCAACCGCGGCTACGTGCTGCTCGGGATCTTCATCATCGCCGCTGTGATCACGCCGCCGGACGCCATCTCCCAGTGCATCATGGCCATCCCAATGTATCTGCTGTACGAGGGCGGTATCATCGCCTCGCGCGTGATCCTCAA
>DATBVX010000056.1:0-24576 GCA_036515135.1 Steroidobacteraceae bacterium
CGGCTTTCTCTCTTCGGAGGAAATCTTGAGCTCGGGAGTGTGATCGGCAGTCCCGGAACCAAAAATGAGCGTCTCGGCCTGGCCCTTGACGATTCGGAAAATCGAAGGCGAGAGCTGGCCGCGCCGATGATACTGATCGAGCTGCGCCAGCACTTCCCAGGACGCATCGGGGAAATCCGCGCAGATATCCGCGAGTTCTGCTGCAAGCGCGTCGCCGTCGTGCCCGGCGCTGACAAAGGCGTCGAGCCGCGCCCGAATCAAATCAGAAGCTTGAGGCGCACTCTTCTGGGCTTCGGTGTGAGTGAATGAGCGCAAGGAGACCTCGTCCGCGGGGTGGCGTACTGTCGGCCAGAGGACGCGAAAGTTCAAGCTCACGCTGTGATCTTCGAGCGTGCGCGCCGTTTCCGCAGTCCCGTCGATCGATTTGCACTTACGCGACAGTCCGTTCGGGTATCAATTCGGCTGCGGGCCGTCGGGCCCAGAGCAGCGCGCTGCCCAGACCGCCCGCGACCAACGAGGAAAGAAACACGGCGAATTTCGCCGCGGCGAAGTCGGACGGACCGGGGAATGCCTGCGATGCAATGAAGAGTGACATCGTGAAGCCGATGCCGGCCAGCGCGCCGGCACCGGAGAGCTGCCGCCACGAGTAGGCCTCGGGCTTGATTGCGAGCTTGAGGCGCACGGCAATCGCCGACGCCAGAACGATGCCAACCGGTTTGCCGACGACGAGCCCGAATACGATCGCGGAGATCAGGGGCTCGTGCCCGTCGATAATTGCGAGCGACCACACGAGACCCGCATTGGCCAGGGCAAACACGGGCAGCACGAAGTAGCTCGACCAGGGCTCGACATTGCGCAAGAGCTTATCGGCGGGTGACTCGATTCGAGCGTGAATGGCGTCGAGCGCGCGCAGGCTCGGCTCGGAAGGGCCGTGCCGCAGTACGCGCTCGTGGACATTCTGCATCTCGTTTTCGAGCACGGCTTCCGCCTGCGCCATCAATGCCCGCAGGTTGGCCGGCGGACGCGTCGGCGTCACCACGGCCAGAATCACCCCCGCCAACGTCGCATGCAGCCCCGCTCCATGCATGCACGTCCACAACACGATTCCGAGCAACGCATACGGCAGCGCTCGATAGATTCCCCAATGGTTGAGCAATACGAGGAGGACGGTGGTGAGCAACCCGGCGATCAGATAGCCCGCGTCGAGACCGCCCGAATAGAAGATCGCGACGATCGCGATTGCCGCGAGGTCATCGACGATCACCGCCGCTGTCAGAAACACTCGTAGTTCCACCGGCACGCGATTGCCGAGCAAGGCGATCAATGCAACGGCGAACGCGGTGTCGGTCGTCGTGGGAATGGCCCATCCAGCCTGTAGCGGTCCCGCAGGCACGAACAAGAGATAGATGAGTGCGGGCATGAGCATGCCGCCCAGCGCCCCCGCAACGGGAAGCGCCGCTGCCTGCCGCGTGGCGAGCCGCCCCACCGTGAATTCGCGCTTGATCTCGAGGCCGACGACCAGGAAGAAGATCGTGAGCAACCCGTCGTTGATCCATTCGCGCAACGGCAATTCGAACGCGCCCTCACCCGCTATCAAACCGAACGGCGCCTGCCAAAAGGTCTCGAAAGCCGCGCCGAACCGCGAGTTCGCGAGCACGACGGCGAGCATGGTCATCAGCAGCAGCAATACGCCCGTCGACGGCGCCCAGCGTGCGAAACCAAGCGCCGCCGCCTGCACGCGGTGACCCAGTGATCCCACCATCGCCTCCGCCAGTGAGTTCTGGTCCCAGGGTCCTTCGTAGCGGCGACCGTTGATGTAGAAAGTCGGCGTGAACAAAGCGCCGCTGCGCCGTGCGCTCTCGGTGTCATCCCCCACCTTCTGCTGCGCAAGATCCCAGGCTTCCTCGTGCGCCCCATCGTCCGGGTCGAGACCAAACTGCTTGGCGATTTCCGCGAAGTCCGCCGGCTTGAAGGCTGGGCCACGCTGCATCAGCGCGTCGTGAACCTCCCAGAACCCATCCGTCGTGTGGTGCGCGAACTCGGCGAGCTCCGCGGCGCAGAGGGCATCGGGGTCGTTGGTGATCGGGCGCTGGCGGAAAACGTAGCGCATCCGCTCGCCGAAGCGATCCCGGAGATCCGCGATCACCTCGTGTGCGGCGTGGCAGTAAGGGCAGGTGTAGCTGCCGTACTCGACCAGCGTGATCTCCGCGTTCGCGTCGCCCAGCACGTGATCACGTTGGAGGTCGACCGGGGGATCGAGCCGGCTGGAGCGCGCTTCGGTCATGCCGAAGCGTATACGGACGTCACGGCCCGTCCGTCAAGGCGGAGAATCGAGTGCGGCTGCGGTTCAACCTCGGTAGAGATACTGCAGGATGTGGGACTTGTGCTTGTTCCCTTTGAGCC
This sequence comes from Steroidobacteraceae bacterium, assembly GCA_036515135.1. Taxonomy (GTDB): domain Bacteria; phylum Pseudomonadota; class Gammaproteobacteria; order Steroidobacterales; family Steroidobacteraceae; genus DATBVX01. The sequence goes on from DATBVX010000056.1 coordinate 2,404, forward strand.
ACGCTGCGAAGGCTTCGACCTTGGCGACACTGTCCTCGCCGATCAATCGTGTCAGGCTCAAGCGCCGCGTTCCTTCGACCATCTCATGCCGGATCCGCCGCTGCCATGCATCGGTAAAGATCGCAGGCATCACGTGGTTCAATTGAAGCGCCTCGAGCAATTCCCATTCGCCGCGATCGAGCCACGCCTCGTCGCAGAGCGAGCAGACATCCAGGCGATTGGAGACGGTGCCCGTCAGCTTGTACTTCATCATCACCCGGCTGCACTTCGGACACATCAAGGCGGTCGTAGTATCTGACGATTCCAGGGTGATCGTTGTGTCCTCCGCGGTCGACTCCGGGGGAGGCTTTTGAGTCTCGGCCCAATGCCGGTAGTACAGCAGAGACACGAGGCTTCCCTGGCAGCTGGCACAGCCCAGCGCCGGCAAATCCTCTTCGATCATCGTGGGCTTCAGTTCCGGTGACTTGCAGCGCGGGCACTTCATGGGAAATCGCTCCATCCTGAGCAGACATCGGGTTGCAGCGCAGTGTACCGCTGACGTATACGCATGCATCAGCCATCGCCTGAAGGTGAGAACCGCTTCGAGGTATTGTCATGAAAAGGAAGCATGAACGTGCCATCGAAGTGCGCTTACGGGAAATGGACCAGCTGTTCGATTCCATGGATCCCTGCCCGTTCTACGAGAAGGATTTGGATCGAAACGCCGAGCAGTACATCGTCGAAAGCTTGCGCGAGATTGCGACGCAGACTCCCGCGGCGGTAGTCATGCATTTGGACAAGCCCGCGGGCATGGTGGACGAGGAACGCGTGGTCGGAGACGCCATCCGATCGCATTTCGTATGCAAGTCGCAAGTGTCGCGGCAGAAACTCCATCTGCTTTTCGGGCGCGGCTGGATAAGTCTCGGCATCGGGTTAAGCTTTCTGGCCGCCATGCTCACTGCGGCAGAGTCCGTCGAGAGTTGGATTGGGGGCGGACCCCTCGTGACGGTCCTGCGCGAGAGTCTCTTCATCGGCGGGTGGGTCGCCATGTGGCGCCCGCTCGAGATCTTTCTGTATGACTGGTGGCCGATCCTGGGCCAGCGCCGCGTCTACGACCGCCTGAGCCGGATTCCGGTGCGACTCCTTACAGGTCGCTGATCTCGCGAATTGGCGTGGTGGGTAGACCGCTTGCCCATGGAGTTCAGCTCTCCTTGAGCGCCTCGACCTGGATTCGCAGGCGGACTTTGCCGGCTTCACCTTCGGCGTACTTCGTCATTCCGAAGTCAGCTCGATTCATCTCGCCCTCTACGTCGGCGCCACAGACTTCCTTCTTGAGGATCGGGTGCTCCATGCACTTGAAGCTGTTGATCTTCAGCTTCAGCGGCTTGCTCACGCCGCGCAGCGTCAGCTGCCCGTCAACGGAGGCGGGTGTATCGCCCTCGAACTTGATGACGCCGCGGTATGTCATCGTTGGAAACTTCTCGACATCGAGCCAATCCGCGGTGACCGCGTGTTCGTAAATCGCGTCGAGACCGAAATCGATGCTGGCGGTGTCGACTGCAATTTCGGCACTTCCGGTCCTCGCAGCGCGATCAAGCACGACCTTTCCGGAGGTCTCGTTGAACTTCCCGCGCCAGATGGAGAGGCCCATGTGGGAGAACTCGAGGCTCGGGTAGGTGTGCGCGGGGTCAATAGTGTAGTTGTCGGCTGCTGCGGCGACGGAGACCGAAGCACAGGCGATGACCAGCGAGAGCGTCCGCTTATTGACTGACAAGATGCCATTCTCCTCGGCCCTCGAAGAGGACCCTGCAGCCGCAGTATGCCATGCCCTCGATGTCGAGAGGCACCGCCGTCGGGCCCATCATTTGCGCTCGTGGTAACCGGCGAGATCTCCGCCGTCGAAGTAAGGCCGCTGCGATGCCGGTAGCGGCAGCATCGTCGTGCTCCACGCCTCCCACTGCGCCTTGAGCTCGGCAAAGTGCCGGGGTTCATCCTTGCGCCGGTTGGCGCGCTCGCGAGGGTCCGTCGCCAGATCGAAGAGGAATTCATTTGTGCCCATGCGCAGGTACTTCCATTCCCCCGCGCGGATTGCGGCCTGATTGCGATAGAACATGCGCCAGAAAAGCGTCCGGGGTGTGACCAGGCGCCCTCCCCGCAGCACGGCGGAAAGGTCAATTCCATCGGGCGGATAGTCGGCATCGCCCGCGGCCAGACCGAGGGTCAGCAGCGTCGGCAGCCAGTCCATCGTGATTGCAACGTGTTCCGTAACCACTCCGGCTGGAATCTCGCGCGTCCAGCGTACGATCTGCGGCACGCGGACTCCCCCTTCGAGCAAGTCCATTTTCTGCCCGACGAACGGCCAGTTGTCGGAGAAGCGCTCACCGCCGTTGTCACTGGTAAAGACCACAAGCGTCGAACTGTCGAGACCGGCATTGCGCAGCGCTTCGAGGACGCGGCCCACACCTGAATCGAGCGCTTGCACCATGCGCGCGTACACGCCGAGAGATCCACCCTCGAAGTGAAACAGTGCACGTTCCTTCGCGACCGGTCCATCACCCGGAGCCTGCCAGGGCCAGTGCGGAGCCGTGTAATGCAACGACAGCAAGAACGGTGCGTCGTGGCGTTTCGCGTCGGTCACGTACTCGACAGCTTTGTCGGTCAACAGCTCGGTCAGGTAGCCGTCGATGTTGGCGCGCCGCTCACCGTCGTAGAGATCGGGCAATCCTGCGCCAACTGCGGCGTGCGAAACGTAATCGGCGCCACCGCTCACGATGCCAAAGAACTGCTCATAGCCGCTCTTCAGCGGGCCGTAATCGGGCAGTGCACCGAGATGCCACTTGCCGATGAGCGCCGTACGGTATCCGGCCCGTCGCATCAACGACGCAATGGTTGGGTGCTCGGGCGGCAGGCCGCGCGGCGTTTCGCCCGCTGGGGTCGGGCCGATCGGTTCCTCGAGCCCGGCGGCCAGTCGATACTGGTATCGACCCGTGGCGAGCGCCACGCGGGTCGGCGAACACACGGGTGAATTCGAGTAAGCCTGCGTAAAGCGCATACCCTCGGCGGCGAGCCGATCGAGCACCGGCGTCTCGTAATCCCGCCGCCCGTAGCAACTCAGGTCCGCGTATCCAAGATCATCGGCGAGGATGAAGAGGATATTGGGCCTTTTCCACCGGGTGCCGGCGATCGCAGCACCCGCGCTACGATCAATGGCTGCAGCGGCGGCTGCGAATCCGATGGACTTCAGGAAGCGGCGTCGATCCTGGTAGGTCATTCCTCTCCCGCCCCTGACGCGGACGATGCACAAGACCTCTATAATGCATCGAACGGGGAGATTACAGATGGCAGCCAAGAAGATCATTGCTGTGGTCGGGGCTACTGGAGCTCAGGGCGGCGGGCTGGTTCGCGCGATCCTTGCTGATAAGGGCGCGGGCTTCGCGGCGCGCGCGATTACGCGGGATGCCGGCTCAGAAAAGGCCAAGGAACTCGCCCGATTGGGGGCGGAAGTTGTTGCGGCCGATATCGATGATGAGGCGGCCATCACCAAGGCGCTTCGTGGCGCGCATGGCGCCTACTTCGTGACTTTCTTCTGGGCGCATTTTTCGCCCGAAAAGGAGCAGGCGGAGGCGCAGATCCTGGCAAAGGCGGCCAAGTCCGCGGGTGTGAAGCACGTAATTTGGTCCACGCTCGAGGACTCGCGTCAGTGGGTGCCGCTCACGGATAACCGCATGCCGACGCTACAGGGCAAATACAAGGTGCCGCACTTCGATGCGAAGGGCGAATCGAACCACCTGTTCACCGATCTTGGCGTACCCACGACTTTCCTGCTGACGTCGTTCTACTGGGAAAACCTGATCTACTTCGGCATGGGACCGAAGCGCGGCCCCGACGGCAAGCTCGTCTTTACGCTGCCGATGGGCGACAAGAAGCTGCCGGGCATTGCGGCGGAGGACATCGGCCGCTGTGCCTACGGCATCTTCAAGGAGGGCTCTGAGCTGATCGGCAAGACCATCGGCATCGCGGGCGAGCACCTGACCGGAGAGCAGATGGCAAACTCGCTAACCAGGGCATTCGGCGAGCCGGTGCGTTACAACGCCATTACTCCGGAAGCCTATCGTGGCCTGGGTTTTCCGGGCGCCGACGATCTCGGCAACATGTTCCAGTTCTATCGCGACTTCGCCGACGACTTCTGCCGCGCGCGCAATCTCGGCGTCTCGCGCTCGCTCAATCCCGCGCTTCAGACCTTTACTGCGTGGCTCGATCAGAACAAGGGCCGCATTCCGCTCGAGTGAGCGTCGCCAAGTCTTCGGCAGCGGCAATTGAAAAATGCGCGGCGGGATCGACCGATCCCGCCGCACTACTCGTCGCGTTGCTCGTCTAGCGTTGCATCGACGCACCGGCCTCAACCGAGCTCGAGGTCTGCGCATCCGCCTGCACATCCATGCGCTTGGTCTTGACGCCGCCGCTGGCGTTCGAGTCGTGCTTCGCCGAAGCATTCGTCGATGAGCCATCCGTGCGGACGTCTGTCTGCGACGCAGTGTCGAGCGTACCGTTCGCGAGCACACCTGCGCTCGGCGTCAGGCCGGGCTGAGGCTTCTTTTCAGCCGCATCACCGGCATGCTCGACGACGTTTGCGCTCGAGGACGCAGAGCCCGCCGCGGAGCCGGCAACATCAAAGCTCGTGTCGGCCGCGCCCGCTGCATTCGAGGCAGCGCCGTTCACCGCGCCGCTCGCCGTTGCGCTGGCACTCGTCGCGACCGATGCGGAGGTGTCCTGCGCTTGCTCGACCTTCGATTCCACGCGGTCGCGAGTGGCGCCGACGGCCTGGCGGCCACGGCGAGTGATGCCGTCCGCGTTGCCGCTGATGGACCCGTTCACCGAACCGCGAGTCATGGCGTCGACGCCATGTGCGCCGCCCGTGAGGGTGCCACCGAGCCCGCCGCCGATATTGCCGCCGAGCACCTGGGCGTACACCGGTGCGGCGCACATCAACACCGTCGCGGCGGCGATCTTCGCAATCAAACGATGAGTGTTCATGGTCATCTCCTGTTCGTGGGTCGCGGCCAATCCGCAGCCCTCACGAATAAAGACGACCGGCCCCGCCGGTTTCTTCCAATCAATCCTAACTCGTTGTTTCAGATTGTCTTTTACTTATTCTCGAGAAGCGCCGTAGCCGCCAGTTCGATCCGCAGCGCATCTCCAACCAATCCGTACCCGTAGGTCGAATCGCGGCCGCGCGAACCGAGATCGAGCGCCTGCCGCGCCAGCGTGGTAACGGCCCGATCCGCCGCGGCCGTGTTCGGCTCCTGCAGCTCGGCCACCAGCAATCCGGCGACGATGGGAGCGGCGAACGAAGTGCCGCGCACGGCGGCATACGTTGGCGCGCTCGCGGCGGCCGCGATGTCAGCTCCGGGTGCGGCGAAATCCACTTGAGATCCGCGACCCGCCTCCACCAGGGCACGCTGCCGCGAATCGACGGCCGTGACGCCGATGACCCCGGGGTATGCGGCCGGATACAGCGGGCGCGCCGAGGGCCCGTCGTTGCCGACGGCGGCCACCACGACATGACCGCGCGCCGCGACGATCCGGATGACGTTTTCGAGCGTGGCGTTCGGCGGGCCCACGAGGCTCACATTGATGATCGGGACCCGCTCGCGCGCCAGCCAGGCGAAGGCGTCTGCCACCGCATCGACCGCTCCGCCCGTCGGCTCGCCGCAATACACGTCGGCCGCAAAGAGCTCCGCCCCCGGCGCGGCGCCGTGAAACTTCTCGGAGCGACCGACGATGAGCGAGGCGACCGCCGTGCCGTGGCTGCTCACGACGCGCTTGCCCGCGCAGCCGTGCAATTTGATTGAGGCAGCACTGAATACCGGATGCCGATCGTCGACGCCGCCGTCGATCAGGCCAATCCGCGTGCCGACCTTGAGGCGCATCGGTGCATTGATCGCCGCGGTTTCATCGACCTGGCCTGCGGGGTCGACCGTCCCGCTGTCGGTGTACACGTGATTGAAGTCGTAGCTGCCGCCGGGATCGAGCGCTCGCAGCCGCTTGAGCGCACGCCGCGTCGACATGCCCTCCGGTGCACGCAGCACCACGATATTCGCATCGAGACCCTCGAGCGATCGCTCGCGCAGGACTGCAAATCCCTCATTCCGCGCCTGATCGAGAATGGCAGCCGACGGTGAGAATACCAGCAGCTCGCTGCGAAGCATCGGCGCACCCTTCGGGTCCGCTTCGATGACGTCGCGGTGCTTTCGAAGCAGCTCGCGAATGCGCAGCGAACGCGCATCGGCGAGTCGTTGGGGATCGAGGCGCTCGGTCACGCCCGACACGGCCTGGTCGAGGCCCGCCGGGAGGTTGACGGGTGGTACGCCCGGGACCTGCACGGGCAGCGACACCTGTGCGAGCGCCTGCGTCGAGGCGACGCACAGCACCAACATCGCCGCAATGAGGTGGCTGTAGTTCATGACAACACGATAGCCCCTGCCGATTCGGATGCAATGGATTTATTTTCGAGCCGGACCGGAAGAAAATGCCGGGCACCGTCGTCTATCCGGAAGCGACATGGCTCAATTGGCTGAACGGGTTCGCGAGCAGATCGTCGAGTTGTTGCCCCGCCTGCGGCGCTTCGCCCGGACGATCGCGCGCCACCGCGAGGACGCCGACGACCTGGTGCAGATCACGGTCGAGCGCGCGCTGCTCCGGTCCGACCAATGGCGCCCGGATTCACCGCTGGAGAGCTGGCTGTTCGGCATCATGAAAAACGCCTGGATCGATGAGGTTCGCGCACGGGTGCGGCGCGATCGCGTGCTGGCGCCCGAAGAGGCAGGCGCGCACGTCGGCGAGCATTCGCATGAGCAACAGGTGCATTCCCTCTCGATTGAGGCTGCGATGGCGGAATTGCCGGACGAACAGCGCATGGCCGTCGGCCTCGTGCTCGTCGAGGGCCTCTCCTACAAGGAAGCCGCCGGCGTCCTCGAGATCCCGATCGGCACGTTGACCAGCCGGCTGGCGCGCGGACGGGAGACGTTGGCCGCGATGCTGTCTGAATCGGAAGGAGACGTTCGATGACAGTCTCCAATGAAACCCTTTTGGCTTATGTCGATGGCGAGCTTGACGATGAGACGCACGCGGCGGTGGAAGCCGCGATTGCAGCGGATCCTGAATTCGCGCAACGAGTGGCACGCCAGCAGACGTTGCGCCGGCAATTGCGCGCCGCCTTCGACGGTGTGCTCGAGGAGCCGGTGCCCGAACGATTGCTCAGCGCGGCGCGCACGGCGCCGGCTGCCTCGCCGCTTGCAGCGGTGACGAACCTGACGCGTGTCAGGGACGAGAAGCGCGATCGCGCGGCGCGCCGCTGGTCGTTGCCGCAATGGGCCGCGATGGCGGCGAGTCTGGTGCTCGGCGTATTCGTCGGACAAACGATGCTGCGCTCACCCGCGAGCTCGCCGATTGTCGCCCGCGACGGGCGCCTCATCGCGCAGGAGTCGCTCGCCGACGCCTTGTCCCGGCAGCTCGCGAGCAGTCAATCTGCTGCGGCGCCGGTGCAGCTTGGACTCAGCTTCCGCTCGAAGTCCGGAGAGCTGTGCCGCACCTTCGTGTTGCGAGAAGGCGAAGCGCTTGCCGGTCTCGCCTGTCGCGAGGGCGGGAATTGGCAGATCGAACTGGTGGGGCCGAGCGAAGCGCCCACGACGTCGAGCGTCTATCAGATGGCGGGCACTCAGCTGCCGCTTGCCATCCTGCAGGCCGTTGAAGCACGAATCGAGGGCGAACCTTTGGACGCCAACGGCGAGGCGGCGGCGAAAGAGAACGGCTGGAAATAGCGTTTCCGCAGAATCGGGGCACGTCCTGACTGATGATGAGTAGAAAGCGTCTTTCACGTGCTACGTACGTCGGTCTCCTGCTGGTGGTCACCGACGTGCCAGCGCAATTGCCCGTGGTTGAATCGCCCGTCGATCCGCTGATTGGAATCTGGTCGAGCGAGACGACGTTCGGTCCCAAGCTGCAGGGCGAGCTCACTGTGACGCGTGAGGGTTCGGCCTGGCGTGCAAGGCTCGCAAGCGCCGAGTCGAGATTCAGCGTGGCCGGCCAAGGTGTCCGCTTCGCCTTTCCGGGCAATCTCGGTCGGTTCCGGGGAGCGTTGAGCGACAACGGACGCGCGATCGAGGGTTTCTGGCTGCAGCCGGCGCGAGTGACTGAGGAACGTTCTGAACCGGTCGATTCACGCCAGGCGTTCGCGACCCCGCTCGTCCTGCAACGCACTGGACGCAACCAGTGGCGTGGCGCGGTGCGGCCGCTCGAGGAACGATTTACGCTCCATCTGAAGATCTTCCGCAGCGCCGAGGGGGCGCTCATTGGCGCGTTCCGCAATCCTGAGATCAACTCGAATGGCGGCGCGTCGCATTTCCGAGTGAGTCGGGAAGGCGACTCGGTGCTATTCAGCGCCGGCCCCTTCGACACGCTGCCCGAGATCCGCCACAGCGCGACACTCTTCCGCTCTCCGGATCGGCTCCAGATTCTCTGGCCCGACGTGGGACGCGTTCTCGAGCTCATGCGCCGTACGCCCGAGCAGGCGGCGAACTTCTTTGCGCGTCCGCCTGGTGAACCGGCGTACGTGTACCGCAGACCCCCGAATATGGGCGACGGCTGGGAGACGGCTCGCGCGCGCGACGTGGGGATGGATGAGGCAGCGCTGACGCGCCTGGTGCAGCGATTGATCGACGCCGATCCGGCTGCACGTCGTCCCGCCCTCATCCACTCGCTTCTCGTGTCCTGGCGCGGGAAGCTGGTGCTCGAGGAGTATTTCTTCGGCTACGACCGCGATAAGGTGCACGACACGCGTTCGGCCGGAAAGACGTTCGCCTCAGTCATGCTGGGGGCAGCGATGATGCGCGACGTGGAGGTGGCGCCTGAAACGCCGGTTTACCAATTGCTGGCCGGCATGGGTCCGTTCGCGAGCCCCGATCCGAGGAAATCGCAGATCACTCTCGCCCATCTCATGACCCACACATCGGGTCTTGCCTGCGACGATAACGATGACGCTTCGCCTGGGAACGAGAACACACTTCAGACGCAACGGCAGCAGCCCGACTGGTGGAAATACACGCTTGATCTGCCGATGGCGCACGATCCGGGTCAGCGCTACGCCTATTGCTCGGCGAACATGAACCTCATGGGCGCAGCGCTCACGACTGCGACCAGGACTTGGCTGCCCGAGTTGTTCGATCGCACGGTCGCGCGCCCGCTCCAGTTCGGCCCCTATCACTGGAACCTGATGCCGACCGATGAAGGCTATCTCGGCGGCGGCGCCTGGCTGCGGCCGAGGGATCTCCTCAAAATCGGCCAGGCCTATCTCGATGGCGGCGTGTGGCGGGGACAGCGCATAGTCGATGCGTCCTGGGTGACGCGATCGACCGCACCGTATGTGAAGATCTCACCCGCGACGACCGGACTGGATCTAAGCCAATTCCCCGATTTCTACTTCGAGGGCGAGGATGCATATGCCTGGCACCTCAATGGGGTGCGTTCCGGCGAGCGTACCTATCGCGTGTACGCGGCGAGTGGCAACGGCGGCCAGCTCCTGATCGTTGTTCCAGAACTCGATCTGACAGTCGTCTTCACCGGAGGCAACTATCGGCAGGGCGGGATTTGGAACCGGTGGCGCGACGAGATTGTGGGCGCGGAGATCATTCCGGCGATCCGTCGTTGAGCAGCTACGCAAGTGTGACGCCATGAAGACGTGGATCGTGCTTTTTCGCGGCATCAATGTCGGCGGCAAGAACATGCTCCCGATGAAACTATTGACCGCGCTCTTGGAAGAGGCCGGGTGCCGCGATGTCAGGACCTACATACAGAGCGGCAACGTCGTTCTCCGGAGTCCCCTGTCAGACGCGTCACGCGTCGCCACACGCATCCGAATGGCCGTATCGGACAGTCGGGGCTTCGAGCCGCGCGTGCTGGTGCTGAATCGCGCTGAGCTGCAAAAAGCGATGGCCGCCAACCCATATCGAGAGGCGACCGCGCATCCGAAGTCGGTGCATCTCTTCTTTCTTGCCGAGCGGCCGACGCACCCGGACATCGAGTCGTTGAACGGCATCAAGGCGAAAAGCGAGTCATTTACCCTCGACGGAAGGATTTTGTATCTGCACACACCGGAAGGCTTCGGTACGTCGAAGCTGGCCGAACGTGCCGAGCGATGCCTGGATGTCGCGGCCACCGCCCGGAACTGGCGCACCTGTTCCGCGCTCCTCGAGCTGGCGGCATCGTATGAATGACGCAAGACAGCTTCACGCCCTGATCGGTATCCGAATCTCGACGCCGCCCTTTCCGGGCCTGGGGTCGAAATCCTCCGCGTAACGCTCGAACATTGGCGCGTCGACCACCTCATGGTCGGATTCCGGCAGCCACTTGGTCCAGATCGTGCTCCAGGTTCTCCGGATGTCGGAGATGTGACCGCGATGGGAGAACACTGCGTATCGCTGCTCGGGAATTCGCACGCGGCTGAAATCAGGCGGCAGCGCCGAAAAGTTGGCGACCTCGGCGCCACACATGTAGTCAAAGTTGCCCTCGTCGTCGCCGTTGAAGTTAACACCGTACGCGACGCGGCCAACCTGTCCGGGAATGTTGCCGAAATGAGGGAGAAAGCGCTGCCATGCGCCGGAATTCCCGCACTGGATTCGCAGCCGTAGCGTTCGCCCACCCCCGCAATGAGCAGCAGCTTGCCACTCTCGATGCGTGGGGGTTCCAGGTGGGTGATGAGTGTCTCATCCATCTTGATCGGCTCCACGAGTTCAACGTTTGTGCCGGCATCTTTACTGGTCCCGGCGGTCATCAATCGCCGGCATCAAAACGTGCGCGTCGTACTCTCCGCCAGTGCGAATCGTATGCGTCCCCCTGTTGACCGAGTTGTCGTGGCGCAGCACGCGATCGTCGATCAGGTCGGTGCCCTGGATGACCAGACGCAGCGTCGAACCGCGCTCGAAGAGCGTGCCCGAGGGAAGAATCTCGACTTCCACCGGAACGACTTCCTCCGGTTTGATCTTCAGCACGTTGTGATGCTTTAGATAAGGCTGCCACGGGGTCGAGCGCTGTTCATCTTGCTCCCGCGCCGAGACACGCAGCCAGCCGCGGGAAACGACGTCGTTCGGGTTGCCGCCAAAACCGACGAAGTGGACCTCCTCTCCTTCCTTATCCAGCTTCCGAATCCCGACGAACAGGTCCATGTCGTCCGTCTCATCGGCGGAGACCCAGAGCTTGAGCTTCATGTTGCCGACGAGACGCGTGTCGTGCGGAAACGTGTAGTCGAACGTGGCCTTGCCGCCTGTGTCCGACTCGTAGCTCACCGTCGACGCCCGCTTCACCGGCTTTGTGCGCAGCTTCCCGGCCGACGCATCGAGATAAAGCGGCACGTGTTTCGTGTCCGGCAGTGGCCAGGCGTCGGCGTACCGCACGTCGTACTCATCGCGCGTCTTACGGATTTCGACGCGGACACGCGGCACGTCGCGCATGCCGTTGTCCTTGGCCTTCAAGAAATGATCGAAGAACTTGCGCTGCAGCGCGGTCGATTCGGCGTCGTAGTAGGTCGGCCATTCGACGCGGCCGTGGTTGTAGAGCCACTTGTCCTGCGAGGTGATGTGCTTGAAGCCCTCGAACGAGCCGCGCGAATGGTTGCCCTGCGCTGACCACGTCGCACACACGAGCGCGGGCACGGTGATCTGATCGAGCCGCGCCGCCTTCCTTTGCCAGTACTCGTCGAAGAGTGGGTGGAGTTCCAGCATTTCGGGGTAGCTCTCCGCGATACCGTAATTCTTATTGCGCGTGTTCTCGAGCCCGATCGTGTAGGCGTTGATGCGAAAGCGCGTTTCCGGAATGCCGCCGTGAAACGCGTTGTCGCGATAGTGATCGGTGACGCCCTCCCAGGGGATGATGGCCTTGAGATGCGGCGGCTTGAGCGCGGCTATCGGCCATTGGTTGAAGGCCAGATACGAGACGCCATTCAACCCGACGTTGCCGTCGCTCCAGGATTGGCGCGCGGCCCATTCGATCAGATCGTAGTAGTCGAGCGTGTCGGTTTCCGTGTTGGGCCCGATGTTGCCCTCGGACCTGAACGCGCCGCGCACGTCGGCGTGCACAACTCCATAGCCGTGCGGTACCCAGAACGCCGGGTCGGGCGCTTCGAAGGGCGTGTATTCACTGATCGTCATGCGGCCGATGTCGTAACCGGACGCCTTCGCCCATGCCTGATACGCACCCGGACCGAATCGATCCTTGCCGTAGCGCGTGGCCGAGAGCACGACGGGATATCGACCCTCCCCTTCGGGCCGATAGACGTTCACGTAGAGCTTGATGCCATCGCGCATCGCGACGGGTACGTCCACCTCGCGCACGATGCCGGGCGGCGCGGGCACAACAGTGATGTGTACGAGTCCGGGCTCGCGCCAGTACTTGCTGTGAGGTGGCGGGGTGGGGTCGGCGGCGAGGGAAATGGAGGCTGCGCAGAGGATCACCCAAGCAACTGCCGGCGCAAACCACGCGGGACGAATCATCGTAGGGCATCCGTCATGCCCCCGATACTAGGGCGACGCGCCGGATCTGCCAACGCGCGGATGGATTAAGACTGGGGCGTAGGCTGCTCGTGCGCCAATGCGCGATCGGCTTTGTACCCGTGGACATCGATCGGGCGGATGTCCTCGATCGGGCAGCGCTGCCGTCCTACGCGTATCGATTCAAGACGGCTGACCGTGTGGCCAGTCGACGTGACGCCAATGCGATGCGCGAAGTTCAGATCCGTGCACGTGCTCCAGACCCTGATCAGATAGGCCTCGTTGACCCCGGTCCAGACCACCACTTGATCGGGACCGGCGAGCTCCCAGCCATTGAAATCGAATGCGGTGAACTGATCGATCGGCGCACCGACGTAATCCTGATAGCGCTGCATGCCGGTTTCACCGTTCATGCGCGCTATTCCGGTCGCGCAGCCCGCCAACACGGCGATCAGCGCTGCCACGAGTGCGATGCGATCCACGATAGTCTCCTCTGCAACGCTGTTACAACGACCAGCAAGCAGAGCGAAAGTTCAACAAGGCCAATAAGCCAATCCTGGCGCCGATGCTCCCGCTGGTGATTTATGATGCGACATCTCGTTGCGGACTGTTGAAGCCTTAAGGACGTAATCGCTTGAATTCAAGACGGCGACTCGCCCAAGGCATCCTGATCGCAGTCGTGCTCGCGCTCAATGCTTTTGTACCGCTGATCACGGCGTACGACGCGATGCGTCCGTCCTGGCTCCGCGAGCGGTGGCAGGGAGTACCGTTGAGCGTCTGGACCGGGATCGTACTGCTCGCGCTGCTCGTCGTTGCAACGTGGATTTACTCGCGCTCAAGCACCGCGGGCGGCCCTTCGACCGGCAAGCAGGGCTAGACGCGTGCAAGCGACAGCTATCTGGTATTTCCTGGCAACCGTTGCCATCACGCTGGTCGTGACGGCGTGGGCTGGCCGCCGGACTACGACTCGCGCCGACTACTACGCAGCGGGCGAACGCATCACGGGCCTGCAGAATGGCTTTGCCATTGCGGGCGATTTCCTGGGTGCGGCCGCGGTCCTCGGAATCATGGGGCTCTACTTTGTCGGCGGCGTGGACATTTTGATCTACTTCCTCTGTCCACTCATCGGCTTGATGCTGATGCTCCTGCTGACCGCCGAGCGGCTGCGCCGCCTCGGCCGATTCACGTTCGGCGACGTTCTGATCGCGCGGATTGGCACGCGCAGCGTGCGCGCGTACGCGGGAATCAGCACGATCGTGATCGCGGTTATCTATCTCGTCGTGCAACTCATCGGCGCCGGTATTCTCGTGGCTGCAATGTTTGGATTGTCGTTCGAGGTTGCGGTCGTAATGGTGGGCCTCCTGATGGCGCTCTATGTGGCAGTTGGCGGCATGCTGGCCACAACCTGGGTGCAGATCATCAAGGCCGGATTGCTCATTGCCGCAATCCTGGTGCTGTCGATCCTCAGTCTGGCTGAGTCAGGCGGGTTCGCCGCGCTCTACGAGCGTGCCGCCGGCCTGCACAAGCTGGGCTCGGACTTGTTTCAGCCGGGTGGATTGCACCTGAGCGCGTTCGGGGCCGCCTCATTAAGCGCTGGACTGATCTTTGGCATGGTCGGTCTGCCTCATCTCCTGATCCGCTTTTTCACGGTCCCGGACGAGACCGCGGCACGCCGTTCGGTTGTGATTGCCTGCATGATCATCGGGCTGGTCTTCGCGTTGTTGTTTGCGATCATTGGTCCCGGGACAGTGGCGTTTGTCGCTCACGCGTCCGAATACAGGACACCCGACGGCGCTATCCTCGGCGGCAACAACATGGTGGCCATGCACCTGGCCTCAGCACTCGGCGGGCCGGTCTTATATGGCATGACGTCGGCCGTGGCTTTCGCCACCATACTCGCAGTGGTCACAGGCCTGACGATTGCCGCGGCTTCGGCCGCGTCTCACGACCTCTACACCTTGCTGTCGCCCGGAAACGTGAAGTCGGAACGCCGCGAGCTCGCAGTCTTCAGGACAGCCGCTCTGCTGGTTGCCGCGACGGCGGTGACCCTGGCGATCGTCTTTCAGCATGAAAACATCGCGGTCCTGACCGTGTTGGTATTCTCCGTCGCGGCCAGCACAAACTTCCCGGTACTCATCCTCGCCCTTTACTGGAAGAAAACGACCGCAGTCGGGGTTTGGGTGGGTGGAGCGATCGGATTCCTGGCATCCGTCTCTCTCATAGTCCTCGGCCCCGCGGTGTGGGTGAACCAGCTCGGCCACGCGAAGCCCGTGTTTGCGGCGGAGTACCCGGCGCTCGTCAGTGTCCCGCTGGCATTCTCTGCCATCATCGCAGCTTCACTGCTGAGCAAACGACACGCGCGCGGCGCTTGAGTCCGCTTCGTCCGCCGGTCGGCGGCGCAGCAACGTGAGCGCGGCCAATGCAGCGAGGCACGTCGGTATTCATCGCCACCGAATTCAAATTGATCGTGATTGACCGGCCGTAGACACTGATATGGATAGTCTAGAATTGCGCCAATGCCGCCGATCCTTGCCATTTCAAAACTGACCAAGACCTACGCGTCGGGACTGCAGGCGCTGAAGAGCGTCGACCTCGAAATTCGCAAGGGCGAGATCTTCGCCCTCCTCGGCCCGAACGGCGCCGGCAAGACCACGCTGATCAACATCGTGTGCGGCATCGTCACGCCGACCTCGGGCGTGGTTATCGCCGATGGCCACGACATTCAGCGCCACTACCGCGCGGTACGGTCGAAAATCGGCCTCGTGCCCCAGGAGCTCGCGACCGACATGTATGAATCGGTGTGGAGCACGACGAGCTTCAGCCGCGGGCTGTTTGCGCGCGCGCCAAACCCGGCGTTCATCGAGAAAGTATTGCGCGATCTGTCTTTGTGGGACAAGCGCAAGGACAGGATCATGACGCTGTCGGGCGGCATGAAGCGGCGCGTGATGATTGCCAAGGCGCTGGCGCACGAGCCGGAAATCCTATTCCTGGACGAACCGACGGCGGGCGTCGACGTGGAGCTGCGCCGCGACATGTGGGAACTGGTGAGGGGCTTACGCGCGAACGGCGTGACGATCATCCTGACCACACATTACATCGACGAAGCCGAGGAGATGGCCGACCGCGTCGGCGTGATCAGCAAGGGCGAACTCATCGTGGTCGAAGACAAGATCACGTTGATGAAAAAACTCGGCAAGCGACAGCTGACCCTCCATCTCCAGGAGCCGATGGTTTCGATCCCCGTGGACCTCGGCGACTGGCATCTGACGCTCAAGGCCGACGGCAACGCGCTCGAATACACGTTTGACGCCCATGAGGAGCGCCAGGGCATTGCCTCGCTTCTCAGGCGCATGAGCGACCTCGGCATCGGGTTCAAGGACCTGAATACGCGTGAGAGCTCGCTCGAGGAGATCTTCGTCAGCCTGGTGAGCGACCGCGCGCGCGGCCGGCAATGAATACGCTGTCATTCAACCGGCACGGCGTCTGGGCCATCTACAGGTTCGAGATGGCGCGCGCCTTACGCACGCTGTTGCAGAGTCTGGCGACACCCGTGATCACAACCTCGCTCTACTTCGTGGTGTTCGGCGCGGCGATCGGGTCGCGCATGACAGAAGTGGGCGGCGTACCGTACGGCGCCTTCATTGTGCCGGGGCTGATCATGCTGACGCTTTTCACCGAGAGCATCTTCAACGCCTCGTTCGGCATCTATTTCCCGAAGTTCACCGGCACGATCTACGAGATCCTGTCCGCGCCGGTGTCGTATCTCGAAATCGTCCTCGCGTATGTGGGAGCCGCGACGACCAAGTCGGTCGCCCTGGGTCTGATCATCCTGGCCACGGCCTCGTTTTTCGTGGACCTCAGCATCGTGCATCCATTCTGGATGGTCGGCTTCCTCGTGCTGACAGCGGCAACCTTCAGCCTGTTCGGCTTCATCATCGGTGTCTGGTCGAATGGATTCGAGCAGATGCAGTTCATCCCGATGCTGGTCATCACGCCGCTGACATTCCTGGGTGGCGCGTTCTATTCGATCGACATGCTGCCGCCAACCTGGCGCACGGTGACCCTCTTCAACCCGGTCGTGTACCTGATCAGCGGCTTCCGCTGGAGCTTCTTCGGCGCCTCCGACGTGAGCGTGGGAATCAGCCTGGCGGCGACGCTCGGCTTCTTCGTGCTCTGCCTGCTCGTGGTCGGGTGGATCTTCAGGACGGGGTACCGGCTGAAGAACTGAGCCCGTTTGCCTGCAAACCGCCCCTGACGCCGCGCGACGTAGGTATTTGCCGCAAGTCCTGGTCCACTCCCGATCCCTCCGATTGCGGCTTTCCCGCATTGATCGGCGCGCCGACCGCAGGGAATCATCAGCGCGTTGATCAGCGGGGTGGCCATGAGCGAACTGACCGACCAGGAAAAGCAACTCATCGAATGGCTGGCCGACATGCGCGAGGAGGATGCACTCCCCCTCGCGAATCGCATGCTGCTCGAGGAAAACGCCGACCCCTTGCGGGTGCTGGAACTTTGTCGCACCGCCATGGACATCGTCGGTAAGCGTTTCGCGTCAGGCGAATACTTCCTGCCGGAGCTGGTGCTCGCCGGCGAGATGCTCGAGAAGATCGGGGCGGTCGCCAAGCCGATGATCCAGCAGCTGCCCGGTGCCGCGCCGCGCAAGCTCGGCAAGGTGCTGATCGGCACCGTGCATGGCGATCTGCACGACATCGGCAAGAACATCGTCACCTTCATGCTCGACATCAACGGCTTCGAAGTGCGCGACATCGGTATCGACGTGCCAGTGCAGACGTTCATCGACGAGATCAACAGTTTCAAGCCGTCCGTGCTCGGCCTCTCAGGCTTCCTGACACTCGCGTTCGACTCGATGAAGGAGACGATCGAGGCGATCCAGGCCGCGGGGCTGCGCAACAACCTCAGGATCATGATCGGCGGCGGCCAGATCGACGATGCCGTGCGTAGCTACACGGGCGCGGATGCCTTCGGCACCAATGCTATCGAAGCCGTATCGCTCTGCAAGAACTGGCTGGGAGCCACGGCATGAGTGTCTCCGCACCGACCCTGACCAGCGGGGCGGCCGCGCGGCTCGCGCACGACACACGCTGGAAACGCGTTCTCGACTGCGTGGCGCTTCGCCAGCCCGATCGCATGCCGGTCGCGCTCTACGCAACGTTCTGGCTGGCCAAGTACGGCGGCATCACCTGCAAGCAGTTGATGTACGACTACGAGAAGACCAGCGCGATCGCCGAGCGCGCGGTGCTGGAATTCGAGCCCGATGCCTACAGCCCAATGGTGCTCGGGACAGCCTCCGGGCGTGCGCTCGAGGCCATCGGGTTTAAGCAGCTGCAATGGCCGGGGCATGGCGTCGGCGAAAACCAGCCGTACCAGTATCTCGACCGCGAATACATGAAGCCGGAGGAGTACGACGAATTCATCTTCGATCCGACCGGCTACTACCTGCACACGTACCTGCCACGCGTCGCCGCAGCATTCGAAGGTTTCGAGGAGCTGCCTCACTTCCCCGGCATGCATTACTTCCGACTGATTGCGGGGATCCGGCCGTTCACCAATCCACGCGTCCGCCGGGCGATCGAGCACGTGACCCGGGCCGCGGAGGAAGTCGAGCGGTTCTCGCAGCACCACGTCGCGTTTACCGAGCGCATGGCAACCCTCGGGTACCCCTGCACCAATGTCGTGACCTCGGTGTCGCCCTACGACTTCATCGCCGACTACTTCCGTGGCGCACGCGGCATCATGACGGATCTCTTCCGGCACAAGGACAAGCTTCTGGCGGCCCTCGACAAGGCGCAGGTCTTCCTGCTGCGGCACACGGTCGCTGCGGCGAAAGCTTGCGGCAATCCCGTGATCTTCATACCGATTCACTGGGCGCCGGATGCCTTCATGTCGGATGCGCAGTTCCGCACGTTCTGGTGGCCGCCGTTCCGCAAGATGCTCGTGGGCCTGGTCGAGGCCGGGCTGATCCCGATGCCGCTGTGGGAGGCGGACTGCACCAAGCGTCTCGAAATCATCCGCGACATCCCGCCCGCCAGCTGCATCTACTGGTTCGAGCGCACCGACATGGTCAAGGCGCACGAGGTTCTGGGTGATGTTGTGGCACTGCGCGGCAATCTCGGTGCCTCGCTCATGACGACCGGCAAGCCCGAAGAGGTCGACGCGGCCGTGAAGCGACTCGCGCAGGACGTGTTCCGGAAAGGCGGCAAGCTCATCCTCGATTGCGCATTCGGCATTCCCGACGAAACGCCCGTCGACAACGTGCGCGCCATGTTCGCAGCGGCCCGCAAGTACGCGGGCTGAGCGGGGTAACCGATGCCGTCGGCCCGCGGCTTCAACGTCATCCGGGCGGTTCGCGCTGCTCGTCCGCGAACGTCTCAGTCGGCTGTCAGGAAACGCCTGTGCGACGAAGCGCTGGCGCTCGTGCAGAGCGAATCGCTGCTGACCGCCGCGTACAGCTTTCGCATCGTGCCCCTCGAGCGCCCGGCGGCACATTCGCTCTGCCTCGACGGGGAAATCCTCGAGGCGCCGTGGCTCGTACCCTCCTCCGGTGAATTGACCGCCGTGGCCTGCGGCGTCGCGACGATCGGCCCCGCGCTCGAGGCGCGTGTGCGCGAGCTGTTTACAGCCCGTCGTGCTTCGCTTGCGGTGGCCCTCGATGAGCTGGGCAACGAGTTGCTGTTCGCGGTCGCGCGTCGCATCCAGGACCGCATGCTGGCGGATACGAAGAAGCGCGGGCTCATGATGGCGGGTGAGCTCCGCTCCGGCGACCCGGGCCTCGCGCTCGAGACGCAGGCCGCGGTCTTGCGGCTCGCCGAGGCCGATACCATCGGAGTCACATTGTGCAGCGGCTTCCTGATGCGTCCGCTCAAGTCGACGTCGATGGTGCTGGGCGTCGGTCTCGCGCTGCCGCACGTGAACTGGTCGCGCTGCGATTACTGTCCATCGCTGGAGCGCTGCCGCGTCGCCCAGACGAGTCTCGCGGCGACATCATGAGCACCCCCGAGTTCACGCTGAGCTTTCCCCAGCTCGGCCGTGCCATTCCCGCACGCATCGCCGAGACCATCTATCAGAGCGCACGGCGCGGCGGAGTTCGCATCGTCGGCGCCTGCGGCGGTCGCGGCACTTGCGGATCGTGCATCGTTCACGTGATCGATGGCCAGGTCGATTACTCGCCCAAGCGTGCACATGTGGCCGACATCCAGCTCCGGGACAAAAAATGGGTCCGGGCGTGCCAGGCGAGCGTGCGCTCAGATTGCACGATCGAGGTAGCGCCCCGCTCGCTCGCGCCGATCGTCCGCGCCGATGTGGAAGCGCGAGGAGCAACGACTCTGCAGTGCGCGCCGGCCGTGACGACTTACGACGTCGTCGTGCACGACGCCTCGATCGCGCGACCGCGAGCGGATGCGGATCGGCTCATCGATACCCTGCCGGCCGGTACCATGCGCGCAATCGATCTGGTTTCAGCTCGACATCTGTCCACGGTGCTGCGCCAGACGAATGGCCATGTGCGAGTTCGGGTGCGCGACGGAGAAGTGATCGACGTCGCGCGCGCGGGTCGCGCAAGCCTCGGGCTCGCGATCGACCTCGGAACGACCAACGCTGCGGCGTTCCTGGTCGATCTCGACCGCGGCATGCGCCTCGCGAGCCTGGCGATCGAGAACCCGCAGGTCGCGTGGGGCGGCGACGTGGTCAGCCGTCTCAACTCTGCAATCCGCGCATCGGGTGCCGCGGAACTTCAGGCGAGCGGTATCGGAGCAATCAATGCCCTCGCGCACGACCTCTGTCACGCGATGGGAGCGGTGGCAACCGACATCGTGGACGTGGCCGTGTGCGGCAACACGGCGATGCATCACCTTCTGCTGGGCCTGCCGGTCGCGCAACTGGGACGCGCACCGTTCGTGGCGGCAGTGCGCGGCGGAATGAACGCAAAGGCGCGCGACCTCGGTATCGCGGCTTGCCCGGGCGCATACGTGCACTTCATGCCGAACGTCATGGGCTACGTCGGCGGCGACCATGTCAGCGCGCTCCTGGCCACCGAGGATGTCTGGACCACCGTGGATACGAGTCTGCTGATGGATATCGGCACCAACACCGAGATTTCGCTCATTCACCGCGGCCAGATCTGGACGGCCTCCTGCCCTTCGGGTCCGGCGCTCGAGGGCGGGCACATTTCCTGCGGCATGCGCGCGGCGGATGGGGCGATCGAGGGCATTGCGCTCACCGATGGGAAGCTTGCGCTCGATGTCATCGGCGACGAGGAACCGGTGGGACTGTGCGGCTCCGGCGTGGTCGATGCGCTCGCCGCGTTGCTGCGAGCCGGCGCCATCGACCCGCGCGGCCGCATCGGTGTTGGCCATCCGCTGATCGACGTCGTCCAGGGCACGCGCACCGCGATGCTCGCGCCGGGCGTCGGCTTCACCCAGGATGACGTGCGCTCGGTCCAGCTTGCCAAAGCCGCAACCCGCGCCGGCACCGACACCCTGCTGCGGCTCGCCGGAATCGCGGAAAAGGCAATCGAGCGCGTCATCATCGCCGGCGCCTTCGGTTCCTACATCAAGGTTCCGAGCGGCATCATGATCGGCCTCTTCCCCGATCTCCCGGCCGAGCGATTCCTGCAAGTGGGGAATGCGGCGGGCCTCGGCGTGCAACGCGTGCTGGCCTCGACACGGGACCGCGCACACGCGTCCGATCTCGCCGATCGCTGCCGATATGTCGAGCTGAGCTCGACGCCGCAGTTCCAGAAAACATTCGTGTCCCGCATCGGTTTTGACGTCAGCGGCTCGCGCAGGAGACCTCCATGACAGTACCCGACAAGTTCGATCTGACGATCATCGGCGAGCGGATCAGTCCCGGATACAAGAGTGCCCGGGCGCTGATCGAGGCCAGCGATGTCGGGGGTCTCCAGGATCTCGCGGTCAGGCAGGCAGGAGCCGGCGCGGCGTACATCGACGTGCATCTCGGCGCGCGCGCCGTCACGGATCCGGCGTTCGTCCCGATCGTCATCCGCGGCCTCCAGGAAAAGGTGAGTACACCCTTAAGCTTCGATTTCGCCGAAGTGCAGGCGCAGGAAGCATGTCTGCGGACTTATGACACGGAGCGCGCACGTGGAAAGCTGCCGATCGTCAACTCGATCACCGAGCAGCGCTGGGAATTCATGGACCTCTACAAGCTTGCGCCCTTCAAGGTGATCGTCATGGCCTCAGAACGCGTCGAGAACGGCGTCGCCAAGAGCAACAAGAGCGCTGCGGAGATTGCCGGCACCGCGAGACGGGCCGCGCTGCGTCTCGCCGGGGAGCACGGCATGGAGATGGACGACATCTTCATCGACGTCTCGGTACGCGCCATCATCGCGGACACCGAAGGGATGAATCGCAGCGTGCTCGAAGCCATCCGCCTGATCCGTGCGGACGCCGAGCTGCGCGGCATTCATGTCATGGGCGCGCTCACCAACATCGGCCAACAGATGCCGGCAAAAGCCGTGGACGGCTCCGATCTCAAGCACGCGCTCGAGAACGCATTCCTGACGATCGCGGTGCCGTACGGGCTCGACACCGTAATGGGCACTCCGTGGCGCGGCTATCACCCGCTGCCGGAAGACAACCACGTGATGAAGACCTACCGGGCCTTTCTCGAGCAGTCC
>DATBVX010000057.1:0-12446 GCA_036515135.1 Steroidobacteraceae bacterium
GCCGGACTCCTTCGTCAACAGCAATTGTGCAAGTCCGCGCCACAGCGCCAGGTCCTGCGTGCAGGCCTGTGGCGGTTGGTCGCGGTCGCGCCAGACGGCCAGCTCGCCCGCTTCGTCCGCCAGGTTCGATGCAGCGAATGCTGCCAGTCGCGCGATCGCCTGCAGATTCTCGCTGGGCCAGCGCTCTCGCAGGTTCCTCAGGCAGAGGATCACTTCCGCGGCGATGTCCGCTTCCAGGCGTTCGCGTAATCCCTGTCCAGCGACGCCGACGATCAATGGCAACCACTGATCACGTTTGCCGAGCAGGTCGAGGAGCAGTCGTTCGGTCTGGAGGAGCTCGTTGTCGCGATGTCGCAGCAGCACGGCAACGGCGGCCGCAATCGAATGATTCTCATCCAGCAGTCGCAACGCGCGGCGTGCCGCTTCCGCGTACAGGGGTCGCGGGTTGTCCGCGATCTGCAGATCCGCTCCGGCCCGCGAGAGCATCGGCATCTGTGCCGCAAGCGAGTGGCAGAACGCATCGATCGTCTGGATGCGTAACCGCGCCGGGTGCGATTCCAGCTCCCACTGGAGTGAGCGCGCGCGCGCCAGCGCTTCGCGTGCGAGCTCGCGGGTGAGCCGCGCGTGCGGCTCCGCTGCCTCGGGTTCATCACCTGGTCGCGAAAGAGCCTGAATGACCTGGTGGCGCATCTGCGCTGCCGCCTTGCGCGTAAAGGTGATCGCCACGATCTGTTCCGGCGCATCCACCATTGCCAGCAGCCGCAGGAACCGTTGCGTGAGCAGGCTGGTCTTGCCCGAACCAGCCGGCGCCTGCACGACGCAGGATCGCGCTGGATCCAGCGCTGCCGTGCGTTCGGCCTGGTCACTCATCGTCGGTACCCGCCGTGGCCCGGGCTCGCAATTCATCGATGCGACACAGGGAATGCAGATGACAGTGACTGCAGGCGTCGCGTTTTGGATCAACCTGGGCGTAACCGCCGGCGAAGTCAGCCGCGAGACGTTCGATGGCGCCGCGCCATTCGCGGAGTTGAGCGGGCCAATCGCCGACCACCTCGATTCCCATTGCCACAGCCGGAGCAGCCGAAACGCCTTCGAACCGGCATCCGTCCGCGTTCAACAAGGCATAGGCAAGCGCTGCGGGCGGCGTCGCGACGGCCACTGCATAGAGCGGCATCTGCGGGTCATCGGGACGGTCCCCGTACCAGCGTCGTGCGCTCGCCCGTCCGCTCTTGTAGTCGATCAGGAGGCGGCGCCCGTCGGCCAGCTCATCGATCCGATCGATGCGAAGACTGAACGGCACACCCGCGATGGTGCAGTCGATTTCGTGCTCGACGGCCAGGATCCGGAAGGGTGCGCGGGCAGCCTCGATTTCCAGCCACGTCCGCAACAATCCGCGCAGGCGCTCCGTCTCGAGATCGATCGTCGCGCGGGACCAGCGGTGCGCTCGCTCGAACACTTCGTTCCGCGCCGCCCGGAGTGCAGCATCCAGCGCTGCTCCGCGCTCCTCGAGGGAGTAGCGGTGCAGTTTGCCGCTGTCTTGCAGTGCGTTCCCGAGCTGTTCAAGGACGCGGTGGAGGAACTGGCCACGCGTGCGCGCATCGATGCCGGGCTGTGGTTGCTCGACTACGCGCGCGCCGAGGCGCTTTTCCGCGAAGGCGCGGAACGGACAGAGGGACTGCAGGACGAGAGCTCGCGCGTCGGCAACGTGATCGGCGGCGAGCGCCAACGACGGCGCGGGCCCGTCCGCCAGCCGTTCGAGCTGCGCGCTTTCGTGGATCACGTGCGCATAGGCCCGGGTCAAAGGCGACACAAGCTGTTCCACCGCATCGGGAAGAGCGACGATCAACGGACTGGGATCGCAGTCCTCATCGTCGAGACGCCGGGGCCAGCTCAAGATCACTTCCTGAGAACTCGCAAGCCACGACGCGAGGATCCGCCGCCCTCGCTCGAGCATGCCGGCCGCGGAGGCTTCTGGAATGCCCGCAGCGACCTGCAGCTGCCAGGGAATGAACGGATCGGGATGTGGTGTTTCCGGCCAGGCGCCCGCATGCAGGCCGCTCACCCAGATGCCGTCAAAATTCAAGACTGGATCCTCGAGACGTGCGGTCACGGTGACCGCCGTGTCTCCCGTTTCCGGCTGAAACGCGGTCTGCTCCAGAAGCCGCCTCAGCGCGCGCACCGCCGCCGCCGGCTCGAGTCGGCCCAGCAGTCGTTCGAGCGTCGCGAGCTCTCGCAACGTGCCGTGAAACTTCTCGACGGTCTGGTACTCCATGCTGTCGAGGGGCCGCTCGCCGGGCCAACCGATCAACTTCAAGGCGTCGCTGAACGTCACAGTCCATTCCGCCGGCGTACGTGGTCCGGTCGCAATCTTCTCGGCGAAACGCCCCAGGGCTTCGATCAATGGATCCTTTTCGACAGCTTGATCCGTACGCCGCAGCACGCTGCGCAGCCCGCGAAGATCGAGCTCTTCCGCGGCGAAGCGGCGTATCGCGATGTCGAGCTGTGCTCGCGGGCCCGCAGCCGACACTCCGGCGAGAAGATAGGGCGACCGCAACCAGTGACTGACTGTGTCGAACGCGAGATACCCGACGGCGAGCTCGAGTGCGGTCAGGGCCGTCGCGACGATCGGATAGCGATCGAGTGTCTCGCCGGTCTCGAGTGCAAAGATCCTGCCGCTTCGAGTCGATAACGCCAACAACGAAGCGGGATCGAGGATGTCAGTAAGAACGTAGTCGACGTAGCCACGCCGCTGCGCGAGATCGGGGATCGCAATCAGCAGCCGGTCATCAGGATTACGCTCCAGCCGGCGTCGTGCCCAACGGGCGGCGGCATGCACTTCAGCCTCGGCGTTCGCGAGACGGAGCTTGGCTCCAGCCGCCCGGGGCGCGCGACCGGGCGCGCCACGGGCATTCAGACCGCGAGCGGCCAGGCGCGCGCGCAGTTCACTGAGTGACCGCGGCTCACGATCGAAGCCGAGCAGGACGAACTCGCTGCCCTCAACGGTGGTGCCCGCAAGTGGGCAACGCCACAACGCTCGCGAGGGATCGATGCAGCGATGATCACGCATGCGCTCCATGGCCTGCCCTGCCCATGACAGAAACGCACGCGTCTCTTCGGTGGTCACCGGCTCGAGAGCGCGACGATCGATCGCCCACTCGTGAATCCGCTGCCAGGTGCTTAGCGCGGCACGCGCTGCGCCATGGGGATGCAGAAGGTCACGAATACCCCCGCTGTCCTCGACAACTTGCTCCCAGAGGGTTCGCTCCTGCGCGGTTGTCAGGAGTGGGGCGTGTTCTGCTGGCTCGTCACCAGA
The DNA here is from genome assembly GCA_036515135.1 of Steroidobacteraceae bacterium. GTDB lineage: Bacteria > Pseudomonadota > Gammaproteobacteria > Steroidobacterales > Steroidobacteraceae > DATBVX01. Next base: position 3,314 of record DATBVX010000057.1, read on the forward strand.
CGCTGCACGGCCCCACATCCGTGCGAGCCAAGTGCTGAGCGGGAGCACATCCGGCGACGGCCAGACGACGTGTCCCAGCGAGTGATGCTGCTCGTTCCACGCCAGGCGCACGGCAAAGGCTTGCCGAGGATCGGCCGTGACGATTGTGGCCGTACTCGTCAGCGCGCGCTCGAGGTGTTCCGGCAGCCGATACAACTTATATATGAATCAGTGCAGTACGCAGTCTAGTTGACGCGACTAATGAATCACCGCCTGGTCGCGGGCTCGACCACTTTGAGGTCGGGCTGAGTGCGCGCGCTGGCATCAGCGGTGTACGCGTCGAGCAGCTCCTCGATGCGCTCGAAGACCGCCGCGAGCACCGGGCCATCCGGCAGATTCGTGATCCTGAAATGATTCTTGTAGGAAACGTTGAAGCTCACGCCGGGCGCCACCAGCACGTGTTTCTGCTCGAGCAGATCCATCGCGAACGCCTGGTCATCGAAATCCGGCAGCGCATCGCGCCGCACCTCGATGAACGCGTACATCGCCCCGGCCGGCGTGACGAGACGCAAGTAACGGCTGCGTGCCACGGCGTCGATGATCGCGCGGCGCGAATCGTACAGGCGCCCACCGGGTGCCGTGAGCTCACGGATGCTCTGATGCCCGCCCAGCGCAGTCTGCACCGACCATTGCGCCGGCACGTTGCTGCACAGACGCAGCGACGCCAGCAGTTCGAGCCCAGCCAGATAGTCATGAGCGTGCTCGAGATCGCCCGAGAACACGGCCCAGCCTACCCGGTAGCCACAAGCGCGGTAGACCTTGGAAAGGCCGCTCATGGTCGCGCAGAGCGTGTGCTGCACGAGTGTCGCCATGGGCACGAACTCGGCGCCGTCATAGAGCATCTGGTCGTAGATCTCGTCGCTGAACACGACCAGGTGATGCTTCTCGGCAAGCCGCGCGATGGCTTCGAGCACGGCACGCGGATACACGGCCCCGGTCGGATTGTTCGGATTGATGACGACGATGGCCCGCGTACGCCGGGTGATCAGTCGCTCGATCTCCTCGACATCGGGCACGAAGCTGGCTTCCGGCCGACAGTGGTAGTGCACGGCGCGACCTCGATTGAGATTGACGGCCGCGGTCCACAACGGGTAGTCCGGGCTCGGCACCAGCACCTCGTCGCTCGCGTTGAGCAATGCGCGCAGCGTGAGATCGATGAGCTCGCTCACGCCATTGCCGATGAAGACCTCCTCAGCCGTCACACCGCGCACGCCACGTTCCTGCTGCTGCATGACCACAGCCTCGCGCGCCGGAAAGATGCCCTTCTGATGGCAGTAGCCCTCGGCTGCCCGCAGGTTCTCGATCATCGCGAGTCGCATGGTTTCGGGCGTGCGGAAGCCGAACGCGCCCGGGTTGCCGATGTTGAGCGAAATGATTTCGTAACCCAGGCGCTCCATTTCGAGAGCGCGGCGCGCGAGGCGCCCGCGGATCTCATAGCGCACGGTGCTCAAGCCTTCGCTGGGTGTCACGAGTCGTCGGTGTGTCATTGGAAACTACTCTTGCGTGATCGGGGCAATGCTGTCGCGCGGTCTCAGGCTACCACTCGGCGTCGCCGCAACGAGTCGATTTCAGCCGCATCGAGTCCGAGGCGCTCGCTGAGCACTTCGTCCGTGTGTTGGCCGAGCAGTGGCGGCGCCCGCAGATATTCGATCGGGGTGCGCGAGTACCGAATCGGATTGCGGACTCCCGGCGTGCTGCCGGCGCTCGGATGGGGCAGCGTGAGGTGAAGTTGGCGATACTTCACCTGGGGCTCCGCGAACACCTGTGCGATGTCGTTGATGGGACCGCAGGGAATGCTGGCCGTCGCAAGCAGTTCAAGCCATTGCCGCGTCGTACGGGTCTTGAGCAGTTCGGTCACCCGCTGCACGAGCTCATTCCTATGCTCCACGCGTGCGGCATTGGTCGCGAAGCGCGGATCTGCCGCCACCTCCTTGCGGCCGGCGAGCTCGCAGAATGCCGCAAATTGGCGATCGTTCCCGATCGCGAGCATCAGCTGACCGTCCGCAGTCGCGAATGCCTGGTACGGGACGATGTTCGGATGTGCCGTACCGCGTCGGCGCGGTGCCTCGCCGGAAACCAGGTAGCCAAGCGCCTGGTTGGCCAGACTGGCAACCTGCGTATCCAGCAATGCGAGATCGATATGCTGGCCAGCGCCGGTTTTTTCGCGTTCGTACAGTGCCGCCACGATCGCGCAGACGGCGTACATTCCAGCCATCAAATCCGCGACGGCGACTCCGACCTTCTGCGGCCCGCCTCCTGGCTCCCCGTCCGGCAAGCCGGTAATGCTCATCAGTCCGCCCATGCCCTGAATCATCGCGTCGTAGCCCGCGCGGGTGGCGTCCGGGCCTGCCTGCCCGAAGCCTGACACTGAACAGTAGATGAGGCGTGAGTGGAGTGGCGCGAGATCGTCGAACGCCAGACCGTACTTTTTCATTCCGCCCACTTTCAGATTCTCGACCAGCGCATCGGACTGCATCGCAAGCTCGCGCACCAGGCGCTGCCCATCCGGGGTCGCGAAATCGAGGGCCACCGAACGTTTGCCCCGGTTGGTGCTGAGGAAATAGGCCGACTCGCTCGTATCAGCGCCATCGCGGTCTTTGAGATACGGCGGTCCCCACGCGCGCGTCTCGTCGCCGCCTTGCGGGTGTTCGACCTTGATGACATCCGCGCCAAGGTCGGCCAGGATCTGGGTCGCCCACGGACCGGCCAGAACACGGCTCAAATCGACAATCCTGACACCGGCCAACGGACCCATTGCGTGCCTTCGCGTCGCTTGCGAGGGAAATGACGAGTGTACAAGAAGTGACCGTTCTGGCGGCGTCCTCAGTGGCCCGCAAGCATGCGCTCGAGCAGCGCATCGAGTCGCGGGCCCGCTGGCGGCTGGATGAGAAAGTGCTCCTCAAGCGCCGCGCGGATCGCACTCACGCTCGCGAGGTTGTAGTGCTCGCTCGTGCCATCGAGTCGATACACGTTGAGATGGTTATTGAAAAGCGCATAGCGCCGGTCGCGTGTCGGGCGCGCCGCCATCAGATTGGTCACAAAAGGAGAGCTCGGGTGATTCGACAGATACCAATTGATCACTTCGTAGTCCGCCAGCAGTTGCGGTTGCAGATCGAAGCGATAGAGCGATTTCCAGCCGCCGGCAATCTTCGTCTGCAGAGTGAACTCCCTGCTCGACTCGACGAGCCGGAACGGCTCGTGGGGGGTCGCCTGCTCGATGCCCGGTTCGAGACGCAGCGGCGCGGTAAGCGTCAACCCCCCGAAACCGACGTCCACGATGTAAATCGTCCCCCCGACATCGAGATGCAAGGCCATGTGAGTGCGCGGCAGCGCGGCATTGTCAGGCGTGTTCCAGAGCACGCGGGCAGCGAGCCCGATCACCGGAAATCCGAGCGCCTCCAGGACATGGCGGAGCAGCAGGTTCTGCTCGAAGCAATAGCCGCCGCGCCGCTCCGTCACGAGCTTGCGTTCGAGCGACGTCGGATCCAGATGCACCGGTTGACCCCGCAACGGGTCCAGGTTCTCGAACGCTATGGCCTCCGTATGCCGCACAACGATGGCACGCAGCGTATCGAGTGTTGCCGTTCGCTCGCCGGCGTACCCGATGCGATCGAAGTAGGCATCGAGATCGATCATCGGCGTCCCCCGCCCCGGCTCAAGGTGCAATTTCCCGCCAGCGCACGCAGGCGACCTGGTGATTGACGCTCACTGATTCCAGCGGCGGCACCTGATTGCCGCAACGGGGTTGCGTCCACGGGCAACGGGTGCGGAAGACGCAGCCCGTCGGCGGAGTCAGTGGCGATGGAACTTCGCCCCCCAGGCTCGCCCGCTGGGGCTCCCGTTCGCGCGCCGGGTCGGGCGCTGGGATCGATTCGAGAAGCGCGCGCGTGTAGGGATGCCGTGGACGCGTATACAGCTCCTCGCGCGGCGCCAGTTCCATCACGCGCCCAAGGTATAGGACCAGCACGCGCTGACTCACGTGGCGGACGACGGCCAGGTTGTGGCTGATGAACAGCATGCTGAGGTTCATCTCCCGCTGGAGCCTCATGAGCAGGTTGACGATCTGGGCCTGTATCGAGACGTCGAGCGCGCTGACGGGTTCATCGCAGATGAGCAGGCTAGGCGTGAGAATGAGAGAGCGTGCGATCGCGATGCGCTGGCATTGGCCGCCGCTGAACTGGTGGGGATAGCGATTCACGATCTCGCCGCTCATACCCACGCGCTCGAGCATCGCCCGCACCTCCCGCGTCCGTTCCGCCGCGGACAGCTCGGGCCGAAAGATTGCCAATGGTTCAGACACGCTGTCGAGGATCGTCATCCGGGGGTCGAGGCTCGCGAGGGGATCCTGGAAAACGATCTGCATTTCGCGCCGCAACGCGCGCAACTGCGACGACGGAAGCTCGGCCAGGGATTGACCGAGCCAGCTGACACGCCCGGCGCTGGGCCGGATCAGCCGCAGGATTGCCCGCACCATGGTTGACTTCCCGCTGCCCGATTCGCCGACGATTCCAAGCGTCTCGCCGGCACGCAGCTCAAAGCTGACGCCTGCGACCGCGCGAAGCTCTTCGGTTGGGCCAAACACTCCGCGGCGAATCGCGTAGCGGACGTCAAGATCGCGGATCGCCAGCAGCGGCTCGGTGTCACGCGTTCTGGAAAAGAGACCTGTCATGAGCGCTGCGTCTTCCCGATGGGGTTGTGGCAGGCGACCAGTCGCTGACCGCTCCGTCCGCTGCGCAACTCGGGAGTGACCCTGGCACAGATCTCCACCCCAGCGGAGCACCTGTCGAGGAATGCACATCCGGTTATCCGTGAGGTAGGACTCGGCGGCTGGCCCGGTATGGCCACAAGATCCATCGTCAGCGGTGCATCCAGGTGAGGTGTGGCGCGGAGCAGGCTCTCGCTGTAAGGGTGGCACGGCGACCGGAACAAGTCGTTTGCCCCCGCTTCTTCGACGATTCGTCCCGCATACATCACCGCGACGCGATCTGCCAACCCGGCGATGACGCCCAGGTCGTGCGTAATGAGCACCATCGACATCTGCGACTCGCGCTTGAGTTGCCTGAACAGCTCGAGCAACTGCGCCTGGATCGTGACATCGAGCGCCGTCGTCGGCTCGTCGGCGATCAGAAGTCCGGGCTCGCACGCCAGCGCGATGGCGATCATCGCCCGCTGGCGCTGCCCGCCGGACAATTCGTGCGGATACTGGCGCAGCCGCCGCGGCGCATCGCTCATCTGCACGCGTTCGAGCAGTTCCAGCGCCCTCTTCCGGGCCGAACGACGCGTTGCACCGCGATGGGCAATCAGGACTTCAGCGATCTGCTCGCCGATCCTCATGTGGGGAGTCAAAGAAGTCAGCGGGTCTTGGAAGACGATGCCGATGCGCTTGCCACGAACCCGGTTCAACTCCTGCCGCGTGCACGCCAGCAGATCGACTCCGTCGAATCGGGCGCTGCCATTGGCGCGTCCATTGCGGGCCAGAAGCTTCAGAATCGCCAGAAAGAGCTGGCTCTTGCCCGCGCCCGACTCGCCGACCAGGCCGAGGCATTCCCCCGCCGCCACGTCAAGATCGACGCCATCGACGGCCAGCACTTCGCCCTCCGCAGTCGCGAAGCGCACTTCGAGATCGCGAATGCTGAGCAGCGGTGCCATCAGGATTCCGTGGGGTCGAATGCGTCGCGCAGTCCATCGCCGAGGAAGTTGCAGCACATCAGCAACGTCACCAGCACGGCAGCCGGCACCATCAACATCCACGGGGCCGACTCCATTCCGGAGGCTCCTTCGGCAACCAGGCTGCCCAGGCTGGCGAGCGGCTCCTGCACACCGAGCCCAAGGAAACTCAGAAAGCTCTCGTACAGGATCATCTGCGGAACGATGAGCGATGCATAGACGACTACGGGCCCGGCCACGTTGGGCGCGACATGGCGCCACAGAATGCGGGGTGTCGATGCTCCGGTTGCGATGGCGGCCTCGATGAACTCACGGCGCCTGAGCGCGAGCGCCTGTCCTCGTACGATGCGAGCCATCGTCAGCCAGCCGACGGCGCCGATCGCGACGAAGAGCAGCACCAGGCTGCGGCTGAACAGCACCGTCAGGACGATCACGAAGAAGATGTAGGGCAGCGAATACAGCACATCGACGCAACGCATCATCAGTGCGTCGACCCGCCCACCCACGTAGCCGGCTGTGGCGCCCCAAGCCACGCCAATCAGCACGCTGATCGTGGTGGCGAAGAGGGCAATCAGCAGGGAAATGCGCATGCCATGAAGCGTTCGCACAAACAGATCGCGTCCCAGATGATCCGTGCCCAGCCAGTGGGAGCCCGCAAGTGTGGGTGAGCTGGCGAGCGCGCTCCAGTCGAGCGCGTCGTAGGCGTGAGGGCTCAGCGAGGGGCCGACCTGCGACGCCACCGCGAGCATGGCGATGATTGTGAGGCTCAGCACCGCCATTCGATTGCGACGCAATCGTCGCCACGCATCCCGCCACGGTCCGCGCTCAATCACGGCGCACGCGCGGATCGAGCCATCCATACAGGAGATCCACGACGAGGTTGAACAGCAGCGTCAGCGTCGCGTAGACGATCACCATCCCCATCACCAGGGTGTAGTCGCGATTGAGCGCCCCCTGCACCAGGTAGCGTCCCATTCCGGGCAGGCTGAAGATCGTCTCGATCACCAGCGATCCCGTCAGCACCGCGGCGGCAGCGGGACCCACGTAGCTCACGACCGGAATGAGCGTCGCCTTGAGCGCGTGACTCGTGATGACCGCGCGTTCCGGCAGGCCGCGTGCGCGCGCCGCGCGCACATAGTTGCTGCTCAACACCTCGAGCAGGCTCCCCCGCGTGAGGCGGGTTACATAGGCGATCACCGGCAACGCCAGTGCGACGACCGGAAGTATCAACGTGCGAATCGAGCCGGGTTCCCAGCCGGCAACCGGCAGCCAGCGCAGATGGATGCCGAAGACGAGCGCCAGCAGCGGCGCAACGACGAACCCGGGGATCGCGATGCCGATGACCGCGATGGCGACGATCAAGCGGTCCGAGACCGTATCCTGTCGCAACGCTGCGAAGATACCCAGCGGAATGCCAATCGCGATCGCGATGGCCAACGCACACATGCCGAGTGTCAGGCTGACGGGTAACCCCTGCCGGATCAGTTCGGTGACGGTGAAATCGCGATACTTGAATGAGGGCCCGAAATCGCCCCGGGACAGCCCTCGCAGGTAGCGGCCATACTGCACCAGCAGCGGTTCATCGAGACCGTAAGCCGCTTGCAGATTGGCCTTGATCTCCGGTGGCAGCGTCTGCTCCTGATCGAACGGCCCGCCCGGCGCCAGGCGCATCAGAAAGAAGGTGGCGGTGATGACGACGAAGAGCGTCGGTATCGCACCCAGCAACCTGCGCAACGTGTAGCTCAGCATCGGCGTGACTATCGCCCGCGCCGTTCGCAGGTGCAACCGCGCCGTCACGCGCCGAGCGCGTAGGAATCCGCTACGATAACGTCCTCACGCAGGCGACGGCAGCCACCCGAATCAAGGGCACGCCGTCGGCGCAACGCCGTTCGAGGGAAATCGATGAGCAGAATCCTGGTGTGCATCAAGCGCGTCGTGGACTACAACGTCCGCGTCCGCATCAAGCCGGACGGAAGCGGCGTGGTGACCGACGGCGTAAAGATGAGCATCAACCCGTTCGACGAGATCGCTCTCGAGGAGGCGCTGCGCATCCGGGAGCGGGGTGTGGCGCAGGAAGTTGTCGTCACCAGCATCGGACCTGCGGATTGCCAGCAGCAGCTGCGCACCGCGCTGGCGATGGGCGCCGATCGCGCAATCCTGGTCCAGGCCGATGCTCCGGTCGAACCCCTCACGGCGGCGCGGACGTTTCTGGCCCTCGCCCGCCGCGAGGAACCCATGCTCGTGATCCTCGGCAAACAGGCGATCGACGACGACAACAATCAGACCGGACAGATGCTCGCTGCCCTGTGGCATCGCCCGCAAGCGACATTCGCGTCGCGCGTCGAACTCAAGGACGGCAAAGCCACTGTCACGCGGGAAGTCGATGCGGGGTTGGAGACGATCGAGATCGATCTGCCCGCGGTAATCACCACCGATCTGAGACTGAACGAACCGCGCTACGTGAAGCTGCCGGAGATCATGAAAGCCAAGAAGAAGCCGTTCGACACGCTTTCTCTGCAGGACCTCGGCGTCACGCCGTCACCGCAGCTCAAAGTCCTGCGTTGTGAGCCGCCAGCCCAGCGCCAGAAAGGCATCATGGTCAAGGATGCACAGGAACTCGTCGCTGCTCTCAAGAAAAAGGGATTGCTGTGACAGCGCGGGTATTGATCATTGCCGAGCACGATGGCGCCAAGCTCAATCCCAGCACGGCGAAGTGCGTCACCTGCGCACGTGCGCTGCCCCAGCCGGAGATCGTGATTGCGGTGCTCGCGTCTGATGGCGCCGCCGTCAGCGCGCAGGCCGCCGCGCTCACGGGTGTAAGCCGCGTGCTGCAGGTGGACCACATCGCCAACGCGCATGCGCTCGCGGCCACCTGGGCGCCCCAGGTCGTCGAGCTGGCCAAGGACTTCTCGCACCTGTTTGGTCCTTCAACGACGTTTGGCAAGGACCTGATGCCCCGTGTGGCGGCGCTGCTCGGTGTTCCACAGGTCAGCGACATCATGGCCGTGGACGGGTCCCAGCGGTTCCGCCGTCCCATCTACGCGGGCAATGCAATTCTCTCGGTCGAATCGCCCGTTGACACGGCAATCGTGGGCACCGTGCGCGTCGCCTCATTCGAGGCCTCGCCTCCCGGCGGCTCTGCGCCAGTGGAAAAGATCTCGCTCGCGGTCGAATTGCCGAACCATACGCGGTTCGTGTCGGTGTCCTCCGGGTCGTCGAATCGCCCTGACCTGCAGGCGGCCAGTCGCGTAGTGTCGGGCGGCCGCGCGCTCGGCAGCGCTCAGAACTTCCAGCTGATGTTCAGCCTGGCCGACAAGCTCGGTGCCGCGGTCGGCGCATCCCGGGCCGCGGTTGATGCGGGTTACGCGCCCAACGACCTGCAGGTCGGACAGACGGGCAAGATCATCGCACCCGAACTCTATTTCGC
>DATBVX010000058.1:0-7076 GCA_036515135.1 Steroidobacteraceae bacterium
CGTGGGGCGCACATGCCGCGTACAACTATGCGGCAAACGAGCGCCTGCCGCTGCTGCGACAGCCGGTGCTCGTGATCCGTCCGAAGGACGAGATGTGGGATGCGGCTCAGCGTGCGCGCCATTTGCTCCGCAGCGCGCGGCTCGTCGATCTTCCCGAACAGGGAGCGGGCATCTTGAGCGCCGCGCCGCAGCTGGTGGCGCAGCATGCTCGTGAATTCCTGAAAAGCTGATCGTCCTAACTTTCGCTGCCTACCGCCGCGGCACGTGACGGCGCCGCCGTTTCACGGCGATAGAGCGCCAGCAATCCGATCACCATCGCGATCAGCAGCGGCGTGCTCGCCAGGTTGAGGGTTTTCCAACCCAGGTGCTGGATGGCCGGCCCCGCCAGCAGCGAGGCGATGGCCTGGGAGCCAAACACGGCGAAGTCATTCACACCCTGCGCCCGGAAGCGCTCGGACGGTCGATACGTCGTCGTCAGGAGCGTCGTTCCGGCGACGAACAGCAGGTTCCAGCCCGCACCCAGCAGGACCAGCCCCCACCAGTAGTGCATCACGTGGTGTGATCCCAACGCGGAGATGGTGATGCACAGGCTCATCAAGATGACGCCCAGCGCCATCATGGGCTTCACGCCGACGTGGGTCACCAGCCAGCCGCTCGCCAGCGACGGCACGAACATCGCAAGCAGATGGCTCTGGATCACCCAGGTCGTGGCTTCGACGCTCAAGCCGTCCACGACGTGCATGCTGAGCGGAGTGGCCGTCATGATGAAACTCATCACCGCATAGCCCGAGATTCCTCCGAGCACGGCCACGACGAAAGCGGGATGGCGTGCGATGCCCGACAGCGGGCGCGCGGGCTCGTGCGATAAAGCCATGTGGAGCCGTGGTGCACCGAGTCGCGTGAGCAGGATCACCGCTCCGACGTAAAGGAGCGACACCGCCAGGAATGAGCCGGCGTATTCACTTTGCATGAGCCAGCCACGGGCGGCGAGCACGAACTGCGGACCGCCCATCGCCGCCAGCAGCATGCCGCACATGACGATCGAGACCGCGATGCCGGCGCGCTCCGGCTCGAGGTACTCGATCGCGGCGAAGCGGTACTGGTGGACGCACGCCAGGTTCGCCCCCATGACGAAGATCGCCGCGCAGAAGATCGCGAAATTGTGCTGCTCCACAGCCCAGGCGACGCCGAGCGACGACAGGCCCGCGAGCACCGCGCCGAGGATGAACGTGCGCTTGCGCCCGATTCGCTGCATCAGCAATGCCGCGGGAATCGTGGTTGCAGCGACTCCCAGGATCCCCATCGAAACGGGCAACGTCGCCCATTCGGGCCGTGGCGCGAGTTCAGCGCCGAGAATTCCGCCCAGCAGCACGATCGCGAACGTGCCCGAGGCGGCGAGTGCCTGGGCAGCGGCGAGCAGGTAGACGTTGCGCATCGCTCCTTCTTTATATCGAGCAATGTAGCGATGTGATCCGGGGGATGGCCGGAAGGCGCCGGCAGAATATCACCAGCCGCCGGTCCGGCGCTTTTTTGCGCCGCGCCACGCCAATTTGCGTGAGCCTCACCCTTATGTTTACTCTGCCCTTGCCTTTCTCCATCGCTTGCGACCCACTGTGCGGCGGGGCCACTCGAACTATCAGAAATCGGCCCCTCAATTGGAAGCACCGTGCGTCGAAGGGGACGACTGTTTATGAGCAATCGCGCCGACCGGAGTTCCGGTCACGAAATCGATCTCGACAGCACCGAAGAGCTGCCGCTTCTCGATCCGGTCGCCTACGAAGCCGCCGTCGCGGTAGAGAGCGCCAGGCTGAGCGCCACGGATTCCTTTGCCGCCCAGCCAGCCGCGGGCGCTGCCGAACTCGCGAGTGTGTTCGACACGATCCGCTCGCTTGAGGCGAGCCTGCGCGCCAAGTCCGAGCATACGGCCGATCTCGAAGAGCAGCTTGCCCGAGTCGAGCGGCAGCTGCGAGTGTCGGAGAAGGACAAGGCGATTCTGCAATCGCAGATTGCGGACCTCGAGGACGCACGCGATGGCCTGGCGGCGGACGTGGAAGCGCGCGGTACGACGCTTGCCCGTCTCAAGACTGATCTCGCGGCGCGTGCCGACCAGATCCGACTGATCGAGCAGCAGCGCGATGCAGTGGAGATCGACAAGCTTGCCCTGACTGAAGTCGTGCAAGCGCGCGACGCGCGTATCGCCAGCCTGGAAGCCGAAGCGGCGGCGCGCGCCGGCGAGGTAAGCGAGCTCGAAGGACTTGTTCACAGTCACGATGAGGTCGGCCGCCTGCTCAAGGTGTCGATCGGGGAGCTGGAACAGCAGTCGCAGACACGCACCGCCGAGCTTGCCGCTCGCGATCAGCGGATCTCGCGGCTCGAGACTCAACTCGATCAGAAGGAGGCGGCGCGCGGCGAGATTGCGCAGGCGCTCGAGGGGCAGACGCGCCGGCTGGAGGATCTCGATCACGACCGCGGCAGTGCGCAACGTCAGGCCGAGCGTTGCCTCGAGGCGTTGCAGAGCCTCGAGGCGCGTCGGCGCTACCACGATGAGGCGCTGTTCGCGCTCGAGCAGGATGTCGACATTCACCTGCAACACGGCACCCATCTAGAGGCCGAGCTGACCCAGCGTGCGGAAGAAATTGGCGCGCTCAAGGCAGGGCTGCAGGAACGCGACGCCGTGATCGACGGGCTGAGGGGCGAGCTGCTGAACCGCGAGACGGCGATCAACGAGGGGACGGCGGAACTCACCCGGCTGCGCGCCATCACGCAGGACTCGGGCGCGGTGATTGCCGACCTCGAGCAGCAAATCAATTCGCGCGCAACCGAGATCGCGCGGCTGCACGGCGAGCTGCAACTGCGCGATACGCGCATCGTCGCATTGCAGGATGACCTGGGTACCGCGGGAGCCACGCTACACGATCGCGATGAGGAGCTGGCGCTGGTGCAGGCCACGCTTGAATCGCTCAGGGGGCAGCATGCCAAGCGCGGTCAGGAGGTGACCGATCTGATTGCTGCGCTGAAGACCGAGCAGAAACGAGCTGCCGGTCTGGCGACCGAGCTGGGCGCACGCATGCGGGCGAACGCCGAACTGGAATCGCGGCGGCGCGTCCAGGACGAGGTCGCCGAGTCGCAGGCGCGCGAGCTCGACAACTGGAAGGAAAAGTGGTCCGAGGTCGCGGCCATGGTCGGCGAGAAGGACGCGCGCCTGGCGCAGGCCGAAACGGATCTGCGCATCAATGCCGCCGAGCTCGCCACGCGCGGCGAGCGCATCAACACGCTGCAACGGAGCGTGGACGACCAGGCTGAATCGATCGCTGCGCTCGAGCGCGAGATGCGCGAGAAGACGGAAGCCCTGGGACGCCTCGAAAGCGATCTCCGGGTCGCCGAGGACTCGATGCTCCGGCTCGAATCACAGCTCAGGCAGAAAACCGACCAGCAGTCGAGCGTGCAACGCACCCTTGATGAGCAGCGCGGTCAGATCCGTCATCTCCAGGATACCCTCGCGACGCGGGATGCGACCATCTTACGACTCGAAGGCGAGCTCAAGGCAAGCAGCGAAATCATCGGCTGCATCCAGCGCGATATCCGCCGCCTGAGCGGCGACGCGCCGGCGCCGAAGCCACCGCAGCCGCGGCCCGAGCCGCCGCCCGCCGAGCCGGAGCCGATGACACGGCTGTTCGTGCGGCTCGACGCAGACAGCGAAGTCGTGCACGTCATCGGCAAGAAGACAACGAGCATCGGACGCACCGACGACAACGACATTGCGATCGACACGCGTTACATCAGCCGTCACCACGCCCGGATCCTGACGGTGCCCAACGCCACCGTGATCGAGGACCTGGGAAGCACCAACGGGGTGTATGTCAACGACCAACGTGTCAGCCGGCGCCAATCGCTCAAGGATGGCGACATCGTGATGGTCGGCAAGACGCGCTTCCGCTTCGCCGCAAAAGTCCCGGAGCGCAGCCACTAGGATTCACCGCGCAGGCTTTGCCCGGTCGCCCGGGCAAGTCGGCGGTCGATGCCGTGGCGCGCGTTTCTTGCTAACTTAGTCCAAGGTTTCCGTCACCGGGCTCACTCACCCGTGCAGAACAACTACGTCGAGAGCATTCTCAAGGCGCGCGTCTACGACGTCGCGATCGAAACACCTCTCGAGCGCGCGCCGCGCCTGTCGCGGCGCCTTCGCAACGACGTGCTATTCAAGCGCGAGGATCTGCAGCCGGTCTTTTCATTCAAGCTCCGCGGTGCGTACAACAAGATCGCTCACCTCTCGCAGACAGCCGCGCAGCGCGGCGTGATCTGCGCTTCGGCGGGCAATCATGCGCAGGGCGTGGCGCTCGCCGCGCGCCAGCGTGGAATTCCGGCGGTGATCGTCATGCCCCAGACGACGCCGCACATCAAGGTGCAGGCGGTGGTGGATCTCGGCGGTGAAGTCGTGTTGCACGGCGATGATTACGACCAGGCGTTCGAACGTTCGCTCATCCTCGAGCGTGAGCGTCAGCTCGTATTCATCCATCCGTTCGACGATCCGGATGTGATCGCGGGGCAGGGCACGATCGGCATGGAACTCCTGCGCCAGCGGCCCGGCGATTTCGACGCGATCTTCGTCCCGGTAGGGGGTGGCGGTCTCATCGCGGGCATCGCGGCGTACGTGAAGTCCCTCTATCCGCGCATCAAGGTGATCGGCGTGGAACCCGAGGATGCCGCGGCCATGCACGACTCGCTCAAGAGAAAGGAGCGGGTGACGCTCGAGCGCGTCGGCATCTTTGCGGATGGCGTGGCCGTGCGACGCGTCGGCGAGGAGACCTTCCGGCTGGCACGTCAGTACGTCGATGAAGTCGTGCTGGTGAGCACGGACCAGATCTGCGCCGCTATCCAGGACATCTTCGAGGATACGCGCGCCATCGCCGAGCCGGCAGGCGCGTTGGCGGTCGCGGGCATCAAGATGTACGTGGCACGGGAGAGCCTCCAGGATTCGACGCTGATCGCCATCAACAGTGGCGCCAACATGAACTTCGATCGCCTGCGCCACGTCGCGGAACGCGGCGACCTTGGGGGACAGCGCGAAGCGCTGATGGCCGTGGAGCTACCGGAGCAACCCGGAAGCTTTCTCAGGTTCTGCGAGGTGCTGGGTGCACGCAGCGTCACCGAGTTCAACTACCGCTACGAGAACGCCGAGCGCGCGCAGATCTTTGTCGGTATCGCGCTCTCGCAGGGCCGGGAGGAAAAGGAAGCCGTCATCCGCGGCATCGGCGCGGCCGGGTTCTCCGTCATCGACATGACCGACAACGAGGTGGCGAAGCTGCACGTGCGCTACATGGTCGGCGGCCATGGACGCGGCATCGCGGGCGAACTTCTGTTGCGGTTCGAGTTTCCGGAACGCCCCGGCGCGCTGCTCAAGTTCCTCCGGGCGATCGGCTCGCGCTGGAACATCAGCCTGTTTCATTATCGCAATCACGGCTCGGACTACGGTCGCGTGCTGGCCGGCATCCAGGTGCCGCCCGGCGATCGCGCGCAGTTCCTGGCGCACATTGACGACCTGCACTACGCGTACACCGAGGAGACGAGCAATCCGGCGTACCGCATGTTTCTCGGCGCATGACGGAACGCCAGCCCGCGGCTTCCGCAAGGCTTTCTCCTCTCGGCTGATCCACATGTACCCACACGCAACAACTCGCATCGTGGGATCCAGCGCCGCAGCACGCGGGAGACGGCATCACAAATTGGATGCAATCAAGAAGGACGGGTACATGTGGATCAGCCGAGAGGAGAAAGCCTCGCGCCCAAGACCGACGGATTGCTAGCCGTGCTGACGGTAACGATCGGCGTCGGCAGGTCTGCCCCAACGATCGTAGAGCCTGACCAGCCAGCCGCGCACGCGTCGTGTGTCGGGGTCATTCGCTCCGCGCTGTTTTTCCAGCGTCGCATGGCTCGCAAGCAGAATGCGCTCAGATTCGACGTATTTCTTCTCGTTCAGCAGACACCACCCGAGGGCGGCCTGTGCATTGGCAAGTCGCCAGTGATCGGCGGGCAGCTCCTTGCGCCAGATGCTGACCGCGCGATCGACAAATGCGCGGACGCGAATTTCGTCTCCACGCTCGGCGAAGATGCGCGCCAGTCCCACGAGAGCCGCGGCCACGTACTGGGGACTGGATGGCAGGGTCGCATCAAATATCGTGAGCGCCTCGCGATACAGTTCCTCGGCCTCCGAGATCTGTCCGCGTTCGTACAAGACGTCGGCGAGACTGGACATGTCGTAGCCGACGTCTGCGTGGCGCTCGCCGTGCTTGTCACGATCGAGCGCCAGGACTTCGCGCAGGACGCGCTCGGCCTGCTCGAGCTCGCCCTTGATCTGCAGAAACCACCCGTAGTTTCCCAGGGCTGTGATGGTGTGGGGATGCTGGGCCCCATTGACACGTCGGAGGATGTCGATGGACTCGAGAAATAAGGGCTCCGCCTCGGCGAGCCGTGACTGCCCCTGCAAAGTCACTGCAAGAGACATCAGCTCCACCGCGACGTCGGGGTGATCTGCTCCCCTGAGCTCGCGATTGATCGCCAGCGCGTGCCGGTACAGCGTTTCGGCCGCCGCATAGTCGCCTTTGTACATGAGGACGGTCGCGAGGCCATCCATCACGGTCGTCGCGCCGCGGTCGCGCTCCCTTCCCGTGGCGACGTAGATGTCGAGACTCTGGCGATAGATTCTTTCCGCCGCATCCCACTCACCGCGAGCGGTCAACAACCACCCGAGATCGTAAAGCGTGGCGGCGACCGATTCGTGATCGGCTCCGAGCTTGCGCTGCTGGATGGCCAGCGCTGCCCTCAGGAGATTCTCCGCTGCCTCGTACTCGCCCTTGTCGCGGCGCGCCTGGGCGAGGCTGTGCATGCTGCTTGCCGTGAGCACATCATTGGGACCGTAGAGATCCCGGCGCAGTGCGAGCGAGCGATCGAGCAACGGCAGCGCCTTGTCGGCCTCTCCCATGGACAGGTAGACGCGGCCGATGGCCTCCATCATGTGCGAGCGGGTCTCCGGATCCTGCTCGAGATCGGTATCGATGCGCCGCGCGCCACGCTCGAGGATC
>DATBVX010000059.1:0-6945 GCA_036515135.1 Steroidobacteraceae bacterium
GGGTTTGCGTGTGGCGTAGAGCACGGCGACGTCCAGGCTCACGATTTCTTCTCTTCGTACGCCTGCACGATCCGCTGCACCAGCGGATGGCGGACCACGTCGCGCGCGGTGAAGAACGTGAACGCGACACCCTCGACTCCCTTGAGCACCTCGGTGACATGCATCAACCCCGAGGCGCGGCCAGCAGGCAGGTCGGTCTGCGTGACGTCGCCAGTCACCACCGCCTTCGAGCCGAAGCCGATGCGGGTCAGGAACATCTTCATCTGCTCGATGGTGGTGTTCTGCGCCTCGTCGAGGATGATGAAGGCATCGTTGAGCGAGCGCCCGCGCATGAATGCGAGTGGCGCGACTTCGATGACCGCGCGTTCGGTGAATCGGGCCACGCGGTCGAAGCCCAGCATCTCGTAGAGCGCGTCGTACATGGGCCTGAGATACGGATCGACTTTCTGCGCCATGTCCCCGGGCAGGAACCCGAGGCGTTCGCCGGCCTCGACGGCCGGGCGCACGAGCACGATGCGTCGCACACGATCCGCTTGCAGCGACTCCACCGCGCACGCCACAGCGAGATAGGTCTTTCCCGTGCCCGCCGGTCCGATGCCGAAGGTCAGGTCGAAGTTGCGGATATTGGCGAGATACTGCTTCTGATTCGGTCCACGCGCCTGGATCCCGCCGCGATGCGTGCGCACCGCCAGCTCATCGTCCGGCCCGGCAGGTTCCGCTGGTGCGCCGCTCATGCCGAGCTCGCGCAATGACAGGTGCACGCGCTCCGGAGTCACCTCACCCGACTGCGTATGCGCGAAGAGATCTTTCAGAAGGTGCTCCGCCCCATTGGCCGCATTGGCCTCGCCGGACACCTGGAAGCGGTTGCCGCGATGGCGGATATCGACGCGCAAACCCTCCTCGATCTGGTGCAGATGCTCATCCAGCGGGCCACACAGGTTCTGCAGCCGCGCGTTGTCGGCGGGCTCGAGCTCGAAGTCGCGGATCGCGAGTTCCGAGGCCAACTGTCCCCTAGCCTGCGGCACGAAGCCGTTGCGCGCCGGCCGCATCCGCACTGCCGGCCAGCCTGCCACGCAAGCTGTTCGGCTGCGCTTCCGTGATGATGACGTCAGCGAAGCGATTGATGAGCGATGCCGGGCCCTGGAAGTTCACCCAGCGGTTGTTCGCGGTGCGCCCGGCAAGCTGGCTCGGATTCCTTTTCGAGGGCCGCTCCACCAGCACGCGCTGCGTGGTTCCGACCATGCGCTCGCTGAGCGTGCGCGAGTACGCATTGATCTTTGCCTGGAGCACGGCGAGGCGCCGCAGTTTCTCCTCCTCGGTGACTTCGTCAGGGAGCGATGCTGCGGGTGTTCCGGGCCTGCGGCTGTAGACGAAGCTGAAGGATTGGTCGAAACCGACGTCGTCGATGAGCTTGAGCGTCGCCTCGAAATCGCGCGCGGATTCGCCGGGAAAGCCGACGATAAAATCCGAAGTGACCGAAATATCGGCACGCACGGCGCGCAGTTCCCTGATCTTCGCCTTGTACTCGAGCACCGTGTAACCGCGTTTCATCTGCGCGAGGATCCGGTCCGAACCGCACTGCACGGGGAGATGCAGGTGACTGGCGAGCTTGGGCACGTTCGCGTAGGCCTCGATGAGACTCGCGTTGAACTCGGCCGGGTGCGAAGTGGTGAAACGGATTCGCTCGATGCCGGTGATCGCCGCGACGTGATGAATGAGCGTCGCGAGATCCACTTCGCTGCCATCACTCATGGATCCGGCGTATGCATCGACGTTTTGCCCCAGCAACGTCACTTCACGCACGCCCTGAGCGGCGAGCGCCGTGACTTCCGCGATCACCTGGTCGAAGTGGCGGCTGATCTCCTCGCCGCGGGTGTACGGCACGACACAGAAGGTGCAGTACTTGCTGCATCCCTCCATGATCGACACGTACGCAGTCGCACCCTCGGCTCGGGGTTCGGGCAGCGAGTCGAATTTCTCGATTTCGGGGAAGCTCACGTCGACGACCGGCCGGCCATGTGCCTTGAGCTCGCGAATCATCTCGGGCAACCGATGCAGCGTCTGCGGACCGAACACCACGTCGACGAACGGAGCACGCGCGGTGATGCCGTCGCCCTCCTGGCTGGCCACGCAACCGCCGACGCCGATGATCACGTGTGGGCGCCGCTGCTTGATCCTGCGCCACTCGCCCAGCAGCGAGAACACCTTTTCCTGGGCTTTCTCCCTCACGGAACAGGTGTTGACGAGCAGAACGTCCGCGGCTTCGGCGTCATCGGTCGGCTCGATTCCTGCAGCTGCGCGCAGCACGTCCGCCATGCGCGCGGAGTCGTACTCGTTCATCTGGCAACCGAAAGTCTTGACGAACAGCCGGCCTGGCATTGGGCTCCTCTCGACGGGGCCGAAAGGTTAGCGGTTTGGCATGAATAAATGAAGGCTGACGACAGCGCGATCGCTGCCGTAAACACCACACAATACCTTTATAAACAGCTAGTTAGGCGGCTAACCAGCCTTTTGCCGCTTGCGGTAGAGGTGCACGAAACGATCCGTCTTGAAGCGCACCGCAGGATCGAAGATTACCTTCGAGTAATCGTCGCTCGGGTTTCGGAGCCCATCAAAGTCACGCTCGAACGCGAACCCGTGGCCGGTGATATCGGAGCGCGCGAACGACTCCTCGATCCGATGCAGCTCCTGCGCAGCGCTCTTGCCGGATCCGGCCTTGGCCGCGTGATCGACGATGAGAAATACGCCGCCAGTCTTGAGCGCCGCATGCAACTGGTCGAGAAAGTGCCCCGCGTCGATCTCCGGCCAGCCGCCCAGCGGGTCGGCGTTGTAGAGATCGTGGTAGGACATGACGATCAGGATCGCATCGAAGGATTCCTTGCCGAGCTTGAGATCGCAGCTCTCGACCACCGATCGGCGCACGTTCGGCAGCCGCCCGGCGGTGAAGCGCGCCTTCAGGTCCTCGCGCGCGTAATTCTCGTAAGGCACGTTGTTGACCAGCACCACTTCGCCCTGCGGCCCGACGACGTAGCTGATCAGCTCGCTGTAGTAACCTCCGCCGCCGAAGACGTCGGCCACTTTCGTCCCCGGCTTCAGGCCCGCAAGCGCCATTACCCTGGCGGGCAGCTCCCGCGCGTCGCGCTCCCGATCCTGGCTGCTGCGCCCTGCATGCGCCACGGCCTGCGCATAGATCGCGTCGTCGGTCGGTTCCGGCGCAGCCACTGCAGCAGTCGCCATGAACGTCAGCACCGCAAGATTCCGGATCCGCATGACTCCTCCTGTCGATTTGCCGTCCGACGGGGTACTGAAACGTCAGAACGGAATGTCGTCGTCGAAATCCTCGCGTTCCGCGGTGCTCGCCGGTTCCGCAGCTGCCGGCTTGGCCACGGGCCGCGATTCGGCGCCGGCGCCTGCACCGCCGCCGCCTCCCCGGCCACCGAGCATCTGCATGTCGCTGGCGATCACCTCGGTGCTGTAGCGATCGTTGCCCTGTTTGTCCTGCCACTTGCGCGTGCGCAGGCGGCCCTCGATGTACACCTGCGAGCCCTTGCGCAGGTATTCGCCGGCGATTTCCGCCAGCCGATCGAAGAGCGCCACCCGGTGCCATTCGGTGCGCTCCTGCCATTCGTTGCTCTGCTTGTCTTTGTAGCTTTCCGTAGTCGCGATGCGCAGGTTGGTCACCGCGGTGCCGCTGGGCATCGACTTGGTCTCCGGATCCGCGCCTAGGTGGCCGATGAGAATGACTTTGTTGATGCCGCGGGCCATGGGAATCTCCGGGGAAGGGTGAGGGGTGAGTAGTAAGTCGGGACGCGTGGACCGGTATTCGACGAGGGCTGTGTATTCTATGTGCGGAAACCCGCTTGCGCACTGCCTGAATCGGCCCAATTCGAGCCGGAACCGTGCTTTGCGCCGCGCTTGACGCCTCGCGTATAGTTCTTGGCTGCCCGATTGTCAGCTCGCGACGACGGCCCACTACTCACCACTCACTCGCTCACCACTTCCTCGTCCATGTCCACAGCCTCCATTCGCATCCGCGGCGCGCGCACGCACAACCTGCGCAACGTCGATCTCGAGTTGCCCCGCGAACAGCTGATCGTATTCACCGGGCTCTCCGGTTCGGGCAAGTCCTCGCTCGCCTTCGACACGATCTACGCCGAAGGACAACGCCGTTACGTCGAGTCGCTGTCGGCCTACGCGCGGCAATTCCTCTCGATGATGGAGAAGCCGGATGTCGACCACATCGAGGGCCTGTCGCCCGCGATCGCGATCGAACAGAAGTCCACGTCGCACAACCCGCGCTCGACCGTCGGTACGGTGACCGAGATTTACGACTATCTGCGGCTTCTCTTTGCCCGCGCCGGCATTCCACACTGCCCCGACCACGGCCAGGAGCTTGCGGCGCAGACCGTCAGCCAGATGGTCGACCAGGTGCTGAAGCTGCCGGAAGGCACTCCGCTCGCAATGCTCGCGCCGGTGGTGACCGCGCGCAAGGGCGAACATGTGGAACTGATCGGGGAGCTGCGCGGCCAGGGATTCGTGCGTGCGCGCATCGACGGCAAGCTGGTCGAGCTCGACGATCCGCCCAAGCTCGACGTCAAGCGCAAGCACACCGTCGAGGTCGTGGTCGACCGCTTCAAGGTGCGCCCGGATCTCGCCCAACGGCTGGCTGAATCGTTCGAAACCGCGCTCAACGTCGGCGATGGCGTTGCGCGGGTCGCGTACCTCGAGGAGCCAAAACGCGAGGAGCTGGTGTTCTCGGACCGCATGGCCTGCTCGATCTGCGGCTACAGTCTGTCCGAGCTCGAGCCGCGGTTGTTCTCATTCAACAACCCGGTCGGCGCATGCAACGTCTGCGACGGCCTGGGAGTCAAGCAGTTCTTCGACCCGCAGCGCGTCGTGGGGCATCCGCATCTCAGCCTCGCGGGCGGAGCGGTGCGCGGCTGGGACCGGCGCAACGCGTATTACTTCCAGCTCATCCAGGCGCTGGCGCGTCACTACAAGTTCGACATCGAAACGCCCTGGGCGGAGTTGAGCCCGGCGGTTCAGGACACGCTGCTGAACGGCAGCGGCGCCGCTGAAGTCGAGTTCCGTTATCTCAATGGCCAGGGCGGGACGCTGCGCCGCAAGCATCGCTTCGAGGGCATCATTCCCAACCTGGAGCGGCGCTATCGCGAGACCGAGTCGCTGACGGTGCGCGAGGAGCTCGCCAAGTACCTGAGCAATCGCCCTTGCCCGGAATGCAATGGCACGCGCCTCAATGGTGCCGCACGCAACGTGTTCGTCGCCAGCAGCAGTCTGCCTGAGGTCACGCATCTTTCAGTGGGCGCCGCACTCTTGTTTTTCGGCGAGCTCAAGCTCGAAGGCTGGCGTGGCGAGATCGCTGCCAAGATCGTCAAGGAGATCGCCGATCGACTGCGCTTCCTCGCCAACGTCGGGCTCGAATATCTCACCCTCGATCGCAGCGCCGAGACGCTGTCCGGCGGCGAAGCGCAGCGCATCCGGCTCGCGAGTCAGGTGGGGTCCGGGCTCGTCGGCGTCATGTACATCCTCGATGAACCGTCGATCGGACTTCATCAGCGTGACAACCGGCGGCTGCTGCAGACGCTCCTCAGGCTTAAGGATCTCGGCAACACGGTGATCGTGGTCGAGCACGATGAAGAGGCGATTCGTTGCTCCGATCACGTCGTCGACCTCGGCCCGGGCGCCGGGGTACATGGCGGACGCATCGTGGCGCAGGGTACGCCGCGCGACATCGAGCTCAACAAGGACTCAATCACGGGCCAGTATCTGTCGGGTCAGCTGGAGATCGCGATTCCCCGACGTCGCAGCCGCGCGGACGGACGGACCCTGCGAGTGCTGCGCGCCATGGGGAACAATCTCAAGGCGATCACGGTGGAAGTTCCCGTCGGTCTGCTGACGTGCGTGACGGGCGTTTCGGGCTCCGGAAAGTCCACGCTCGTGAACGACACGCTGTTCCGGTACGTGGCTTCAAGGCTGAACGACGCTTCGTACGACACGGCGCCGAGCGATGGTGTCGAAGGCCTCGAGCACATCGACCGCGTGATCGACATCGATCAGAGTCCCATCGGCCGCACGCCGCGCTCGAACCCGGCCACCTACACCGGGTTGTTCACGCCGGTCCGCGAGCTGTTTGCCGCCATGCCGGAGGCGCGCGCGCGGGGCTACGAGCCCGGCCGATTCAGCTTCAACGTCAAGGGTGGGCGCTGCGAGGCCTGCCAGGGCGACGGCGTGATCAAGGTCGAAATGCACTTCCTGCCCGATGTGTACGTGGCGTGCGATGTCTGCACGGGCCGCCGCTACAACCGCGAGACGCTCGAGATCCGTTACAAGGGTCGCAACATCCACGAAGTGCTCGACATGACCGTCGAGGATGCTTCGCGGTTTTTCCAGAACGTTCCGGCGGTGGCGGGCAAGCTCGCGACGCTTGTGGACGTGGGGCTCTCGTACGTGCGCCTCGGCCAGAACGCGACGACGCTGTCAGGTGGCGAAGCGCAACGTGTCAAGCTCGCGCGCGAGTTGTCCAAGCGCGCGACCGGACGCACGCTCTACATTCTCGATGAGCCCACCACGGGCCTGCACTTCCACGACATCGCGCAGTTGCTGCGGGTCCTCGAGCGGCTGCGCAGCGAAGGCAACACAGTTGTCGTGATCGAGCACAACCTCGACGTCATCAAGACGGCGGACTGGGTGATCGACCTGGGACCCGAAGGCGGCGACGGCGGCGGGCAGATCGTCGCGGTCGGAACGCCGGAGGAGCTCGCGGCGCATCCCACATCGTATACCGGAAAGTATCTGAAGAGGCTGCTGGCGAGGACTGAGAAGCGTGAACGGATGAGGGCGTAACGGCTCGGTTGGCAGTTGGCAGTTGGCAGTTGGCAGTTGGCAGTTGGCAGTTGGCAGTTGGCAGTTGGCAGTAAGGAAGTC